>JAJYNP010000204.1 GCA_021786265.1 Chloroflexota bacterium
GTCGACATCAAACTCGGGAGCCGCGGTGGCGAGATGCATCCGGAAGGCACCGTCGAAGTCATCGGCCTCGGCGTGGCCGCCGCTGACGAGGATCCGCACATGCGCTCCGGCGGCCTGTTCGACGCCCGCCCGCCGGAGCGCATCGGCGACCGCGTTCGCGAGTCCCGCCTCGTGCATCGCCCCTTCCGATCCCTTCCTCGACAAACGCCTACCTCGACGCTTCTGATTCCGACACGTCACAGGCCCGAGCCGACGTGCCGATCAGCCCATCGCTGCGGTCGCAACGGACCGATCGAGGATGGGACCGGTCCCGGGCACGGCCGCCGCAAGCCGCCGGAGCTCCATGACGACCGCGTGCACCGCGGCCGGGACGGCCGCCTCGACGACATCGGTCAGCGCAAGGCCAACCGCGATCTCGGCGGGCTGGATGCCGATGAGCGCGACGGCCTCGGGCAGCGTCCCCATCAATCGGGCGGCCGCGAGAAGATCGCCGACGCCCACCTGGTGCGGGGAGATGTGACCGGCGATCGCGCCCTGGAGCGCTCCGCCGTGCATGACCTCGACGCTGCCGGGGGCTCGGCCAAGATCGATCGCGTCCACCATCAGGAGCGCCCTCGAGTCGTCGATCAGGGGCAGCAGGTCGAGACCCAGCGTGCCCCCATCGACCAGCCGGGTGCCCGCCGGCAGCTCCACCCGGCCGCTCGCCGTGAGCCCCTCGATCTCGCGCACGACCCGCACGCCGACCCCCTCGTCTCGGAGCAGGACGTTGCCCACCCCGAGGACGAGGAGCGGCCCGTCGGAGCGGCTCATTCCTCGACGCCCGGGGTGTCGGGTCCGCCGTCGCGCGCCTCGGCGACCTCGCGGCGGGTGACGAACTTGTAGCCCGAGATCATGCTCGACACCAGACCGTTGCGTTCCCAGTGGTCGACCAGGACGCACGAGTAGACGTGGTGAACCAGGAACCCGAGGATCGCCCACATGATGAGGTGATGGGCGACGCGCACGCCCTGGATCCCGAACAGGACGTTGGGAACCCAGCCGAAGAGCGTCGCCCACGGTTCCGTGCCGTGGACGCCGACCAGGGCCAACCCGGTCACAGTCTGGAGCGCGAACAGGAAGAACACGACCATGTACGACGCCGTCGCCAGCTGGTTGTGGCCAAGGACCCGGGCCGCATCGCGCCGCAGGAACAGGTACCAGCCGAGCTGCCGGACGATCTCTCCCCGCTGAACCCCCGTCGTCGGGACGAAGGCCCGCCAGTGGGCGAAGCGGTTGCCCGCGAACATCCAATACCCTCGGAACAAACCCGCGCCCAGGAATGCGAAGGCTGCGACCATGTGGATGAACCGCATCGTCGTCATCACCGATCCGCCCGGCGGGATGAGGAACGGGTCGGCGATGTAGCCGCCCGTCACCGATAGGACGACGATGGAGCCGACCACGATCCAGTGGGTCACGCGCACGGGGATCTGCCAGACGTAGACGCGGACGCGCTCGAGATCGCGCGGGGTCGTCGCCTCCGCGCCGGGCGCCCCGGCCGCCGCACCCGGCGAACCGGGTGCAGGCGTCGTGGCGGCGGCGTGGACGGGTTGTGCACCTGGGAGGGGCGACGGCACGGCTGTCATCGGGGCCTCCCCTCACACGACCCGGATCTCGACCGAGCTACCGGCGTCGGGGTCGTAGACGTGCACGGCACAGGCCAGGCAGGGGTCGAACGAGTGGACCGTGCGCAGGATCTCGACGGGCCTGTTGGGGTCCTTGATCGGCGTCCCGATCAAGGCCTCCTCCCACGCGCCGCGGCGGCCCTTGCCGTCGCGCGGCGAGCCGTTCCACGTGCTCGGGACGACGAGCTGGTAGTTGGCGATCTTCTGGTCCTTGATCTTCACCCAGTGACCGAGTGCTCCGCGTGGGGCCTCTTCGAGACCCCAGCCCTGGGCCTCGGCCGGCCAGCTCCTCGGGTCCCATCTCGTGACGTCGGCAATCGCGAGGTCGCCCGTGTCGAGGTTGGCCTCGAGATCGGTGAGCCATGTTCCGAGACGGGTGGCGATGACCTGCGTCTCGACGGCCCGGGCCGCGATCCGGCCGAGCGTGCTGAAGAGCGCCTCCGGCCCGACACCGAGCGCGGAGAGCACGGCGTCGATCCCCGCCTTGACCTCGGGCTGGCCGGACGCGTACGCGACGAGCATCCTCGAGAGCGGACCGACCTCCATCGGTTCGTCCTGGTAGCGCGGCGCCTTGAGCCAGCTGTACTTGTCGAAGCCCTCGAGTGTCTCGAAGGGCGGCTTCGGCCCCGCGTAGCTCGGTTTCGTCTGGCCCTCCCAGGGGTGCTTCAGCGCCGCGTCGCCGCCGTCGTACTCGTAGTACGAGTGCGCGACGGTTTCCGCGACATCGAGCTGATCGACCGGGACGACCTTCGACAGATCTCGGCCCATGATCCGGCCGCGCGGGAGGAAGAAGGCCGACGGCTGCCCCGAATCGTCCTCCGGGAAGTCACCGTACGAGAGGTAGTTGCCGATCCCCGGCCCGATCCCCGCCCAGTCCTTGTAGAAGCCGGCAAGCGCGAGGACGTCGGGGAGGTACACGCGGTCGACGAAGTCCCTGGCCTGGGCGAGGAGCCCGGCGATCTCCGAGAGCCCCCGGGCATTGAGCGCGGTCGGGGAGTTCGGATCGATCGACAGGGCCATGCCGCCCACGACGTACGTCTGGGGATGGGGGTTCTTCGCCCCGAGGAGTGCGTGGATCCGGATAACCTGGCGCTGCCAGTCGAGCGCCTCGAGATAGTGGGCGACCGCCATGAGGTTCGCCTCCGGCGGTAGCCGATAGGCCGGGTGGCCCCAGTAGCCGTTGGCAAACGGGCCGAGCTGACCCGACGAAACGAAGGCCTGGAGCTTGGCCCGGACGCCGGCGAAGTACTTCGCGCTCGAGAGCGGCCAGTCGCTGATCGACTGGGCGAGGGACGACGTCCTGGCCGGGTCGGCCGACAGCGCGGAGACGACGTCGACCCAGTCGAGCGCATGGAGGTGATAGAAGTGGATCACGTGGTCCTGGACATACTGGGAACCGGCGATGAGGTTGCGCACGAGGCGGGCGTTCGTGGGAATCCTCAGGCCGAGGGCGTTCTCGACGCTGCGCACCGAGGCGAGCGCGTGGACGGTCGTGCAAACCCCGCAAGTTCGCTGGGCAAAGATCCACGCGTCGCGTGGATCCCGGCCCTTGAGGATGAGCTCCATCCCCCGGAACATCGTCCCCGAGCTCCAGGCGTCGCGGACGACGCCGTTCTCGACCTCGACTTCGATCCGCAGGTGACCCTCGATCCGGGTGATCGGGTCGACGGCGATGCGTGTCATCTCACTCGACCCCCCCGCTCGTCGTGTCCGATGCCGGCGGCGCGGCAGGTGGCGGCGCGGGTGGCGGCGCGGGTGGCGGCGCGGCAGGTGGCGGCGCGGCAGGTGGCGGCGCGGCAGGTGGCGGTGCGCCTGTCGGCGGGCCGGCAGCCACGGCGACCGCCGCCGCCTCCTCCTCCCTCTTCTGGCGCCGCCTGCGGACATAGCTCCCGGCCGCGTGGGCGGCGGCCAGGCCGGCGACGCCGCCGACGAACAACAGGCCGATCTGGTCAGCCGTCACGTCGGACGCGAACGCCGGCGGCGGCGGCAGGCGCCGATAGAACGGGCTCATCTGGTCCCAGAACTGGGGCATCGTGCAGCCGACGCAGCCGTGTCCGGACTTCACCGGCCAGCTCGTCCCATCGTTGAAGCGGGCGGTCGGGCAGTTCGCGAACGTCTCGGGGCCCTTGCAGCCCATCTTGTAGAGGCACCAGCCCTTGCGCGACGCCTCGTCGCCCCATGCCAGGACGAACTCGCCGTGCTCGAAATGGGCCCGACGCTCGCACTGGTCGTGGATCAGCTGGCCGTAGGCGAACAGCGGCCGGCCCAGGCTGTCGACCGCCGGCCACTCGCCGAACGTGAGGAAGTGGACGATCGTCGCGGTCAGGTTCTGGACGTTCATCGGGCAGCCCGGCAGGTTGATCACCCTGGCGCCGGGAACCAGGTCCTTCGCCCCGATCGCACCGGTCGGACCGCCGCCGGCCGCCGGCAGGCCGCCGTCGAAGGCGCACGCACCGACGGCGATCGTCGCCAGCGCCCCCTCCATCACCTCACGGGCGATGTCCCGAAACGCCCGTCCGCCGATCGTGCAGTAGACGCCGTCGTCCGCCATGGGGATCGAACCCTCGATGACCGCGATGTACTGGTTCGGATACCTCTCCATCGTCGCGATCATCGCTTCTTCGGCCTGCCGCCCCGAGGGGGCCATGATCGTCTCGTGATAGTCGACCGACAGGACGTCGAGGATGAGCTCAGCGACCGTCGGATGCGAGGCGCGCAGGAAACCTTCGGTGTTGCCGGCGCAGTCCTGCCCCTCGCGCCAGATCACCGGGACACGCGGCGCCTTCTCGAGGGCCGCGGCGATCCGTGGTGCGTAGGACGGCGGAAGCGCAAGGACACCGGCCATCGTGGCCGAGAACTTGAGGAAGGCCCGCCGAGAGACGCCGCGCTCCGCCAGCAGCGCCACGAGCCCCTGGTCGAATGTCGTCATCCGCCCAACCACCAGCTATGAGTGGCCCG
>JAJYNP010000150.1 GCA_021786265.1 Chloroflexota bacterium
GACCGCTCGTGCGGGGGCAGAGCGCCCGCCACACGCTGCACGTGCGCCTCGTCGTCGGCCCAAGTGACGATGACCGCCTCGCGCGCATCGATCCAGACCAGCGTGACGGGCTGGGCATCACGGTACGCGACGGCTTCTGCGAACGACATGGTACGCAGACCCTCCTTCGACGTGCATGATCCGCCTGCTGGCTGCATGGTCCGCCTCCGGCCGCGACGCCGCAAGTGCCGGCCGGCCGGCCCTCGGCACGAACCTGCCGAGGGGCGCCGAACCGGTGCGCAGCCCCGGCGTCACAACTCAGCGCGCCGGTCGCTCCGGCGACGGCGGAAGGAGGCCCTTCCGCAGCAAGTCGGCGAACGCGTCGGCCGTGACAGGTCGGCTGAAGTAAAACCCCTGCGCCTCGTCGCACTCGAACCGCCGCAGCAGCTCCGCCTGCGTCCCAGCCTCGACGCCCTCGGCCACCACCGTCAGGTGCATCAGGTGGGCCAGGGCGATCACCGCCGCCGCGATGGTCACCGCACTCGAGTCCGTGGTCATGCCGCTGACGAACGAACGGTCGATCTTCAGTTCGCGCAGAGGCAGGCGGCTCAGGTACGCGAGGCTCGAGTATCCGGTCCCGAAGTCGTCGAGGGAGAGCCCGACGCCGATGCGGCCCAGGTGCGCCACGCGCTCCAGCGCCTCGTCCACATCCTCCATCAAGAGGCTCTCGGTCAGCTCGAGCGTCAACCGCTCCGGTTCCAGGCGATAGCGTTCCAGGGCCGCCGTCACGGTCTGCTCCAGGCCGGGGTCGCGGAACTGGCGCGCTGAGACGTTCACAGCCACACGCGCTTCCGCCAGTCCGGCGTCGAGCCAGGCCCGCAGCTGGCGACAGGCCTCGCCGATCACCCACGCCCCGATCGGGACAATCAACCCATTCTGCTCGGCCACCGGGATGAAGTCCGACGGGGGCACCAGGCCCCGCCCGGGACACTCCCAGCGCAGGAGCCCCTCCGCCCCGACGATGCGGCCGCTGCGCAGGTCCACTTTGGGCTGATAGTGCAGTACGAACTCGCGCCGCTCTAGCGCCTGCCGCAGTGCCGTTTCGAGCTCGAGCCGGGCCAACGCACGGCTATTGAGATCGGCGGTGAAGAAGGAGAACCGGTTGCCACCACCCGCTCGCGCGTCGTGCATCGCTGTGTCTGCCGCACTCAGCAGGTCAAGGGCCGTCAGGCCGTCGTGCGACTGTACGGCGATGCCGATACTCGCCCGGGGGTAGACCCGAGCTCCACCGCTCAACACGAGCGGCTCCTCCAAGGCGGCGAGCAGATCGGCCGCCACGGTGGCCGCGTGGCCCAGGTCGTCGAGGGCGTTGAGGAGGACCCCAAAGTCCGCACCTCCAACGCGCGCCACGAGGTTCCCGACCGGCAGCCGCTCGCGCAGGCGCCGTCCGACCGCGCGCAGCACTTCGTCGCCGGCCGCGAACCCCAAGCTGTCGTTGATCGTGTTGAACCGGTCGACCGAGACCAGCAGCACGGCGACACCAGCACCTGCTCCCTCAGCCCGTCGCAGCGCCAGCTCCAGGTTCGACTCCAGCAGCAGCCGGTTCGGGAGATCCGTCAACACATCGTGGTGCGCGAGATACTCGATGCGCGCCTGGCTCTCGCGGAGCTCGCCGAGATCGGTCGCGACCTCGACATAATGGGTCGGGTGGCCGTCAGCGTCGCGGACCGCGCTGATGGTGACCCAGGCCGGATAGAGTTCGCCGTTCTTGCGGCGGTTCCAGAGCTCGCCCCGCCAGTATCCGGTCTTGCGCAACGCAGCCCACATCGCCTCGTAGAAGGCGCGGTCGTGGCGTCCCGACTGGAGGAGCCTGGGGTTACGCCCGACCACCTCGACCTCGGTGTAGCCGGTGATCGTGGTGAACGCCGCATTCACCGTAACAATCCGTGGCTTGAGGTCCGTGATCATCACCGAGTCGCGTGTGCTCGCCAGGGCCGCTGCCGCCAGACGCTGCCCACGCTCGGCAGCCAGGCGGGCCGTGACGTCGTGCGCCAGCACCAGCCACGCGCGGCGTCCGTCGACGTCGAGCGCATGGACGGCCACCTCGGCATCGATCGACGTGCCGTCACTGGTCCGATGGTGCCAGATCCCGGCCTCCACCCTGCCCGAGCGCCGCGCTTCGAGCAGCCACGCGCGCCAGCGCGCGACCTCCTCGGGTGCCAGGATGTCGATGCCGGTCCGCGCGAGGAAGGCCTCCCGGCTCGCGCCGTAGTGGGCGAGGGCCGCATCGTTGACTGCGAGGATCTGCAGCGTCTCGTCGTCCTCCACCCACATGGGGTGCGGGTTGGCCTCGAAGAGCTGGCGATAGCGCGACTCGCTCGCGATCAGCGCCTCACGCCGCGCGAAGTCATCGAGGGCGTAGGAGACGTCGAGCGCCATCTCCTCGAGCGTGCCGACCACATCGTCGGTGAAGAAACCTGGCTCGTCGGCGTAGAGGTTGATCGCGCCGACCACCGCGCCGCCGCGGCGGATCGGAAACGCGCCGGAACTGCGCACGCCGAGGGGTTCCGCGAGCGCGCGGAACGCCTCCGTCGACGGATCCTGCAGGAAGTCGTTGACGATTATCGGCCGGCCGAGACGCAACGCCTGAGCGGTCGGCCCACGCCCGGTGGGGGCGGACGCATCGGTCACCACGCGCACGCGATCCACGTAGCCGCCGTCTTTGCCGTAGCGGGCCACCGGCTCGACCCGCCAGCCGTCGGCGCTGACCAGCCCCACCCAGGCGAACGCGAAGTGGCCGCGCTCGACGGCGACACGGCAGGCATCCCGGAAGAGCGCGTCCTGATCGCTCGCTCGCACCATCGCCTGGTTCGCCTGCGAGAGCATGTCGTAGAGATCTTTCTGCCGCACGAGCGCGTCATGAGCCCGCCTGCGCTCGGTGATGTCATCGACCACCGCCAGACAGACCTCCCCGTGCCCACTCTCCACGAGTTGCAGGTGAACCTCCACGGGGTACTCGGAACCATCGCGGCGTCGGTGCACGGTCTCGAAGACCAGCGTCTGAGTCGCGCCGTCGCGCAGCCGGTCCAAGAGCGCACGGAACGAGGCCTCAGTGAAGCGCGGCTTGAGATCCAGCGGTGTCCGTTCGGCAAGCTCCTCCGGCGTGTAGCCGAGATTGCGGCAGGCGCCCGCGTTGACGAACCGGAAGCGCAGCGTCGCGGGATCGAAGACGTAGATCTCGTCGAGGCTGCGGGCGATCACTTCGTGCAGCCAAGCCCGGACCCGTTCCGCCTCGTCCCGTTCGCGCAGTCGGCGCCGCTCACCCCGCCTCCGGAGCCCCACCGCGCCCAGGGCTGCGGTCCCCAGGGTCAGCACGACCAGCAGGAGCGTCGCCAGCAGCCGCGCCTGCAGCGGCGCGTTGATCTCTGCGGTGGCCTCCTCGGTGACCAGGAACCAGGGGGAGCCGGGCACGGGGCGCACCGCGGCGATGACCGGCGCGTTGCCGCCGTCGATCCCCTGCACGATCCCGGTTCGCCCGAGCACCGCCTGCACGGCCGGGACCTGCATGTCGGCGAGCGGGACACGCCGCGCGAGCGCCGCAGCCGGATCGGACCGCAGCGGGTTCAGGTAGAGCGCGGCGTCCCCGTCGCGGCGCACGAGCACCGTCTCGCCGGTGCTGCTCGGAACGGGCCAGGACCCGACCACCGGGTAGAGATACGCGGCCGGGTTGATCGAGAGCTCCACTACGCCGAGGGGCCGGCCGCCTTCTCGATCGTCGAAGATGGGGACCAGGAGTGCCAGGTGCACGCGCCCGTCATCGGTACTGCGGTAGAAGTCGACAAAGGTGATCCGGCGCGACTGCAGCACGGCGGGCACCTGCTGCGCGACCACAGCGGGCGGCGATGGTGCGCCAGCGAGGACCGCCACGACGGTTCCGCCCTCGGGATCGAGCAGGCGGACCTGGTCGTAGTCCGGTTGCGCCGCAAACTTATCCAGCCAGCCCTGCAGCTGCGCCATCGCGTTGGGAGGCGCGGGGCTGGCGGCCAGTACTTGCCGCACGAGGTCGGCGAATACCGCGTTTCCGGCGAGTTGCTTGCCATCCGCGATCCGCTCAGTGCGGTATTGCGCCAGCTGGTCGACCCTGCGGCCCGCGAGCATGGAAAGCTGGCCTTCGGCCGACCGACGCACGTCCTGCTGGGCGCCCTCGTAGGAGAAATAGCCCATGGCCAGTACGACCACGACGAACAGACCAAACGCGGCAGGTAGGACAGGCAGCCTGCGTGAGGCGGCGCGTGAGTGAGCCGTTGTGGAGGTCCTTGAGCCCAAGCGGCCGTGTGGCAGACGGTCGCCGAAGGATATCGTCGTGGCCAGCGTCAATCAACTCACACCATCCGTCACGAGCCCGCCCCGCGGGCCGCCCCTGGTCACTCGGCGTCGCCGCGGATCTCCCTCGGAAAGTGCCCCAGGCTCGTTGGGCGGTCACCGGCGAGGTGGAACAGCTTGGCGGTCAGCGGGACCAGGTCGGGCCACAGGAGGCGCCGCACGGTAACCGCCAGCACGGCGCCCGCCAGCGGCCCCACGATGTAGACCCAGAGCGCGTGCGGGTTGGCGGCCACG
>JAJYNP010000383.1 GCA_021786265.1 Chloroflexota bacterium
CCAGGCGATCGCCTTCTTCGGCGCCAAGGGCGGGGTCGGGACCACGACCATCGCCGTGAACGTCGCCCTCGGCCTCGCCGAGCGCCAGCCGGGGCAGGTCGCATTGATCGACCTCGCCCTGCCCCTGGGCCAGGTGCCGACCCACCTGGACCTGAAGCCTCGGCACCAGCTGGGGGACGTGCTCGCCGATCCGGACGAGGACGGCGTCCGCGCCACAGCCGAGCGCTACGCCGACACGCTCGACGTGTTCTGCCTTCCGGACGATCCGCAAGAAGCCGACCGGTTCACTCCCGCCGATCTGGTGGCGGCGGTCGAGGCCCTGCGGACCGCATACCTGTTCGTGATCGTCGACGCGGGCGCGACGCTCGGGGCACGCGCGCTTGCGCTCCTCGCGGCCGCGGATCGCATCGTGCTGGTGACGCTGCCCGAGATCCCGTCCCTGCGGGCGCTCGTCTCCGTCGAGCAGGTGCTGGGCGAGCGACGGCTGACGGATCGGACGCTCCACGTGATCAACCACCTCTTCGCCCACGAGCCGCTGAAGCGCTCCGACATCGAGGATTCTCTCGGCACCACCGTCGCGCTGGAACTGCCGCACCACGACCTGATCTTTGCCAGGGCGGTCAACGAGGGTGTTCCGGTCGTGCGGGCCGCACCGCGCTCGGAACCGGCGGAGCGGCTCGCACGCCTCGCATCGATCGTGGCCGGTGCCGCCGAGCCGGGCGACGAGCCCGAACCGGCGCCGCGGCGCCGGTTCGGGCTCCTGCGGCGGGGCCACGACTGACCGACTCCTCCGGGATCAGCGCACGAGGACGCGATCCAGCGGGCTCCAGACGCTGTTGGCGTTGAGCGGCGTGGGCACCGCGGAGGCGACCACGTACCACGTGCCTGCGGTCCCGAAGCGCCACGTAAGCGGGGCGACGCCCGCAGCGTCGGTGGCGACGCGCTGCTGCCAGACCAGGACCCAGTGGCCGGACACCAGCCGGTACAGCCGGTACGTGGCCACCGGTGCGGGCAGCTCGGGGCGTGCCGGCCGGATCGTCGTGGCAAACGTCACGGTCGAGCCCCGCGCGATCACCCTGGTCACGGCGCCGTACGCCGGTCGCAGCAGCGCGATCTGCCGGACCACCACCCGGGCCGGCGCGGAGATCGCCGGGCCGAAATCGCTCGAGGCGGGCGCGACCGCCCGGTACCACAGGTTCGTGGCGGGTCGATAGGCGAACGACGCCCCGCCGGAGCTGTCGGTGGACAGCGTCGCGATCGTGGCCCAGGTGATCGCGTCCGGCGACGCCTGCAGCTCGACCTCGCGAGCGTCCACCGGTGGGCCGCCCGGGGGCGTGACCATCCGGACCGTCAGCGACACGCCGGACCCCCACGTGATCGTTGGCGCGCTCGGCGTCGCCGTGAGCGTCGGGACGGGCGTGGACGCTGGATCCACATCGAACGCGGAGGACGTGGCCGGCGGCAGCGCGGAGGCACCCGGTGCCGGTGGGGCGGATGCGCCCGCCGTCAGGACGATGTTCTGCGCCGCGTCCCGGATCGTGCATCCGGTGAACCGCGCGAGGCCCGCGACCGCCACCACGGTCGTGCCGCCCGTGCAGGTGAGGTCGTCGGGCGCGAGCGCGGCGCCGGTGGTCCCGCTCGTGCCGCCGGCCGCGGCGGCTCCGAGCGTCACGCTCAGGGTCGCTCCAGGGCCCGCCGCGACGCGCTGGCCCAGACCGTCGAGGATCTCCACCGAAGGCTGCGGCACCAGCGGGGCGCCCGCCAGGCCACCGATGGGCTCCTCGACGAAGTGGAGCGAGGCCGGCACGTTGGGCGACGGTCCGAGGGTGAGGCGCCCGTAGCCGGCGGTCGCGTTGGGGACCGGCGACCCGATCGCCGTCGCGTGCTGCGTGAGGTACTGCACCAGCTGGGCCGTGGTCCAGCCGGGGTGAGCGGACAGGACGTCCGCCGCGGCGCCGGTCACGAACGGGGTGGCCTGGCTCGTGCCGCAGAACGTGGCGATCGTCCGCGTGTCTGCGCAGTCGGCGGCCACGAGATCCGGCTTGATGCGGCCGTCCAGGGTCGGCCCCTGGCCGCTGTACGGCTCGACGGTCGAGGGGGCGCTCACGTCGACGGCGCCCACCACGAGCATCCCGGGGTTGCGGCCGTCGGCCGGTGCCGTCAGCGTGTCCTGGGCGACCTGGTACTCCAGGGGCGCCTCGACCTCGGATTGCACCAGGAGCTGCACGCGGGACGCCGCTCCCCCGGAGCTGCGGTGCGCGGAAATCTCGTACACGCCCGTGGACGGGACGTCGTACTCAAGCGTCTCGACCGGGTCCCCGGTCCCGTTCTGCAGGTTGCTGGACGAGGCGACCGGGATGGGGTCGCCGGCCTGGTACAGCCCCAGGTCGTAGTCGTCGGATGCGTGGCCCCACGGGTCCGACCAGCGCAGCGAGACCGCCACGTGATCACCCTGCTCGAGCGTGAGGCGGTTGGACGTGTCGGTCCCGGAGAACTCGAGCCAGCCGTTGGCGTCCTCGCGCCAGGGGCCGATCCAGCCCTGCTCCCCCGAATTGCCCGCCGCGTTCACCCAGAGCGCCCCCTCCGACACGGCACGATCCACCAGTGCGTACGCCGTGTCCGTGTACGGGCTGGTCCCGTCACCCGGCCCCTCGAATCCCGTGTCGGTCCACGAGGCGTTGATGATCCGCACGCCGTTGGAGGTCATCCAGTCGATGGTGGACAGCAGATCGTCCTGGGATGTGGGGTCGGCGATCCAGAGGGACGCGGCAGGCGCCATGGCCGCGACCGACTCCGCGACGGCAGTGCCATGGGGCTCGCCGCCCTGCTCGCACGCCGCCAGGTCCGTGGTGTAGGTGCCGACGGCCGTGTAGCAGCGGGCATGGACGGTCGCCGGCAGGTCCACCCCGAGGAGCGCCCGGATCCCGGAGAACCCGCCGTCGATGATCCCCACGCTCACCCCGTCCCCGCCCGTGCCGGCGGCCTGCCAGGCCGTGGCCCCCTGGAGCGCCACCGCGTCCGCGAGCGTGTCCGCCATGACGTGGGGGAGGATCGGGTCAACCTGCTCGACGCCGGCGACACCGGCCAGAACGGCCAGCGAGCGCTGCGGGACGTAGACCTCCACCCCCCGCGCATCCCGGTTCGCGATCCGCCCGCCGAGCGAGGCGAGTGCCGCCTCCACGCTGCTCCGCGCCGCGGGCGCGATCGTGATCGAGACCGGCAGCTCGGGGCCCCAGGACCCGGCGCTCGCTCCCGGCCGGCCGCTCCGGATCCCCGCAGCGAACCTCGCGGATGTCTCGGCGAGCGAGGCGAGTCCGCCGTTGAGCGACCGCGAGAGGGCAACCGGGGGGCGCGCGGGCGGGACCCGGGCCGGCGCGGCGACGGGCGGGGCGGCGACGACGCCGGCGGGCGCCAGCGAGGCGACGAGCGCCAGCGCGACGAGGCTGGCCAACGAGCGAGCACGGACGACCACGTCCCCTCCTGACGGGGACCGGTCCCATGCGTCGCGGTGTCCCCGTCAGCAGGATAGTCGCGCCCGCAACGGTCGGCATCGATACGCCCGGCATCGATTCGTACAGGTCCTCGCTGGTCCGTGCCGGTCATCGCCGCGACGCACCGGCGCGGGGGCCCAGCAGCATCGCCAGGAGGACCTCCGGGGCCTCATTGCTGCGACGACCCACCAGCCTGACGATCCGGAGTGGGTCGCCACGGGTGCCGGCCAGCTGGCGCGACGGCAGACCGGGCCACAGGGCGCGGGCCCGTGCGAGCAGCCCCTCCGGCGGCCGGCGCGGGCGGGCGGGCGCATGCGCCGGGGCGGGCGCATGCGCCGGGGCGGATGCACGCGCGAGGGCCGCGACCGGCGGATCCCCCAGCAGGTCGGGCCGCGCGCCCTCCCGGCGCGGCTGCTGCGCCGCGCCCTCGTGCCTGGTCAGTCCTGGATGCGCCGCCCACCGCACCGGCGGCCCCGGTACGGTGGAGCTGGTCGCCGTCATCGCGAGATTCGTGCCTCATGCGACCGGAGACCCGCCCATGGTGGCAGGGACTCGCTTGCATCCGCGTTGCACCGACCGCGGCCCTGCGGTCATGTTCCAGACGCGGGCCGGGGCGCGCAGACCGGAGCGCGGTCAGTTGCCGGTGGGCCTGATCAGGAAGGGCTGCCGGTAATCCTGCTTGATGCCGTAGTGCATCTGCAGGAAGTACTTCACGATCTCGGTCGACGGGTTCCCGATGCTGTTGGACGTGTCGTAGGTGAAGGCCAGGATCGCGAGCTGCGAGTCGGTCCTGGCGAAGTCGCCCGAGGGCGAGACGAAGCCCACGAACCAGGAGTGGATGGGCAGGTGCCCACCGATCCGCACGTTGCCATACTGGGCGGTGCCGGTCTTGCCGGCGACATAGAGCGGCATGTCCACCACGTTGCCGGTATGGCGGATCACCACCGCCTCGCGCGCCGCCTCGCGGATGTAGGCCAGGATCGAGGGGTCGATCTTCACCCGGGCGCGCAGCTTCGGCGCGAACGCCTGCACCACCTGCCCGGTGGGGCTCAGGACCTGGCGCACGACCTGGGGCTGCCAGAGCGTGCCGCCGT
>JAJYNP010000131.1 GCA_021786265.1 Chloroflexota bacterium
CTCGCCCGCGTGGACCGTGATCCCGAGCCCGGCTTCGCGCGCCACCGAGATCGCCGTGGCGTGGACCAGCGGGTCGGGATGGGCGGCTTCCGGGCCCGCGAGGTCGAAGCCGGTCAGCCCCTCGGCGGAGAACCGGGCCGCGGCTTCCGCGACCCGGACGTTGTCCCGATGGTCGTGCGAGTGCATCGCCACGGCGATGAGCCGCACGGTGATGCGCGGAAGGTCACGACGGTCGGCCGCCCGGGCGGCCGCCGTGGCCGCCACCTTGGCCCCGTCACCCGCCCGGGCTTCCACCGCGGCCACCCCGTCTCGCGTGCCGGCCACCACGGCCGCGATCGAATCCGCCAGGCCCAGCCCTCGCTGCAGGTGGAGCCCCGGCGCCCAGCGGATCTCAACGTAGCGCGTGCCGTCCCCGGCCACGTCCTCGACGAGTTCCGCGGTGACCCTGCGCAGTGCCTCCGTGTCCTGCAGGAGGGAGGCCGGCAGGTCGAAGGCGCGCAGCAGCTCGGCCTGGTCGCGCAACTGAGCCGGGCCCGTCAGGCGCCTGCGCATCGCGGCCAGGTCCATTCCGTCGTCCAGGCGTCGTTCCCGGGCAAGGTCGAGCGCGGTGGCGGGTCGGAGCGAGCCGTCGAGGTGGAGGTGCAGTTCGGCCTTCGGCATGCGGCGAAGCAGCGCGTCGAGCTGGTCGTGCACCGTCACGCGGGGAGGATCTCCGACCGGGCCGGGTTCCATGCGTGGCGATGGTACCGCCTGCCGCCCGTCCGGCCGCCTGGCTGCCTGCCGCGCCCGGTCCAACTCCCCGCCGCGCCCGGTTCGCGGCCGGTTCACGGTCCGGACCGGCCGTTCGCCGCGATAGACTCCCGGGCATGCGGGGACGACTGCGCCGGCTGGCCTCGGCACTGCTGCGTGGCATCGCCTGGCTCGTCGTCGTGGCGGTCATCGCGCTCGCCGGAGCGGGACTGACGGTCAGCGCCGATCATCTCCCCGGCGACACGACGCGCCCCGAGCTCACGTGGGTCCAGGACACCGCGTTCCAGGCGCGCATCCGCGCCCTGGGACCCCAGTACGACACGCTCTCGGCAGACGTCGGGCAGCTCGGCGACACGGCCCGCAACGCCCTGATCGACCTGGTCGCCAGGCGCCAGGACCTGCTGTCGGCCGACCTCTCCGCCGGGGACGGCCTGATCTCGTCGATCGACGCCCAGGTGACGCGCCTGAACGCCGACCTCGACGTCGTCCAGGCCTCGGTCCAGCCGGACCTGCTCGGCGACCGGTCGCGGGCCATGCTGTCGGCTGCGCGGGCGGCGCTGCAGACGACCCGGCCCGTGCCGGACGACTGGCGCACGCTGGCCGACGCGTCGCTGCCGGCCATCCAGCTCGCGGGCGTGCTCCAGCGCCACGACGACCTGGTGTTCGCGGCCACCGAGCAGGCCCACGCCAGCCGGTACGCGGCCGCGCTCACGACCCTGGGCGAGGCGTCGGCCGCGCTCGCCTCGGCACGCACCACGCGCGACGCGCTGGCAAACCGCGCCGACGTCTCGACGCTGACCACCTACATCGACCGCATGAGCGCCTACGACAGGGCCCTGGTCGCGCTCTACGCCGACCTGCAGAAGACGGGCGGCCGGCTGACCGCGTCGGGAAAGCTGCTCGCCGCGCGCGTGGCCGCCGCCCAGAAGCTGCTGCCCCCGGACACGCGGGCGATCGTCGTGATCATGGGCGACGTCGCAGAGGCCGGCCTGAACCAGGCGGCGATCGCGATCGAGCAGGCCCGGGGCGACCTCGGGGACGCGGTCGCGGCGCTACACTTGGGCAGCTGACGCGCGTCCATCCGACCGTCGGCGTCGCCTGCGGCGTGTCGCGACCCGTCCCGGCCGCGCCCGCTCTACACGAGGAGCCTGTCCGTATGCAGATCCGGGTCGTCTCCGATCAGCCGTGGTCGGTGAGCGCCGATGTCCTGGCGATCCCCATCCTGACCGACGATCCCGGCGAGCCCGACTCGTCCACGCTCGGCGAGATCGACCGCCGGCTGGAGGGCGCAATCGCCGATTACCGGCGCATCGGTGAGGTGGCAGGGTCCCCCTTCCGTCGCGTGCTGCTGCGGGGCCGGGAGCTGGGTGCCCCCTGGGTGCTCGCCGTCGGGGCCGGGGCCGTGGCAGGCTTCGACGCGCTGGCCGCCTACCGGGTCGCGGCCTCCATCGAGCGCAGGCTGGCCGGCCACCCGGTGACCCGCCTCGCGATCTGGCTGCCCGCGTCGTTGTGGACGCGGACCGGGCTGTCGGCCGACGACCTGGCCATGCTGGTGGCACGGGGAGTGGCCGAGGGCGCATACGATCCCGCGACCCTCTACCGGTCCGGCTACGACGAGGCGCCGCCGAAGCTCGACGAGCTGGTCCTCGTGGCGCCGGGCGCGGACGTCGCGTCGCTCCAGGCGGCCGCCGAACGCGGCGCGACGATCGGCGAGGGGGCCCGCATCGCGCGCGACCTGGCGAACCGGGCCTCGAACGACGTCAGCCCGGACGTCCTGGCCGACGCGGCGACGGACCTGGCTCGTGCCAACGGCCTCTCGATCGACGTGATCGGCCCCGACCGCGCGACCGAGATGGGCATGGGGCTGTTCATGGCCGTCGGCCGGGGCAGCGACAACCCGCCGCGGCTGATCGTGCTGCGCAACGGGACGGATGGCGCCCGCGACGCGCAGGGTCGCCTGCTGGCGCTGGTCGGCAAGGGGGTCACCTTCGACTCCGGAGGCATCTCGATCAAGCCGGCGGACCGGATGGAAGAGATGAAGATGGACAAGACGGGCGCGTGCACCGTGATCGCCGCGATCGTGACGGCGAAGCGGCTGGCGCCCGACCTGCCCCTGCTGGCCCTGGCGCCGGCGGTCGAGAACATGCCGGGCCCGCACTCCACCCGTCCCGGCGACATCGTCAGGTCGCTCAACGGCAAGACCGTCGAGGTGCAGAACACCGACGCCGAGGGCCGGCTCATCCTCGGCGATGCGCTGACCTACGCGGAGCGGCTCGGTGCGACCCACCTGGTCGACGTGGCCACGCTCACCGGCGCCGTCGAGCGCGCGTTCGGCAAGCAGATCACCGGCGCGTTCGGCACGCCGCAGCCCTGGTTCGACGCGGTGGTGGCCGCCGGGGCCCGGCAGGGCGAGCGCTACTGGCAGATCCCCCTGGTCGACGATTACGTCCGGGACATGGAGAGCTGGTACGCGGACTTCCAGAACTCGGGCCCCGCCGACGGCTCGCTCGTCAAGAGCGGCCTGTTCCTGCGGGAGTTCGTGACCCGCCCGTGGGTGCACATGGACATCGGCGGCACCGGGTATCTCCGCCGGGCGGTGCCGTGGGCGCCGCGGGGCGCGTCCGGCGTGACCCACGCGACGCTCGTGCAGCTCGCCCTGGACGGCGCGCCGGGCGCGTAGCACACCGGGGCACGGTCGCGCGGCCCCGCCGGTGGTCGGGCGGCAGCGGGTTGCCGCACGGCCGCCGAGCCCCGGCGAACCCGTGCGAGCCCGGGCGAAGCGCCACCGCGGGCCTGGTAGCGGCCGGGACCTGCGGCGCCCGGCCACCGGGACCACCGGCAGGGTTGCCGGCGCGCACCAGTCCGGGCACCATGCGGCACGTGGACGGCATCAGTTCCTGGGGACCCGCCGCGATCCTCGGCATCGGGGGTGGCATCTACGGCTTCCTGGCCGATCGCCTCTCGGCCCGCTGGCCCGAGCACGAGGACGCCGCGCGCCGGCCGGTCGACTGGCGGACCGCGCTGGTGGCCCTCCTCGCGGCAGGGGCGTTCTTCGCGCTGCCCGGCCGGTTCGGCTCCATCCGTGACCTCGTCCTGGGCGGCGGGTTCTTCGCCGCCCTGATCGTCCTGCTCGCGACCGACCTCGACCAGCGGCTCCTTCCCGACGAGATCACCCTGCCGCTGATCCCCGCGGCGCTGGTGGTGCTGCTGGCGGGCTGGAACCCGGTCCTCGCAGGCAAGGAGCTGGGAATGGCGAGCGGGCTGGCCGCGGCCGTGCTCGCACCGCTGTTCCTCGGCGTCACCGGCGCGCTCTTCAGGGGAGCGCTGGGGATCGGCGATCTCAAGCTCGCGGTGAGCCTCGGGCTCGTGTGCGGCATCTCGCAGCTGATCGCCGGCTTCATCGTCGCGTCGCTGGCGGCCGGCGTGGTGCTGCTGGCGCTCCTTGCCACGCGCCGCCTCGGGCTGCGGAGCGCGATCCCGTTCGGGCCCATCCTCATCCTGGCCGCGTTCCTCGCCGTCCTCCGGCCCATAACCTGATTGCCGCAGAGGCGCGGCGGCGATCCCGGCGCGGCGGCGATCCCGGCGCGCCGGCGACGTTCGCGGCGAGCAGCCGGGGATGCCGACGGAATGCCGGCCCGGGGAGGCGAGCCGCGCCCCCGCGTTGCGTCGTCGTTGCCGCTGCGGCTATCATGCGCGCAGCCGGAGTCGTTCCTGCGAGTCGTGCCCTCTCGCCTGAGCGACGCACCACCGGCGGGCAGGGACAGCACGGGCGTCACGAGCGGACGCCGCACGGAGT
>JAJYNP010000244.1 GCA_021786265.1 Chloroflexota bacterium
CACCGGTGGCCCCATCGCCCGACCGTCCGTGGCGGGGGGGCAGGCTGCTATGCTCGCCCGCGATGGAGTTCCACGTCTCCCGCGAGGCGCGCGATCGCTACGGCTTCAGCGAGGCGCTGTTCTCTCTGACCGGCAACGTGGTCCTGGCCGACTTCCGCACCACGCGCGAGGTGGCCCGCCAGATGAACGCGGCGCGCGACGCGACGCGGCACCCCGAGCTGGCCGTCCAGCCGGGGCAGCTCAACGCGATGGGGCTGATCGACGAGATCCTCCACCTCGTCTCCGCCCTGTACCGGCGGCAGCGCGACCCACAGGGCCTGGAGGCGGCTCTCACGGTTCTGGACGCACGCCTCGGGGCCGAGACGATGGACGCTACCCTCGCGGCGTTCGTGGACCGCTATCCGCCGACCGCGGTCTACCGCGGCGACGCGTCGGCCGGGGCCTGGCTCACCGGGACCACGGACGGCATGCCCAGCCGCCAGGTCGCGCTCGAGGAGCTCGTCCACCTCTGGCTGGCCAACGCGAACCCCGCGTTCGCGCCGTTCCACGAGCTCTTCGACGACCGGCCACTGGCGAGCGAGTCCGCGTACGAACAGGTGATCGAGGCGCTGGCCGCCCACTTCGCCCGGCGGCCGCCGTTCGGGCCCGAGAACCAGAACCTGGTCGCCATGCTCCGCAGTCCCGCGATCGCCTCGCCGGGGTCGCTGTCCGGCCAGCTCCGGTACATCCGCGAGCGCTGGGGCCTGCTGCTCGAGGGGCTGCTGGGCGGCCGGCTCGCGCTGAGCCTGGACGTGCTCAGCGAGGAGGAGCGCGCCCTCTGGCTGCGCTTCCACGGCGCGGACGAGGCGGCGGCCCTGGCGCGCGGCCAGCGCGTCGGGGTCTACCAGTTCGGCGACCAGGAGCTGGAGCCGGAGCGTTTCAGCATGGACCGCGACTGGATGCCGCGCCTGGTGCTGATGGCGAAGAGTACCTACGTCTGGCTCGATCAGCTGGCGAAGGTCTACCAGCGCGAGGTCCGGCGGCTCGACCAGGTGCCCGACGAGGAGCTCGACCGGCTGGCGCGGTGGGGATTCACCGGGCTCTGGCTGATCGGGCTCTGGGAGCGCAGCCGGGCCTCCGAGCGGATCAAGAAGCTCCGGGGCAACCCCGACGCCGTGGCGTCGGCCTACTCGCTGCTCGACTACCGGATCGCGGACGATCTGGGCGGGGAGCCCGCCTACGAGAACCTCCGCGAGCGTGCCTGGCGGCGGGGAATCCGGCTGGCGAGCGACATGGTCCCCAACCACATGGGGATCGATTCCGCCTGGGTCATGGAGCACCCTGACTGGTTCATCTCGCTCGACAACCCGCCGTACCCCGCCTACTCGTACGGCGGACCGGATCTCTCGTCGGACGGGCGCGTGGGGCTCTGGATCGAGGACCACTACTACGACAACAGCGACGCGGCCGTCGTCTTCCGGCGCGAGGACCGCGCGAGCGGCGAGAACCGCTTCATCTACCACGGCAACGACGGCACCAGCATGCCCTGGAACGACACGGCGCAGCTGGACTACCTGAAGCCCGAGGTGCGCGAGGCCGTCATCCAGACGATCCTGGCCGTCGCTCGCCGCTTCCCGGTCATCCGCTTCGACGCGGCGATGACCCTCGCCAGGAAGCACTACCAGCGGCTCTGGTTCCCCGAGCCGGGGACGGGCGGCGCGATCCCGTCGCGCGCCGAGCACGGCATGACTCGGGCCGAGTTCGACGAACGCATGCCGGTCGAGTTCTGGCGCGAGGTGGTGGACCGTGTCGCGGCTGAGGCGCCCGACACGCTCCTGCTGGCCGAGGCGTTCTGGCTGATGGAGGGCTACTTCGTCCGCACCCTCGGCATGCACCGCGTCTACAACAGCGCGTTCATGAACATGCTGCGCGACGAGGAGAACGCGAACTACCGGAGCGTGATCCGGAACACGCTCGAGTTCGACCCCGAGATCCTGAAGCGCTACGTGAACTTCATGAACAACCCGGACGAGCGCACCGCGATCGACCAGTTCGGGACGGGCGACAAGTACTTCGGGATCGCCACGCTGATGGCCACCATGCCCGGGCTGCCGATGTTCGGGCACGGCCAGGTGGAGGGCTACGCCGAGAAGTACGGCATGGAGTTCCGGCGCGCCTGCTGGGACGAGCGGCCCAACGAGTGGCTGGTCGCGCGCCACGAGCACGACCTGTTCCCGCTGCTGCACCGGCGCCACCTCTTCGCCGAGGTGCGCGACTTCCTCCTGTACGACCTGGTCGACCCGGCCGGCAACGTCAACGAGGACGTGTTCGCCTACTCGAACCGCGCGGGCGGCGAACGCAGCCTGGTCGTGTACCACAACCGCTACGCCGAGGCGCGCGGCTGGATCCGGCAGTCGGCGGGCTACGCGGTGAAGGGCCCCGGCGACGAGAGGACGATCGTGCGGCGCACCCTGGGCGAAGGACTGGGGCTGACCGCCGAGGACGGGCGGTACTGCGCCTTCCGGGACCAGCGGACCGGGCTCGAGTACCTGCGCTCGAGCCGCGAGCTGTGCGACCGCGGCCTGTACATCGAGCTGGGCGCGTACCAGTGCCACGTGTTCGTCGACGTGCGCGAGGTCCGCGACGACGTCGGGTTGTACGCGGAGCTGGCCCGGAAGCTCGGAGGCGGCGGGGTCCCGAGCATCGACGCCGCCCTTCGCGACCTGGCGCTGCGGCCGGTCCAGGACCCGGTGCGTGCCCTCGTGTCGGGTGAGATCCTGCGCCGCCTGATGGCCGGGCGACGCGACGCGGCCCAGGGAGGGCAGCCACCCACGGTCGACGCGGCGCTCGACGAGGCCGAGGCACGGGCACGGGCGGCCCTGGAGGCGGCGGCGCGGGTTGCCGGCGGCTGGGAGGACCCGGCGACGATCGCGGCGGCGATGCGGCAGCGGCTGGGGGTCGTGCTGGGGCTGCCGGGCCTCGTGGGACTGCCCGGGGAGGACGACGGAGGTTCCCCGGCGGCTGGGATGACGCTGGCGGATGCGACGGGACCGGCCGGCGGCGCGGACCCGGCGCTCCCCGCTGACGCGGAGGTCGCCTTCACGGCCGCGGCCGCGCGGATCCGTGACGAGTTCCCGGACGACCTGCCCACCTGGGCGGTGCTGCTCGACTGGGCGCTCCTGGGCGCGCTCGGGCGCGTCACGGGCGCGGACGGGGCCGGTGAGCGCAGTCGCGCCTGGCTCGACGGATGGGGGCTCGTGGGTCCCGCGTCTGACGGGCTGCGGGAGCTCGGGCTGGACGAGGCGGCGGTGGGCCGAGTGGTGGACGCGCTGCGCGTGCTGCTCGCGCTGCCGCATCCGGAGACCGTGTCGGCGCTGGCCGGCGGCGGTCGCGCGGCTGCCCGCGAGCCGCTGGCGGCCACCAGCGTGGCGTCCTGGGTCGCCGACCCCGTGACCGCAAGGTACCTGGGCGTGAACCAGTACGGCGGGGTCGCCTGGTTCGACCGCGACGCCTTCGATCGGCTGGTCCGCTGGTCGTTCCTGCTCCAGCTGGTCGAGCTGCGACTCCGCCTGCCATCGGACGAACCGTTCCGGGGCGCGGTGGTCCGGGCGTTCACCCTCGCGCTCGAGCTGGATCGCGCGAGCGAGGAGTCCGGCTACCAGGTCGACCGGCTGCTCGAGATCACGCGGCCGCCGTCGGAGCCGCGGCCGCCGAGCCCGAGCTGACCCGTGCGCGGGACGGCGCAGCTGCCCGCGCGACGAATGCAGGCGGAAGCGTTGCGCGCGCGCAGCTGCCCGCGCGACCGGCGGAATTGACGCCCGGGGTCGGCGCGCCCACGGCACTCCGGCCCCATCGCCGGATCAGGGCTGCTGCGACGGGAGGGGCAGCGCCCCCGGTGGCGAGGGCGACGCCGGCAACCCCGAGGGAACCGGCGCCGGGCTCGCGCCCGGCGCGACGCTCGGTCCGGGGCCCGGGCTTCCTCCCGGTCCGGGCGGTGCCGGGCTCGCCGCGCCCGGGCCGGTGAAGAGGGAACTCCACGAGACGGAGCAGGACGTGCCGGTGGGCGGCAGCAACCAGTTCGTGCTGCTCCAGGGGAACGTCTCCTCCAGGTTGTACCCGCCGTGGTTCTCCAGGCCGGCCCGGGCCCTCGCGACCCAGGTGTCGAGGTACGGCTGCCATTGCGGCAGCTCGGCCTGTGCCAGGACGCCGGTCGCCGGGATTCCGACGGCGCACTGCGCCGGCAGGACGTGGCCCAACCCGTCGGTCAGGTACGTGCCGAAGGGTTTCGGGCGCAGGCCGAGCAGGGTCGCGGGATCGTTGAAGCCCTGGATCACCCAGCTGGTCGTGGTCCCGAACGGGCAGCCGGGGCCGTTCACGTCGAACCCGTACCCGGCGAACTCGGAGAAGTTGGCGCAGACCTGGGCCGGCACCAGCTCCGTGGGACGCGGCCAGTCGATCGCTGGCCACTGCTTCAGCTTGATCGCGTCGGACATGAACTGGTGCCACAGCACGAGCGGCCCGACGTTGGACTGGAACGCCGAGTTCATGGGGCTGTTGTCGGCGTTGCCCAGCCACACGCCGGCCACCATCTGCGGGACCATCCCGACGGTGTAGAGGTCGCGGAAGTCCGCCTCGGTCCCGGTCTTCACCGCGGCCGGGCGGCCCAGGTCGGCGAACGGTCCATCCATCCAGCCGCGGTTCCGGTTGGCGTTGTCCTGCAGCACGCTCAGGAACTCCCAGGCCAGCCCGGCGTCGACCACCTGCGTCCGCGTCGGCGGAGGCGGGAGAACCACGCTTCCGTCGGGCTTCTCGATCCGGAGCAGGTCGTTCTGGGTGACGCGGAGCCCCAGGTTCGACTCCGTGCTGTACATCTCGACCATGTCGGTGAGGTGCACGGAGTGCGTGCCGATGGCCAGCGAGGGCCCCGTCTCGCCGGGCGCGAACGGCACGCTGAGACCCAGGCGGTAGGCCATGTTCTCCATGGCCGGCACGCCGCCGTAGGCGAGCATGGCCTGGATCGCGGGCACGTTCCTGCTCTCCCGGATCGCCTGCCGGACGGTGATGAGCCCGTTGTAGTCGTGCTCCGAGTCGACCCCGACGTAGCCCGGCGCGAACTTGATCGGGATGTCCCACAGGGTGGACGCATCGGTGAGGTGCCCGTACTCCATCGCGGCGAGGTAGGTGATCAGCTTCCAGGTGGAGCCCGGGGAGCGGAGCGCCACGCCGGCCGAGTCGAACTGGCCCTGCACCTTCGGGCTGTGGTCCGCGGGGTTCACCGATCCCACGTACGCAAGGATCTGGCCCGTCGCCGGGTCCTGCGCGACCAGCGCGCCATTGTTGACGTTCAGGTTCGCCGGGAGCTTCGCGACGAAGCTCGTCACGTCGTGCTGTGCGACCCGCTGCAGGCCCCAGTCGAGCGTCGTGATGACCCGGCACCCGCAGGAGGCCAGGGCATCGTAGCCGCCCATCAGCTGGCTGGCCTCGGCGATGACCCGATCCGTGAACCAGGGGACCGGCGGAGGTGGCAGGCTCCAGCGCTTGAGCCTGAGGCTCTGCTTCTCGGCAGCTGCGCGCTGGGCAGCCGTGATCGCCCCGGTGGAGACCATCGCGTCCAGGACCTGGTGTTGCCGCGCGATCGCCTCGCGAGGGTGCGCGAACGGGTCCAGGCCCACCGGTGCCTTCGGGAGCCCGGCGAGCATCGCCGCCTGCCCCAGCGTCAGCTTCGACAGGGGCTCGTCGAAGTAGTGGCGCGCCGCGGCTGCGACCCCGTATGCCTGCTCGCCGTAGTAGACGGTGTTGAGGTAGAGCTCCATGACCTGCTGCTTGCTCAGCGCCCGGCTGGCCTGGATGCCGAGCAGCGCCTCGCGGATCTTGCGCGAGATGGTGGGCTGGCTCCCGGTGATCAGCAGCTTGACCAGCTGCTCGGTGATCGTGGAGGCCCCCTGGAGCTGGCCGCCGGCGACGTCATTGAGCGCCGCTCGCGCGATCGCGGGCACGTCGATGCCCGGGTTGGTCCAGAACCCGCGGTCCTCGATCGCGACGGTCGCCTCCACCAGGACTGGCGGGATGTCCCCGTACGTGACGTAGTCGCGGTCCTGCGTGTAGATGGTGGCCAGCACGTGCGTGCCGGTCCGATCGTAGATGCGCGTGGTCTGGGGGAGGGACGCCCGAGACAGGCGCGCGAGGTCGACCACCGTCGGCGAGGTCAGGGCCTGGAGCGTGCCTGCGCCCGCGACCGCCAGGCCGGCTCCGGCCAGCAGGAGCCCGGCGAGCAGCACGACGAACGTGGCTGCGACGACTCCCACCCAGGCGGATGAGCCGCCGCGCCGGCGCCTGCGCAGCACGGCACGCGCCATGCCGACGCGACGCACCGGGCGCCTGTCGCCGGGACGAAGATTCATCTGGCCGTCCCCCTCGCCGATGGAGGTGTGCCGGGCGGCCCCATTCGCTGACCGACCGGGCCGTCGCGCGCACAGTCATACGTGACCGTCGCGGTCCCGCGAACACGGATCGTGGGCCGGGCGAACCCTCAACCGCGACAGCAGCATGGGCGGCGGCATATCAATCGGGCCATCCGACAGGCGGTCTCGTCCGGCGGCGGGCGCCGGACGACGCGGCTGGACCGCACGGCCGTCGCGCCGTTGCAGCGTGCCGGGGGGTCGCGGTGGCGGGGCTGATGGATCCAGGGGCGCACACTGTATGGAGGACCGCCGCGGGCCCGGCACCCTCGCGCGGTCCCGTGTCCAGCCCCGGAGGACCAGATGACGCTGCCGTATCGATCGCGCCGCCATCTCGCGGGCGTTCGTGCGCGCGCCGGGGCGGCCACGCGTGAACCTCGCAGGGGTCGCGCGGCGCGGCACCTTGCGCGGCTCCGCCGGGGTCTCCCGCGATTGACGCTGCTCCTGCTGGTCACCGCGCAGCTGGCGGACCTGGCGACGTTCGGCCTGGCCGTGCGCGAGTCCGGCATCGGCGGCGAGGCCGGACCGCTCCGGATCGCCTACCGCATGGGCGGGTTCGGGGCCGTCGCGTCCGCCAAGCTCATCGGGGTCCTGGTGATGATCGCCGTCATCCAGCTGTACTCGCGGCGCACCGGCGGCGGCCGCTGGCTGGCCATCGTGGTGGCCGTCATGGGGATCCTCGGCGCGCTGACGAACGTGCTCGCGCTCCTGTAGCCGCCGGCACGTCCGGCCGGAGGATGCCCGCCGGGATCCGGGGCCGATCAGAAGGGCGGCCAGGGGATCGCCGGGCGCTCCGGGTCTGGCTCGGGGAAGCGGCCGGTCGAGAGCAGGCGATCGATCCGTGTGCTGACCGCGACGACCTCCTGCTCGGCGAGCAGCTCGCGCAGGCGCGCTCCCAGCTCGCCGTCGAGCGCCGCCCTCAGCCGCTCGAGCGTCGTGCGTTCCGCGTGGTCGATGGGCGACCCGCGCCAGCCCCAGAGGACGGTCCGGAGCTTCGGCTCCACCGCGAAGCAGATCCCGTGGTCAACGCCGTGCACGTGGCCGCCGGGCATCGGGAGCAGGTGGCCGCCCTTGCGGTCGGCGTTGTTGACCACGGCGTCGAACAGGGCGATGGGCCGGAGCCGCTCGTCGCACTGCCGTATCAGGTCCGCCACGTCGACCGCCTGGTCCATGTCGACCCACAGCTGCACCATGCCGTGCCCGAACGGGCCGTCCCGAAGGATCGTGGGGGGCGCGATCGACCAGCCGGCGGCCTCCGAGACCAGGAAGGCCGCGTACTCCCGGTTCGCGAGGGTGCCGGCCGGGAAGTCCCAGAGCGGCCGCTCGCCGCGCACCGGCTTGTACACGCACGCCAGCTCGACCGCGGCGCCGTCCGAGCCGGAGCCGGCGACGTGGCAGAAGAGGGTCGCGTTGGAGGCGTCCGCCAGGCGCCCGACCGGCCGCAGGCGGCCCTCGCGAAGCACGCGGAGCGCGTCGCGCCCGTCCATCGTCAGTGGATGTGGCCGTTCCTCCGCGGGCAGAGGTGGCCCTCCGGGTTCAGCGGAAGCCCGCAGAACGGGCAGGGAGGGCGGCCCGCGGAGACGACCCGCAATGCGCGGTCCACGAACACGCGGGCGGCCTGGGCGGGCATGCGCACCCGCAGCATGTCCGGGCCCTCCGCCGCGTCCTCGTCCTCCTCGTCCTCCTCGTCCGGCTCCTCCTCCCCCTCCTCGACCTGCGCGCGCGCCTCCACGACGATCTCGCGTGCCTCGCCGTCCCAGGTGAGCACCATCGACCCGACCCGAAATTGCTCGACCAGGGGCTCGTCGAGCGGCGCGGTGTCCTGCGAGCCCTCGGGCATCTCCAGCGGCATGTCCACGCCGCGGCGGCGCATCTCCTCGAGCAGCTGGCCCATGCGGTCGGCCAGCACCGAGACCTGCTCCTTCTCCACGATTACGCTGACCAGGCGGGGCCCGCTGCGTGCCTGCAGGAAGAAGGTGCGGTGGCCCGGCTCCCCCACCGTTCCGGCGGTGAAGCGATCAGGCGTGTCGAAGCTGAAGATGCGTCGGGACATCGGTCCTCCGGTGGTGCGGGCGCTCCCGCGCCGGTCGAGTCTACCCCGGTCCGCCCGCTCCGCCCCCGACGACGGCATCCGGCGAGCGGCGGCGTCGCTTCCTCTGCGGGAGCAGGTCGTCGATGCCACCTCCCGTGTCGTTGATACGAACCACGAACGGCCGCAGTCGCGTGTACCGGACCACGCTCAGCGAGCACGGGTCGACCTGGATGCGCTGGAACAGGTCGAGGTGCATGCCCAGGGCATCCGCGAGCAGGGCCTTGATGACGTCGCCATGACTGCACAGGACCCAGGTCGCGTCGGCTCCCAGGCGCGCGTTCCAGTCCCGCACGGCGTCGACGGCCCGCGCCTGCACGGCCCGCAGGGGTTCCCCGTGGGGGAACTCCGCGGCGGACGGGTGAGCCTGGACCACCCGCCAGAGCGGTTCCTTCGCGAGCGCCTTCAGGTCGTGGCCGGTCCAGTCTCCGTAGCGCACCTCGCCGACCCGTTCGTCGAGCTGAAGTTCCGGGCCGCGACCGTCGCACACGATCGCGGCCGTCTCCACGCATCGCTCCAGTGGCGAGGTCACGACCGCGGCCACCGGCACGGGCCGCAGGCGATCCCGCAGCGCCCGGGCCTGCCGCACGCCCCGTTCGTCGAGGTGGAGGCCCGGGGTCCAGCCGGAGAGGGTACGTCCCGTCGCGGTGGTCAGGCCGTGGCGGACCAGGAGCAGTGTCGGCACCCCCGCATGGTACGTGGACTGCCGGCACGTGCCCGGCGGCGCTATGCTCGGCGGGTGCCCAGCCCGGACGAGCCGCGCGACCAATCGGGCCGGCGGGACCACGGTGCCCACGAGCCGGCGCGTGGCCACCCCTCGGTTCTGCGGCTCCGTCGGGGCCGGGGTCCGGCGAGTGGCGACCCCCTGGCCGCCGAGCTCGAGGCCATCGTCGGCCCGGACCACGTGCTCGTCGACGCGACCCTCCGCGCCGGCTACGAGGTCGACTGGACGCGGCGGTTCTCGGGCCGCGCGCGCCTGGTGGTCCGCCCGCGCACGACCGGCGAGGTCGTGCGCGTCGTGCGGGCCTGTGCCGCGGCCGCCGTCCCCGTCGTGCCACAGGGCGGCAACACGGGGCTGGTCGGCGGCGGCGTGCCGCGGGACGGCGAGGTGCTGCTGAGCCTGCGTCGCCTGGACGGGCTGGGCGAGGTGGACGCGGCGGCGATGGAGGTGACCGCCGGGGCGGGCGTGACGCTGGCGCGACTCCAGGCGTGCGCCGCTGAGGCGGGCCTCGGGTTCGGCATCGACCTGGCGGCGCGGGATTCCGCGACCGTGGGTGGGATGATCGCCACGAACGCGGGCGGTGTGCACGTGCTCCGCCACGGGCCCATGCGCGCACAGGTGGTGGGGATCGAGGCCGTGTTCGCGAGTGGCGAGGTGGTGTCGAGGATGCCGGGCCTTGCCAAGGACAACGCCGGGTATGCCCTGCCCGAGCTGCTCACGGGGAGCGAGGGCACGCTCGCGGTGATCACGCGGGCGCGGCTCCGGCTCGTGCCGGCACCCCGGCACCGTGCCGTCGCGCTGGTCGCGCTCGAGACGGGGGTGGGGCACGGCGGCGGCGCGTTCCGGTCCCGCGAGGCTCGCGCGACGGCCTCGGCGGTGGCGCTGACCGGTCGGGCGCGTTCGCGGCTCGCCTCGCTCGATGCGGCCGAGCTGTTCTTCGAGGACGGGCTTGCCCTGGTGCTGCGGCATCGCGGTGGCGAACGTCCCTTTTGCGACGCGCAGGCCGGCTACCTGCTCCTCGAATGCGCCGCGGACGCCGATCCGACCGACGAGCTCGCGGGCCTGCTGGCCGGCGCGTCCGAGGTCGCCGACGCGGTGCTCGCGGCCGACCACTCGGGGCGCCGCCGGCTCTGGGACCTGCGCGAGGCTCACACGGACGCGATCGCCGTGGAGGGGATCGTCCACAAGCTCGACGTGAGCGTGCCGGTCGCGCGCCTGGCGGAGCTGGTGGACCTCCTTCCGGGCGCGGTGGCCGGCGGCACGAGCGGCAGGCCGGCCGTCAGCGGGCTGCCGGGGCGGTGGCCCCGCACGGGCTCGACCGCGGAGGCCGCGCCGGGCACGATCCGCCTGGTCCTCTTCGGTCACGTCGGCGACGGCAACCTGCACGTGAACATCCTGGGTCCGGCCCCGGACGAGGATGCGGCCGACGATGCGGTGCTTCGCCTCGTCGCCGGGCTCGGCGGGAGCATCAGTGCCGAACACGGCGTGGGGATCGCCAGGCGGCGCTGGCTCGGGCTCACGCGCGGTGCCGCCGACATCGCCGCAATGCGCGCGATCAAGCGTGCCCTGGATCCCGCCGGTCTGCTGAACCCGGGGGTGCTGTTCGAGCGAGGCGCGCGCTGACGTTCGGGCGGAAACCTACCCGTTCGAGCAGGATCGGCCTGCTCATTCCGGCCTGGCGATCGGCACAATGCCCAGCGGGGTAGGGGCCGCTCGGCCCTTGAGCGCGGACCCCGTCGATTGTTCACTCGACACCGAGGCGCGGCTCCCGGATCCCCCCTCCGGACGCCGCGCCCCTGTCGTTCCCGGCGGCCCCACCGACCCTCCGCCCGAGGTTCCGCGCCGGGTCGATCCCCCCGCTGACGGCGGTCCGGCCCGCCTGGCGTTACGCTGCGTCCATGACAGCCGATCCGTCCCCCGGCACGCAGTCCCCCGCTCCCCTCCAGGTCTCCGGCGACGCCCCCGGGTCGCCCGGCATTGCCCCGACGTGGTCGAGCAGCGCGAAGGATGCCGTGGGCACCTCGCACTACGCGAGCAGAGTCTGGTTCACGGTCGGTCACGGGATCCTCAACGAGGTCTACTGGCCCCGCGTCGATCGTCCCCAGATCCGCGACCTCGGGTTCATCGTGGCGGACGACGCCGGCTTCTGGAGCGAGGTCAAGCGCGACGCCGAGTCCGACGTCCGGTTCGTGGAGCCGGGCGTGCCCGCCGCGATCGCCGTCCACCGTCACGCCGCGTACGAGCTGACCCTCCGGATCTGCGCGGACGACCATGCCGACGTGATCCGCATCGAAGCCCGCCTGGAGGACCTCCGCGGGCCCGTGGACGGGGAGGGAGCGGCGCGCCCCCTGCGCCTCTACCCGCTGCTCGCCCCGCACCTGGGGTTCAGTGGCCTGCATAACCGTGCGTGGACCGGCACGTACAAGGGACGCCCCACGCTGTTCGCCGCCGACGACCCCTATGCGCTCGCGCTCGCGTCCGATCCGCCGGCCGCGCGGCAGAGCGTGGGGTACGTGGGCGCGTCGGACGGGTGGCAGGACTTCGCCCGGAACGGCCGGATGACATGGACGTACGACGCGACCGGCGAGGGGAACGTGGCCGGGATGGCCGAGATCCCGCTGCGCGACGGCGTCGCCCAGATCGCGCTCGGCTTCGGCAGGCGTCCCGAGGAGGCGGCGCTCCAGGTCGCGTCGGCGCTGGTCGGACACTTCGAGACGGCCTGGGACGAGTACATCGCGAACTGGCACGGGTTCGCCCGAACGTGCGTGCCGCCGCCGGAGCAGCTCGGTGACGAGCTCGGCCGCCTGTACAGGGACTCGGCCGCCGTGCTGCGGACCCACCAGGACCGGACGGCGCCGGGTGCCACCGTCGCGAGCCTGTCGATCCCCTGGGGCAACGCCCGGAACGATCTCGGCGGCTACCACCTGGTCTGGTCGCGCGACCTGGTCGAGTCGGCGGGCGCGCTCGTGGCGCTGGGCGCCCACGCGTCCGCCAGGCGCACGCTCGCGTATCTCGTGGCGACCCAGGAGCCCGACGGGCACTGGGTGCAGAACCAGTGGGTGGACGGCGTCCCCTACTGGCGGGGGGTACAGCTGGACGAGGCGGCGTATCCCGTCCTGCTGGTCGGCGCGCTGCGGCGCTCGGGCGGGACGCACATGCACGGGCGTGTCGGCGACGAGGCCACCGCGTTCGTCGATCTCGTGACCGGGCCGGCCCTCGACCGGATGATCGAGGCGGCCGCGTCGTTCATCGCGCGGACCGGTCCCGCAACCCAGCAGGACCGCTGGGAGGAGAACGCCGGCCTGACCCCCTCCACGCTCGCTCCCGTCGTCGCGGCGCTGGTGGTGGCCGCCGAGCACCTCCCCGAGCCGGCCGCCGGCTACTGCCTGGAGCTGGCCGACGACTGGAACGCGTCGATCGAGGACTGGACGTACGCGCGCGGCACGCCGCTGGCGAAAGCGCACGGGGTGGACGGGTACTACGTGCGGATCGCGTCGCCCGACGTGCTGGAGGGGGCCCCGATCTCCACCGCCGTGCCCGTCCGGAACCGCCCGCCGGGCGCGTCCATGGTCCCGGCCGACGAGATGGTCGGGACCGACTTCCTGGCCCTGGTGCGCTTCGGGCTCCGGCGCCCTGACGACCTGCGCATTCTCTCGACGCTCACGGTCGCCGACGCGCTGCTGCGCACCGACACGCCGAGCGGCCCGGTCTGGCACCGCTACAACGGCGACGGCTACGGAGAACACGCCGACGGCAGCCCGTTCGACGGAACCGGGATCGGGCGAGGATGGCCCCTGCTGGTGGGCGAGCGCGGGCACTACGAGCTGGAGGCCGGGCGCGACGCACGACCCTACCTCGAGGCGATGCTCCGGCTCGGGTCGCGGGGCGGCATGCTGCCCGAGCAGGACTGGGACACCGACGACATCCCCGGCCGCGGGCTGGCGTGCGGCCGGCCGTCGGGGTCGGCGATGCCGCTCGCCTGGGCGCATGCCGAGTACGTCAAGCTGGCGCGGTCCGTCGCGCTCGGGCACGCCATCGACCGCCCCGAGGCCGCCTGGCAGCGCTACCGGGGAATGGCGCCGAAGCCGGTCCGTGCGACCTGGCGCTTCACCGCGCCGCGCCCCTCGATGGCGGCGGGACGGACGCTGCGCTTCGAGCTGCTCGCGCCGTGCCGGGTCCACTGCTCGCTCGACGGCTGGGCCACGGTGCTCGACGTCGAGGCCCGCGACACCGGCCTCGGCGTCTGGGTGGCCGACGTGCCCGGTTCGGACCGGCTGCCGCCGGGCGCCGCCGTCGACGCGACCTTCTACTGGCTGCAGGCCGGCCGCTGGGAGGGCCGCAACGTGCGTGTTGCGGTGGTGGACGCCGGGTAGTGCGGGCCCGACCCCGCGTCGGGCCTACCATGCCGGGCATGAAGGCGATCGCCGTCCATCCCCGCGTCCCCAACTCCATCCACCTGCGCGACATCCCGGAGCCGTCGATCGACAGCGTCCCCGGCGGCCGCGGCGTGCTCGTCGAGGTCATCCGCGTCGGTGTCGACGGCACCGACCGCGACATCCTGCAGGGCCTCTACGGCGCTCCGCCGCCCGGTGACGACTTCCTGGTCAACGGCCACGAGAATCTCGGGCGGGTCCTCCAGGTGGGGCCGAACGTGCCGGGCCGGATCAAGTCGGGCTCGCTCGTCGTGACCACCGTCCGGCGCCCCGGCACGAGCCTCTACGACGCGATCGGCATGCAGGACATGACCACCGACACGGTCTACTACGAGCGCGGCATCAACCTGCTGCACGGCTACCTGTCGGAACGGTACGTGGACGCCGCGGACTACATGGTGCCGCTGCCCGAATCGCTGGCCTCGACCGGCTGCCTCCTCGAGCCGTTCACGGTGGCCGAGAAGGGGATCCGGCAGGCCGTCGAGATCCAGCGCCGCCTCCGGGTGTGGAGACCCGCCCGCGCCTGCGTGCTCGGCGCCGGGTCGATCGGGCTCATCGCGACCATGTTGCTCCGGCTGCGGGGGGTCGAGGTGGCGGTCTACTCGCGCCGCCCGCGCCCGTACCGCAACAGCGATCTCGCCGAAGAGCTCGGGGCGGTGTACGTCTCCTCATCCGACACCACACTGCCGCAGGCCGCGGCCGCTCACGGCCCCTTCGACCTGATGTTCGAGGCGACCGGGTACGGCCCGATGGCGTTCGAGGCGGCCGCCAGCCTCGGTACGGACGGAGTGCTGGTCCTGGCCTCCGTGACGGGTGGCGACACCACGGCGACGGTCCCCGCCGACCGGATCAACCAGGGGTTCGTGCTGGGCAACAAGGTGATGGTCGGGACGGTCAACGCGGCGCTCGAGGACTTCGAGCAGGGCGTGTCCGACATGGTCGCCGCCGAGGCGTTCCATCCGGGATGGCTCGCGAAGCTGCTGACCACGCGCGTCGCCGGCCTGGCCGCCTTCCAGGACCTCGCCGACCACCTGCTGAACGACAAGTCGGCGATCAAGACGTTCGTGGAGGTCAAATCGCCCGCGTGATTGCGGGCGCCCGCTGCTGAGGCCCCACGCGCGACCGCCTGATCGGCGCTCCGGCGCTGGTGCTCGCGTCCACGTGGTGCTCGCGGCACCCTTGACACAGGCAATGTAACGATATATCGTGATGCCGCGCAAACAGTGCGCGATACACACAGGAGACGAGCAGCATGCTGTTCGACGAGAACCGGCCGCCCCGGATGGGCGGCCAGATGGCGGGCTGCGGTCGCTTCCGCGGACACCACGGTGAGGGACCCGGGCCGGGCCACTTCCGCGGCCCCGGGCCGTTCGGCGGAGCCCGCATGCACGGGTTCGGGGGCCCATTCCGAGGACGGGGCAGGATGGCGCGGCGTGGCGACGTCCGGACCGCGATCCTGGCCCTGCTGGCCGAGAAGCCCATGCACGGATACCAGGTCATCCAGGAGCTCGAGGCGCGCAGCGATGGACGGTGGCGCCCCAGCGCCGGCTCCGTCTATCCGACGCTGCAGCAGCTCGAGGACGAGGGGCTGGTCCGCAGTGAGGAGATCGACGGCCGGCGCGTGTTCAGCCTGACGGACTCGGGCCGGACCGAGACGACCCGGCGCGGTGAGACGGCGGGCGCGCCCTGGGAGACGGCGGGGACCGCCGGCGACGACGCCGCGTTCGACCTGCGCCGCCTGAGCTTCCAGGTGGGGGCGGCGGCCATGCAGGTTGCGCAGGTGGGCTCGTCCCGCTCGCTCGACCAGGCCCGCGACATCCTCACGGACGCACGGCGGCGGCTGTACCGGCTGCTCGCGGAAGACGAATCGGAGGGCGCGGCCGAGGAGGGCGCCCCGCGCGAGGGCTGACCGGCCGGAGGGAGCGCCGGCCGCCCGGGTCAGCCAGGCTCGCCGGCGCCCGGCTCGATCCCGTCGATCGAGGTCTCGATGAGGGGGCTGTGACGGGCCTCGCCTGCTCGCCTCGAGGTCGTCGCACCCCCACGCCCTGGCTACGTGGAGAAGGACCGCCCGCCGCCCCGGTGCTCCTTCGGTGTTGCTGGGCCGCTCATGCCTGGTCTCCCGAGGCGGGCGCATCGGCGCTGACGGTCAGCTCCTCGGCACCCCTCACGACCCTCACCTCGACGGGGAAGGTTGCCCCGGACAGCGCCTCGTGGAGGTCGTCTGCATCGGCCACCGGCTGGCCGCCGAGGGCCACGATCAGATCGCCCTCGCGGATGCCGGCGCCGGCCGCTGGAGACCCCTCCTCGACGCCGCGCACGAGCACGCCGTCGCGCTCCGGGAGCCCGACGGACCGCCGCAGCCGGCGTGCCACGAACGCCGGCGCCACCACCACGCCGAGCCGCGGCCGCGTCACCGACTCGCCGCGCCCCAGCACGGCCAGTCGCTCGCGAAGTCCGGCGTCGGCGGGCAGCGCGAGATAGAACGCGTCGCCGATGCGGTTCGTGTTGATCCCGAGCAGCCGTCCCTCGATGTCCACGAGCGGACCGCCGGATGACCCGGGCGCCATCGGGGCGGTGTGCTCGATGCTTCCGCCGATCCGGCGCCCACCGGGCCCGCGGAATGCGCGCCCGACGGCGGACACGAGCCCGACGGTGACCCTGGTGCGCCCCTCGGGCAGCGCCGCGACGCCGAGGACGGTGCGGCCGATGGCGACCGTCGCACCATCTCCCCACCCGGCAGCCGGCGCAGCTTCCGTGTCGACCGCGATCACGGCGAGGTCGCCGTCCGGGTCCACCCCCAGCACGCGACCGCGCTCGGTCCGGCCCGACGGCAGGTGCACCGTCACCTCGTCGCCCCGCAGGTTGTGCGCATTGGTCACGACCTTGCCGGCCTCCAGCACGAAGCCGGTCCCGCGGATTCGCGACCCGATACCCACCACCGACGGCGACACCCGCTCGTCCACCCGCGTGATCGCCGCCTGCACCTCATCCAGTACCGACATGTGCCGTCCTCTCCTCGTCCTCGGGTCGTGCGGGTCGCGGCCCATGGCCACTAACTTGCGAGTTGCAAGTTGATACCATACTCGGCCGCGCCGCACAAGCCCGGCGTACGATGCGCGCATGAACGACGCGAACGGACCGCGATCGGAGCCCCGGGCGCTCTCGCGGGCGCTCGACCAGGTCGGCGACCGGTGGAGCCTGCTGCTGGTCGACGCGCTGCTCGGTGGCGCGCGGCGCTACGGCGAGCTCGCCGAGGCGGTGCCGGGGATCGCTCCCAACGTGCTCGCCGACCGGCTGCGGCGCCTGGCCGCCGCGGGCGTGATCCGGGCGACGCCGTACACGACCCGACCGATGCGGCTCGAGTACGCGCTCACGGCCGACGGCCGCGAACTGGCCGGCGTGGTCCGCCTGCTGACCGACTGGGGCACGCGCCGCTCGCCCGGGCTGGAAGAGCTCCGGCACGCGGCATGCGGCACGCCGCTCGAGGCGCGCTGGTACTGCCCGACCTGCGCCAGGGCACTGGAGGACGCCGAGGACGCCGACCTCGAGATGGTCTGATCGCGGTCTGCCCTACACGGGCAGCGTCAGCCGGACGCGGAGGCCCGGCCGGTTGTCGTCGAGCGTGAGCCGTCCACCGTGGGCGGACGCGATCCAGCCGGCGATCGCGAGGCCAAGCCCGAACCCGTCGCCGGTCCTGCTCGTATCGCCCCGTCGGAACCGCTCGAACACACGCGCCCTCTCCGCCGGCGGGATGCCCGGGCCGTCGTCGGTCACCTCGAGCTCGACCTGCCCCGGCAGGCGCCGGCTCGCCAGCGTGACGTGCACGGCCGGTCCGCCATGCCGGATGGCGTTGTCCACCAGGATCCGGAGCAGCTCGGCGACGCGGTCCGCGTCGACCACTGCCCGGCCGGCGCGCGTCTCCCTGAGGTCGATCGTTACGCCGCGGGCGTCGGCGACCGGCCGGAACGACTCGGCCACGCCGCGCACCAGCGCGTCCACGTCGGCTTCGGCCGGCTGCAGCTGTGCCGCCCCGGCATCGGCGCGTGCGAGAGTCAGCAGCGCCTCGACCAGGCGCCGCATCCGGTCGGCATGCTGGCGCATCGACGCGAGCACGTCGGCGTTCGCGCCGAGGGGTTGCTCCGGGTGGCGCTCCAGCACCTGCAGCCCCGCATCGATCACCGAGAGCGGGGTCCGGAGCTCGTGGGACGCGTCGGCCGCGAACTCCTGCTGACGTTCGAAGGCTCGCCGGATGGGGATCATCGAGCGCTCCGCGAGGAACCATGCGGCGGCAACCGCGAGGGCCAGGCCCACGCCCCCGACGACCAGGATCAGCAGCGTCAGCTGCGTCTCGGCGTCGCGGACCGGCTGAAGGCTGGCGCCCGCCTGAAGCACGCCCCGGCCGTCGTCGAGCGGCACCGACACCACCAGCGCGGGTCCGGAGGGCAGCGTCACGGTCGTGCGCACCGACCCTCCACCGGACGTGCCCGCCTCGATCGCCGGGGGCCGCAGCGCCTGCACCGGGACCTGAGCGGTCTCGGCCACGAGGCCCCCGCTTGCATCCCAGAGCGCGTAGAACGTGCCCGACTCGGATCCGCCCAGCCTCGTCACGAAGTCGCCCGGGTCGAACCGCAGCTCCGCCGTGGCGTCCCTGGCCCGACCGAGCAGAGTCGAGGCCTCCTGGTCGACCAGCAGTCGATCCATCATGGCGAACACGGCGATCCCCAGCACCACCAGGATCCCGGCGATCACCGCGACGTTGGCGACGACCAGCCGCCGGCGCAACCGAGCGAACATCACGTCCTCAGCACGTAACCCACGGACCGCACCGTGTGGACCAGGGCCGGTTCGAAGCCTCGGTCGATCTTGCGGCGCAGGTAGTGCACGTAGACGTCGACGACGTTCGACCCGGGATCGGCATCGTAGCCCCAGACGTGCTCCAGGATCCGGTCGCGTGTCAGGACCTGGCCCGTGTGCCGCATCAGCAGCTCCAGCAGGCGGAACTCCTGCGAGGAGAGCGAGATCTCCCGTCCGGCACGGATGACCCGGTGCGCCTGCGGATCGAGGACCAGGTCGGCGACCTGCAGGGGGCCGACCATGCGGCCCTCGCGCCGGAGGTGCGCGCGGAGGCGGGCGATCAGCTCCTCGAAGGCGAACGGTTTCGTGACGTAGTCATCCGCGCCGGCCTCGAGCCCGGCCACGCGATCGGGAACGGCGTCGCGCGCCGTCAGCATGATGATCGGCATCCGGAGGCCTCGCGCGCGCACGGCTCGACAGAGGCTGAGCCCGTCGAGGCCTGGCAGCGACAGGTCCAGCACGATCGCGTCCGGCGTGTCTCCGAGTGCGGCTTCCAGGCCGGAGCGGCCGTCGAACGCGAGTCGAGTGCGGAAGCCCTCCTCGCCCAGGACGCGCTCCACCAGGTGCGCCAGTGCCGCCTGGTCCTCCACCAGGAGGATCGTCGGCTGGCGCGCGGATCGTCGGCGGGGCGCCGCGGGGTGGGTCACGCGGGGCGGCTCGAGGTGCGATGGCACTGCAAGGCAGTTCCAATGATCCTCCAATCGCCGGGGACCAGCCTCGCGGTATGAGCGGACAGCGTCCCCTGCCTCCCTCCCGTCCGGGCGCCGTCCCGCGCCAGGTCCGCCGCCCGCCGGTGCCGAACCCGGCCGCCCGACCCGGCCAGTCGAACATGCCACCGGGCAACCCGGTCCGGGGTAGCGTGCCGCCTCGTCCCGACCCGCGGCAGTTCGTCGGCCGTCTCAAGCGAGTCGTGGTCGCCGGATCGGTCGTCGGGGCCGGCGTCCTCTGGGCGCTCGTGGCCGAGCACGTCGTCGGGATCACGTCGGTGCAGGGCAACAGCGGCGCCGGGGCCGCCGGCCCTGGCGGCGGGTCCGTGCCGCAGGCGACCAGTCCCTACGACGGGTTCTTCGGTCCGCCCACCGCTCAGGGTGCAGCCGGCGCTCTCGACCCGGGCGGCATCCTCGGCGGCGGCGCAGGGGGAAACGGCGGCGGTGTCCAGGCCGCCGGGCCGGGGCTGGTCAGTGGCGGAGGCGGTGCTCCGATCATGACCACGTCGGGGTCGTAGACCGGGCGTGAGCGCGCGCGTGTCCACGCCCGTGGTCGAGTGGCCGGCTCCCGAGCCAGGGCCCGCTGCGCCCGGGATGGCCCGTCCCGGGCCGGTCACCGGCGCGCCGGAACTCGCCACCCCTCCCGGGCTGGCGCGCCACGAGTTCCGGGCCATGGGGACGGCCATCACCGTGATCGTGCCCGAGCCCGCGCGGGACGCCGTCGAGGCGGTCGCGTCGCTGTTCGCGGCCTGGGAGTCCGTGCTGAGCCGCTTCCGCCCGGAGAGCGAACTGTCGCGCCTGAACGCGGCGACCGGGCGCGAGGTGCCCGTGAGCCCGCTCCTGCTCTCGGTCGTGGAGACTGCGGTACGAGCGGCGCGCGCCACGGAGGGCCTGTTCGACCCGACCCTGCTCGGCGCGATGATCGCCGCGGGCTACGATCGGACGTTCGAGGACCTGCCCCGCATGGGTCCCGCTGGAGGCGGGCCGGATCGCGGAGCGGCGGGGGGCTGGCGCGGGCTCCGGGTCGACGCTGCCCGCCGCACCGTGACCCTGCCCGAGGGGGTCGGAATCGATCTCGGCGGAATCGCGAAGGGCATGGCGGTCGACGCCGCGGTGGGGCTCCTGGCTGTCGGGGGCGTCACGCCGGCCGCCGTCGACGCCGGCGGCGACCTGGCGGTTCGCGGCCTGCCGCCACACCAGCGCAGCTGGCCGGTCAGGCTCGAGCTCCCCGACGGCGGTGGCCGCGTGCTCGAGATCGCCGCGGGCGCGCTGGCCACGTCGGGCATCGGGCGCCGGAACTGGGTGCGCGGCGGCGAGCTGCGCCACCACCTGATCGATCCGCGAACCGGTCGCTCGGCCCGTGGCGACGGCTGGTCGGCGACCGTCGCGGCGGCCACCTGTGCCCAGGCGGAGGTTGCAGCGAAGGTCGTGTTCGTGCTGGGTCCGGAAGCCGGCGCACGGTTTCTCCTGGAGCATGGCCTGACCGGCTTCTACGTGCGACGGGACGGCCGGCAGCTGGCGCTCGGTACCTGGGGCGTGGCGCCGGACGCAGCGAACCGCGAAGCACCGGGACGGCCCGCGGCCACGGCCACGACGAGCGACATCGCGTGAACGGGGAAACCATCGCCTGGGACGTCGCCCGCGTCGGCGGGATCCTCGCGTATCTCCTTCTCACCGCCTCCGTGGCGATCGGCATCGCGCTGAGCCTTGGCTGGCGCTCGCCCCGCTGGACGCGGTTCGTCACCAGCGAGCTCCACCGGTTCGTGTCGCTGGTGGCGCTCGTGTTCACCGCGATCCACACGGTCGCGGTCGCCGTGGACCCGTTCATCGGCTTCACCCCCGCCGAGGTGCTGATCCCGATGCTCAGCCACTACCGGCCCGTCTGGGTCGCGCTGGGCATCGTGAGCGCGTACCTCCTGGTCGCCGTCTACCTGTCCGAGCGGATCCGCCCGCGTGTCGGCTACCAGTGGTGGCGGCGCTTCCACTACCTGAGCTTCGTCGCGTTCGTCCTCGCGCTCGTCCACGGCGTCGCGACGGGTAGTGACACCCGGGCGCCGTGGGCCATCCTGCTGTACGCGGGCAGCATCGTGCTCGTCGGCGCGCTCCTGGTGGCGCGTCTCCTCCCGACGGAGGGGTCCCGCCGCCATCCGGTGGTCGCGGCCGTCTGCGGCTCGGCACTGGTCTACGGGATCGTGTGGGCCAGCGCCGGGCCGCTGCAGCCCGGATGGAACGCGATCGCGAACGACGGACGGGGCTCGGGAGCCACACCCCGGACGCTCGCGGCCCTCGGGATCGCCATCACCGGGGGAGGCCAGGGCACGACGGCACAGGCGAGCGCGGGCGGGGGGCCGGCCTCCACGCCGTCACCGGCTGCGACGCCGGGTCCCGTGCAGGCGCCGTTCCAGGCGCGCGTCTACGGGGGTGACGGCGACTCCGTGCTGCTGTACGGGCAGCTCGAGGGCGCGGCCACCAACCGGTTCCAGCTGCAGCTGAACGGAACGGAGTCGGGGGCGCTGGGCCAGGTGCAGCTGCAGGGTTCGGACGGGCGCACCTGCTCCGGGCCGGTGACGGAGATCGGCAACACCAGCATCAGGGCCACGTGCGCGACCGGTGACGGTGCCTCGTGGACGCTGCGGCTGGCGATCGGGTCGGTGGAGCGACGGGGCGTGACCGGCACCTTGACCGCCACACCCGGAGGGTCGGCACAGCGGGGATCTGGCGGGCCAGCCGGCGGTCTGTGACCGCCAGTGGCCGGCGGGGCGGCCGCGCGACGCGCTTCAGGCCCGACCGACCCGCACCAGGTCCCACGTGTCGGCGATCGCGGCGGGGAGGAGTTCGCCGCGGTGCGCCGGGCGGACCTGGGCGGGGTCGGATGGGTTGCCGTGACCGAAGCGAGCGGCGCGCGCCGCTCGCCGATGGAACACCGGGAGGAGGAGAACCGGTGATCGGGGCATGGGCGCGGGCGGGATCGCTTCGGTCATGGCACTCGGGCCTGGAGAATGTCCCATGGCGCCGAGGAGGCTCCGACGGCCGATCCGTCGGAGGACGCCCCTCGTTCGTCTCACGGACAGGACCGTATCGCTCGGCGCTGAAGATATCCTGAAAGTTCGGCCCGGTGCCTGTGCGCTGTAACTCGGCCGCAAGAGCCACGCAACCCGGCCGCAAGAGCCACGCAACCCGGCCGCGCGGGCACTGCAACCGGGCCGCGGCAGGGCCGGGCGGCCCGGTACCCGGGCGGTGCGAATGGCCCCTCTGGGCGCCAAATGGCCCAGCTCGCGGTGCGAAGAAGCGCCCGATACGGCATGACTCTTGGCCGTCTCCCGGAAGCCCTGCCTCACCGACGATGGCGGCAGGAAGGACGGGACGCATCCGGCAGGCCACGGAAGGACGGCCAGCGGAGTCCCGACAAGGAGACACGATGAACAGCAGCTACGGCAAGGCCACGGCGATCATGCGGATCGCCCTCGGCTTCGGTTTCCTCTACGCCGGCCTGGACAAGGCCCTCGACCTCGCGGGCACCGGCGCGTTCAGCGCCGTCGGGTTCCTGAAGTTCGGCACCCTCGGCGCGTACACCGGCTCGAACCCCAAGGTCGTCGTCAACCCCACCCATGACCTGTGGGTGTCGCTGGCCAACAACGGCACGCTGATGCCGATCATCAACACCCTGGTGGTGTTCGGCGAGCTGGCCATCGGCGTCGCCCTGATCCTGGGGATCGCCACCCGCTTCGCCGGGATCATGGGAGCGCTCCTCACCGGGCTGTTCTTCGTGGCCTCGTGGAGCTTCGCGACCGGGTTCATCAACGAGGACTTCCTCTACGCCGCCCTCTCCGGGTACCTCGCGTACGTCGGCGCCGGCGCCGTGTGGGGCCTCGATGGTTACCTTGCCCGGACGCAGCTCCTCGCCAGGACCCCGCTGCGCGTGCTCGTGGCCTGATCACCGACGTCCGGGCTCGTCCGGCCCACCGGGTGCGGGCCTGACGGGCGGGCCGATCCTCCGGCCCTTCCACGGACGATCGCCCAGCCCGTCACACAGAAACCGTCGGAGCGAGCTCCGACGGTTTCTGGATTCCCTGGCCGGGTTCCCGCCCGGTGCTGACAGATTCAGGACACGTTCAGGAGCACCTGCGACGCTGATTGCGGGACCGGACGCAGCCCGGAGCTTTCCGTTCCCCGCCGACCGTACAGGGAGCCATGAAACGCATGCATGACGAATCTTCGAGCGCCCGCACACCCGGGCGGGCCCGCATCCCGTTCATCGCAGCCGGGCTTGCCGCCCTCCTCGGCATCGGCGCGTTCGGCGTTGCGATCGCCTCGGGCGGCCAGTCCTCGCCTGCGGGCGTCGCCATACCGCTCGTCTCGACCGCGACGCAGGCCCCCACGAACGGGTGGTCCGGTCCGGCGGCCGGGATCGGACACGGCGGCCCGGGCTGGATGGGCCCGCGAGGCGGTCGCCCGGGCAGCGGCCCGATGGCGGGCGACATCACGATCACGGCCATCAATGGGACGCAGCTGTCGCTGAAGACGGCGGACGGCTGGACGCGCACGATCGACGCCAGCGGGGCGAACGTGACGCGCGGCGGCCAGACCGTGGCGATCGGGACCCTGCAGGTGGGCGACCAGATCACGTTCCGCGAGACCAGGCAGTCTGACGGCACCTACAAGATCGACTCGATCGCCGTCGTGCAACCGCACGTCGCAGGCACGGTGACCTCGGTCGGCGGCTCGACCGTCACGCTGAAGCAGCTCGATGGCACGTCAACGACCGTCCAGCTGACCTCCGCGACGACCTACAGGCTGGCGGGGCAGCCGGCGACGAAGAGCGCCGTCACCGCGGGTGAGCAGGTCGCCATCGAGGGTACCCTCGCAACGGACGGGACATTCACCGCGACCACGGTCCGGGTGATGCCCGCCGTCGTGGCCGGCACAGTGTCCTCGAAGACGTCCACCACCATCACCATCACGGATCGTGCCGGCAAGTCCGTGACCATCGATGTCGGTGCCTCCACCACGTACCAGGTCAGCGGGACCAGCAACGCGACGATCGCCGACGTCGCGGTCGGCGCGACGATCGAGGCCGGGGGCGCCAGCAACGCCGACGGCTCGCTCACCGCCATCCTCGTGCGCGTCCTGCCGGCCGGCCAGCCGGGTCGCGGTCCGATGGGCGGCTGGGGGATGCGCGGCATGTGGGGCGGTGGCCCGCGCAGCGGCCAGGCGCCTGCGACGCCATCGGCCGGCTCCGGCTCGAACAGCGGCACCAGCGGCGCCTGAGCCGCGAGGCGCCGGCGTCGCCGCGGAGGCCCGGGCGAACCAGCTGCGAGAACCACCCACGCGCGGGGACGCGGCCGGCAACTCCGGCCGCGTCCGTCTGATGGCCCCGGCGGTAGCATCCCGTACGTGCCTGCACTCGCCCTGCGCTC
>JAJYNP010000009.1 GCA_021786265.1 Chloroflexota bacterium
GCGTGATCGCGGCGACGATGCCGAGGGGGCGGCGGTGCGTGTACGCCCACAGCCGCTGGCCGGCGGGGGTGGTGTCGGTCAGCACCTGCTCGCCTGCCAGGAGCTCGGCCGCCCGCGCCGAGACCCGCAGCGTATCGGCCGCCCGGGCAGCCTCTCGTCGCGTCTCCCGGAGCGGCTTGCCGGTCTGCCAGGTGATGGTCGCAGCCAACCGCTCAGCATCCCGGTCCACCATCGCAGCAAGGCGCTCGACGATGGAGACCCGGGCGTGGATGGGCATTGCCGCCATTGCGCGCGCGCCGCGCACGGCGGTCTCCACGGCGAGATCCACCTCGCCGGTCGATGCCTCGAGGATGGGGCCTGCCAGTGATGGGTCGAACGGCGATGCCTGGATCCGCTCGGTGCCATGGTCCACCGGCTTGCCGCCGATGCAGGAGCGGCCGAGCCGGGCGGCCTCGGCGGGGCCGATCGACCGCAGCGTGGCGTCCGCGCCAGTCATTCGCCCGCCATCTGGTAGATGCGCTCGATGTCCCAGGCGCCGGGCGTGGGCACCGGGGTGTTCTGCATCGGCACGTCGATGACGGTCGGGCGCCGACTGTCGAGCGCCGCCTGCAGCGCCGGCAGCAGTTCGCTGGCGTGGTTGATCCGCACGCCTTCGGCACGGCACGCCCGGGCCCAGGCGGCGAAGTCAGGCGAGTACGGTTCGTCGCGGAGCCGGAACTCGGTGCCGTAGCCGGTGCCGTAGTGCTTGCGCTCGAGTCCCGCGATGGTCCCGAAGGCGGCGTTGTTCATGACGACCCAGATGGGCGCCACTCCCATCTCGACTGCGGTCGGCACGACGCTGGGGTTGGATCCGAACGCGCCGTCCCCGACCAGCGCGATCACCGGGCGATCCGGGGTCGCCGCTGCCACGCCGATGGCGGCGGCCGGCCCAAACCCCATGGTGGAGAACCCACCCGGGGTCATGAAGGAGCTCGGGTCGTCGATCGGGTACTGCTGCGCGACGCCGTTCTTGTTCCACCCGACATCGGTGACGAGCACCGCTCCCGGGGCCGCCCGCCGAACGTCGGCGAGTATTCGCTCCGGCAGGAGCGGAAAGCCGTCGGCGAGGCCGTTGGCCGCCCCCGCCGCAAGGAACGCATCGCGTTCGCGGCCCAGCGCGGCCCAGTCGAATCGACCGCGCGGCCTCTCCAGGCGCTCGAGTGCCCGGGTGATCCTGGTCATAGCGCTGGCCGCGTCCGTCACGGCGGCCAGTGCCGTGGGGAAGTTCCGGCCCGGTTCGGCTGGGTCGATATCCAGGTGGATGAGGCGGGTCGGTGGGATCCGGAACGTGACCCCGGGCTCCCAGCTGCTGGCGTCCGTCTCCGGAAATCGCGTCCCGACCGCCAGGATGACGTCGGCTTCGACCGCGAGTCGGTTCGCGGCCGGGCTGCCCCAGAAGCCGATCATGCCAACGAGCTGCGGGTGACCGGGAGGAAGCGCGCCGGACCCCATCAGCGTGTGAGCGACCGGCAGGCCTGCCAGCTCGGCCAGCTCCCGGAGCTCGCCGGTAGCCCCTCGCGTGCCCCCGCCCGCGATGACGAGCGGCTTCTGCGCCTGCGCCAGCGCCCCGGCGATCGCGGCCGCCAATCCGTCGTCGATCGTGGGCCGTGAGAGGGGCGACGCCGGCCACACCTCGGCGTCGAGGGGTTCGGCCAGGACGTCCATCGGCATGGAGACGAGGACGGGGCCCGGCCGCCCCGCGAGGGCGGTATCCCACGCCCGCGCCAGGATGCGCGGAACCTGGTCGGGGCGGGTGACGCGCCACGCTCGCTTGACGAACGGCTCGTAGACGCTCGTCTGGTCCGCATCGCGACGCAGGTTCATCTCCTGGTGCGGACCCCGCCCCTCGAGGTACGTCGGAACGTCACCCGCGATGACCAGGATTGGGACGGAGTCGAAGCTGGCCGTCGCCACCGCCGTGGTCGCGTTGGTGAGACCCGGCCCGACGTGCGTCACGAGGACTCCCGGCCTGCCGGTCGCCCGCGCGTACCCATCGGCGGCGTGGCCGGCCACCTGCTCGTGCCGCGCGGTGACGAACCGCGGACGGCCCCGGCGCTCGAGCGCGGCCAGGAGCGAGATGTTCGTGTGCCCGCACAGCCCGAAGACAAGCCCCACCCCGCGATCATCCAGGAACGCGGCGATGTGGTCGGCCACGGTAGCGGTCATGTCCTGCTCTCCAGCTGCTCGGCGATCTCAGCAAGGACCGCCTCCGTGTCCTGACCGACGTCTCTGCCCAGGCTCGGGATCCAGGCGGGCGTCCGCGAGAGCTTGGGCACGATGCCCGGCGTCAGCACGGGCCGCTCCAGGCGCTCGTCGATGACGGGTACCAGCATCTCGCGCTCCTGGAACTGCGGCTCGTTGACGATGTCCGCGATGCTGTTGATCCGCCCCACCGGAATGCGCTCACGGCGAAGGATCGTGAGCGCTTCCAAGGAGGATCTGCCGATGGTCCAGGCTTCGATGGCCGCGTCGAGCTCTTCGGCGCGGCGCACGCGACCCGGATTGCGTTGCAGCTCGGGATCCTCCCCGAGATCGGGCCGGCCGATGACCGTGGCGAGACGCCGGAAGAGTGGGGTGCTGTTGGCGCCCACGACGATGTACACGCCGTCGCCGCACTGGTACATGTTGGTGGGCGCCGAGTTGTGGGCGATGTTGCCGGTGCGTTCACGGACCACCCCGTGATAGCTGTACTCGGGCAGCACGCCCTCGAGCAGGCTGAACACGCTCTCTGCCAGGGCCACGTCCACCACCTGGCCGCACCCCGTCCGTTCGCGCGCGCGGAGCGCGAGCAGAGCCCCGATCACCGCGTACAGTGCCGCGATCGAATCACCGAGACTCAGCCCGACCCGCGCGGGCGGGCGCTCCGGCTCGCCGGTCAGGTACCGTATCCCGCCGACGGCCTCGCCGATCGTGCCGAAGCAGGCCTGGTCTGCCAGGGGGCCCGTCTGCCCGAAGCCGGAGATCCGCACGATGACGAGACCGGGGTTCAGCTCGTGGAGCCGGTCCGGGCCGAGCCCCCAGCCCTCGAGCCGACCCGGCCGGAAGTTCTCGATCAGGACGTCGGCAGTCATGGCGAGCGCGCGCACGGCCTGTTGCGCAGCCGGATCGTGGAGGTCAAGCGCGATCGAGCGCTTGCCGCGTCCCTGCACCAGGGACCAGAGGCTGCCGTGACCGTCGACCTGCCGGCCCCACTCCCGCAGGGGATCCCCGGGGCCCGGTTGCTCGATCTTGATCACGTCGGCGCCGTAGTCGGCGAGCAGCCGCCCGGCGAATGGACCGGCGATCAGGGTTCCCAGCTCGAGCACGCGGATACCGTCGAGGGGTGCGCGGTCATCGCGTGTGCCGGTGCTACCCATTGCGGCGTCCACTGCTGTCCCGTATGCTAGAACACACTCCGACTGAACGGGAACGATAGTGGCACCCGGAATACCCTGTCAAGGGAGCGGGAGGTTCGACATGTCAGTCCTGGAGAGGGCGACACGAATCCTCGATCGCGTCTGCGAAGCGTCCGGCCCGGTCACGCTCACGGATGTTGCGCGTGACCTGCAGGAGCCGCGCTCGTCGATCCACCGCCTGCTTTCCGATCTCGTGGGCCTGGGGCTGCTGACTCGCATGGACGGCGTGACCTATGCGCCCGGCCCGCGGCTTGCGCAATGGGGCGAGGTGGCCGCCCGAGCGCTGGATCTGGCGCAGGTGTCACGGCCGCTGCTGGAGCATCTCCGCGACCGCACGGGCGAGAGTGTTCGCCTGTACGTGCTCGACGGGGACAGCCGGATCTGCGCGGCGACGGTGGAGGGAACCTTCGAGCTGCGTCACATCACGCAGGTCGGGCGCCGCCTGCCGCTGAGAGTGGGCGCCGCCGGCAAGCTGCTCCTCGCGTACGCGGGCGCAGAGTTGCAGCGCCGTGAACTGGCGCTCGCCGTGACCGACCCCGTCTCGCCGGGTGCACTGCCGGCTGAAGAGCTCGAGCGGCAGCTGGAGGTGATCCGCCAGGCCGGCTGGGCGGTTTCCAGCGCGGAACGCGAAGAAGGGCTGGCTGCCGCCGCCGTGGCCGTCCGGGATCGCACTGGACGGGTCGTCGCCGCCATGTCGATCTCGGGCCCTTCGAGCCGCCTGTCCTCCGCGAGGCTGGAGTCGATGCGACCGGTCATCGAAGAGGAGGCCCACAAGCTCAGCCGGATCCTCGGATGGCAGGAAGCGCCGCCTGTGGCCGACATCGACGAGCCTGACCGGGGGCCCGGGAGCGCGCGCCGTCAGTGGAGCGCCAAGCCTGCGCATGCGAACGCCGGCGCCGCCGTGCCTCAGACCCACGCGCGACTGACCGCGTCCACTGCGCGACCCGCGCGGACCTCTTGACAGTCCGTCGAGGCTGATCAAGGATTGCCGAACGCTTTCCCACTTCTCGCATAACGTTCCTACTATATGGGATCGGAGGTGGGTCGAGACACAGACCCGAGCCTGAAGAGGCGTTTCAACCAGGGCA
>JAJYNP010000310.1 GCA_021786265.1 Chloroflexota bacterium
ATCTACCTGCGACCGTTCGGCGTCGGTCAGGGCGGCGAGCCGCTCCCGGACGATCGACCGCTCCAGCGCGAGCGCCTCCCACGGATGCTCGGGGGAGCGCTCCACGGCGGTGGCCGCTGCGCCGAGCCCTTCGACGGGTCCCACCAGGGCGTGGAGATACCCGCGTTCCGCGCCCGCCACGTGGGCGAGGATCCCGGCGGCGGACCATCCCTTCCCGTCGGGGGCGCCGGCCAGGCCCCCCGGCTGTGCCCGCGCGGCCGCCACCAGCTCGTCGCGCGACCAGTCGAGCCATCGCAGGTCGCGCCGGAGCTCGTCCGCGTCGACGGCCGCGCGGTCCGCCGCGAACGACACCACGCCGTACCCCAGGAAACCGCCGCTCGTGTCGATCTCGGCCACCACGAGCTCCAGGGGCTCGGGTGCCGGGAAGGGCTCACCGTGGCGCCGCAGGAACTCCACCCGGACCCGGATCGCCTCGGCGAGGTGCTCGATCGCGTCGTCGACGGTGGCGCCCATGGCCGTGGCCCCCGGAAGGGTCACGGCATGGGCCATCGTCGTGCGATGCCGGGGGCCGGTCTCGAGGCATGCGTCGAACCGCATCGCCGGTGAGCATAGCGCGCGGCTCAGCGTCCGCCGTGTGCTCCGCTCGGGCCGAGCTGTGCGGCACGTGGCGTTCCGCCAGGAGCGTCCGCCCGCCTGCCGTGCTGCAGGGCGCAACGTGGTGCGGGCTGCACGTGGCTGGTATTGTGGTGATATCATCTCGCTACTAGGAGGGCCGCATGATCCAGGAACGAGAGGCTCGGGCGCTTCCCGGGTACCCCATGCTGTTCGCACTGCTCACGGTCACCGTGGCGCTGGTCGTCGCGGTGATCCTCGGCGTCGTCGAGATCGACCACCTGGGACGGGGCGGCGCGCTCGGGGTGGCCGTGGTCGTTGTCGTGCTCGCCTGGGGGTACGGCGGCCTGACGCCGGTGAACCCGAACGAGGCACGAGCGCTGGTGCTGTTCGGTCGGTACGCCGGCAGCATCAAGGAACAGGGCTTCTGGTGGGTCAACCCGTTCACCCGCCGCCCTCGCGTGTCGATCAAGGTGCGCAACTTCGAGAGCCAGAAGCTCAAGGTCAACGACCACGACGGCAACCCCATCGAGATCGCGGCGGTGGTCGTCTGGCGCGTCGTCGACACCGCGGAGGCGCTCTTCGAGGTGGACGACTACGCCCAGTTCCTGAAGGTCCAGACGGAGGCCGCGATCCGCACCCTGGCAACCTCCTATCCGTACGACGCGCACCAGGAGGGCGAGCTGTCGCTGCGCGGCAACCCGCACGAGGTCGGGGAGCAGCTGCAGGCGGAGGTCCAGGGTCGCCTCCAGAAGGCCGGCATCGAGGTGATGGACACCCGCATCAGTCACCTTGCCTACGCGCCGGAGATCGCGAACGCGATGCTGCGCCGCCAGCAGGCGAGCGCCGTCATCGACGCCCGCACCCGGATCGTCGAGGGCGCCGTGAGCATGGTGCAGATGGCGCTCGAGCAGCTCTCGACGAAGCACATCGTCGAGCTCGACGAGGAGCGCAAGGCGACGATGGTCAGCAACCTGCTCGTGGTCCTCTGCAGCGAGCACGACACCCAGCCGGTGGTGAACACGGGCACCCTGTACCAGTAGCCGGCGAGCCGGGGATCCCGGGGCGGACGATGGTGGAGCGCAAGCCCTTCCTGCTGCGACTCGATCCCGCCACCATGGCCGCCCTGCGCGCCTGGGCGGGCGATGACCTGCGGAGCCTCAACGGGCAGATCGAGTTCCTGCTCCGACGCGCGCTGCGCGATGCGGGCCGGCTTCCTGCACCCAGAGGACGCGGCGAAGCGGCAGGGCCCGCGGCAGATCGCGGCGATCGAGGAGCCAACCGCGACGTGATGAACGGCAGCCGGGCCGCAGCCGTACCAGCAACGCCAGTGCGGAGTGAAGGACGTGGCGATGGATGATCGGGTGCTCGAGATCGACGGAATCTCGAAGCGGTACGGGCAGACCGTCGCCGTGCAGGATCTCACCTTCGAGGTGCGTGCCGGCGAGCTGTTCGGGTTCGTCGGGCGCAACGGGGCGGGCAAGACGACCACCATGCGCATCGTGCTCGGTGTGCTGGCGGCCGATGCCGGCGAGGTGCGCTGGGAGGGCAGGACGCTCGATTTCACGGCGCGTCGCCGGATCGGCTACATGCCCGAGGAGCGCGGGCTCTATCCCAGGATGCACGTGCTCGAGCAGCTTGCGTACCTGGGCGAACTGCACGGGATGAGCGGCGCGGACGCTACCGCATCAGGCCTCCGCTGGCTCGAGCGTTTCGGACTGGCGGAGCGGCGCGACGCCGAGCTGCAGGCGCTGAGCATGGGCAACCAGCAGCGCATCCAGCTCGCCGCGGCACTCGTCTTCGCCCCGGAGGCCCTCGTTCTCGACGAGCCGTTCGCCGGGCTCGACCCGGTCGCGGTGGACGTGATGAGCGGGGTCCTCCGCGAGCAGGCCGACGCGGGCCTGCCGGTGATCTTCTCCAGCCACGAGCTGGACCTTGTCGAGCGGCTCTGCGACCGGGTGGGGATCATCGACCACGGCCGCATGGTGGCCTGCGGCACGGTCGACGAGCTGCGACGGGGAGGCCCGGAGCGCCTCTGGGTCGACGTGCCTGCGGCGCCGTCGGGCTGGGCCGAGGGGTTGAGTGGCGCGACCGCGGTGCGCACCGACGGCTCGAAGGTGCTGCTCGAACTGGCGGAAGGGGCCGACGACCAGGCGATCCTGCAGGCCGCCCTTCGAACCGGACCGGTCCAGGAGTTCCGCAGGTCAGAGCCGAGCCTCGTCGAGGTCTTCCGTGACGTGGTCGGGGAGAAGCAGCCGTGACCTCGCCATTCCCATCCCCCGACCCCGAGCCGGCGTGGCGGTGGGGGGACCTGTGGCATGCGTCGGACGCCGTACTCGGCCTCGCCGCGCTCGCGCTCGTCGTCGGGTGTTCATCCGCTCCGACGGCATCGCCCGGCGCATCCTCATCGGTGGTGGCAACGGCTTCCGGGCTGGCCGGTGCGCAGAAGTGCGCCTGGCCGGAGGAGGTCGATGCCTACTCGGCGAACACGGTGATCCCGGACGTCGCGGACGTGGTCTGGATCGATTCCTTTTCGGTTGCGCCCGGCCTGCGCATCGTCCTGTCGGGCACCTTCCCCGATTCTCGGTACGCCTCGTTGCAGGTCTACGACCGGGTCGGCGCCCCGTTCAGGCGTAACGGTGTGGGGTCCACGCTGACCGACTACCAGATCTCCCCGGATGCGGGCAGCGTCAATCCCTGGCAGCAGCAGGCTGCGCCCGGCGGACACTTCACGGTGACGCTTCGCGAGGACGTCGCGCCGGGCCAGGTGAACACGATCCCGCTCGCGCCGGCGGGCACGACCAGCGGGCGGGGCGTCCTGGTGTACCGCGTGTACCTCCCTGCAGGCGGCGACTCCTCGAAGATCGAGCTGCCCTCCATGACGCTGCAACAGGGGGGCCGTTCGGAGTCGCTCGCGCCCTGCACGAGCTTCTACACGCCCCTGACCGCCCCACGATCGGCGTCCTCCACCGCGCCGACGCCAACCCCGACGCCGACGCCGAGCCCTTCCGCTACGCCGCGAGTGGGCCAGCTCCAGTTCTTCAAGGCCAGCATCGACACGCTGGCGCCGAACGTCGACACGCCGTACGTCCTGTCCTACCTCACGCCCCCAGGTCCCGCTGACGTGGTCGTGATCCGGGCCAAGGCACCCACGCACGCGACGGGCGTCCATCCGTCGCCCTGGCCCGCCGCCAATGAGGACGTCCGCTACTGGTCCCTGTGCATGGCGCTCGCGACCGGGGTGGTCCCGACGGTGATGAACCTGCTGCCGTCAGGCGGCATCGACACCGGCTGTCGCGCCGACGACCAGGTGACGCTCGACGCGGCCGGCGACTATGCCTTCGTGCTGGGTACCGAGGCGCAGCGCGCCACGATCCTGGGCGTCGCGGACACCACGTTCCTGCCGTTCTCGGCGGCGCAGCCGGCCACGACCCACCTCCTCATGTTCCGCTTCATGCTCGTGAACCCGAGCTTCGCCTACTCGCCGGGTCGCGTGGCCCAGGGCAACGACCCGGCGGCCACCGCAGCGGTCATGGGCCCCTACTACCCGCGCGCCGCGATCTGCCCCCTGAGCACGCTGGTCGCGGCGGGAGTGTCGGGGTGCTTCAAGTGACCGCACTGCCGCTCGTCGTCCTCGTCGCCCGGCGCGAGATCCTCGTCCGCCTGCGTTCCCGCGCCGTCGTCGCCAGCACGCTCGTCATGGTCGCCCTCGTGGTGATCGGCATCGTCCTGTACTCCCTCGTCGGCGGCCGGACCAACACCCTGCGCGTTGGGTTCAGCGGCGGGGCCCAGGCGCTCGAACAGGACTTCAGCGCCTCACTGACCGCGCTGGGGCAGTCGGTCACGGTGAGCAACATCGCCGACGAGGCCGCGGGCAGGAGCCAGGTGTCCGAGGGCACCCTGGACG
>JAJYNP010000368.1 GCA_021786265.1 Chloroflexota bacterium
GTCCCTGGACGGCGGCGCGCGTCGGGGCGATGCCCTGAGCCTGCGGCTGGGTGGCATCCACGCCGCGGCGCGAACCGTCACCCTGATCGGCAAGTTCGGCAAGGAGCGGGAGGTGCCCCTGGCCCCTGCGGCCTGGCAGGCGTTGCGGCGCTATCGCGCGGTGCGGCCGGCCAGCGAGACCGACCGCGTGTTCCTGCGCGCCGACGGCGGCCCGGCCAGCGGCCGGGAGGTCAGCGCGCAGTTCCGTCGGCTTCTCGTGCGGCTCGGCATGGTCGCGCCCGGAGCGCGCGGCAGCGACGGCCTCAGCTTCCAGGCCCTGCGCCGCACGTTCGCGACGAGCTACACCCGCAGCGGGCGCAGCGACGACCAGCTCGCCTTGATGATGGGCTGGAGTGCGGACTACGCGCATCAGGTGCGGCGGCGCTACACGGCCGTCACGGTCGAGGACCTCGCCGCCGTGCACGAGGCGTCCTCCCCGCTGGAGCAGTGCCTTCAAGCGGCCTGAGCGGCGGGGTCGGCGCTGCGGCGAGGGCCCGTGCGAGCGGCGAATGCGCGGCAAGCTCGCGCCGCAGGTCGGCCTCCGTGGGGCCGGCGTAGCGGCCAACGAGCTCGAGCGTGGCGTGGCCGAGCAGGTCTCGCAGCACGAAGAGCTGGGCCCCGTCCATGGCGAGATCGTGGGCGAACTGGTGCCGGAACGTGTGGGGCGAACAGCGCACGCCCTCGATCCCGGCAAGCCGGCCGGCGCGCGCGACGGCGTGGTGCAGCCCGCGCGCGCTCCAGCCTCGACGGCCCGGGCTGACCAGCAGGCAAGGCTCGCCAGAGCGGGCGAGCAGCGGGCGGATCTCGGCCAGATACACGCCGGTCGCGCGGGCCAGCAGCGGCGAGAGGGGCACCCAGCGGTCCCGGCCGCCCTTGGCGTGGCGGACGAGAAGCGCGCCATCGCGCAGGTCGGCGAGCTCGAGCGCCACCGCCTCGCCGGCCCGCAGCCCCGTCTCGGCCAGGACGGTGATCGCGTAGGCGGTGGCCGGCGTCGCCACCGCCAGGAGGGTGCGCAGCTGCTGGGGCGTGAACAGGCCGGGCCGGGCGCGGGGCACCCGCGGCGCCTGGAGCCGGCGGAGCGGATCGGCGGGCAGCCCGTACTCGTCGGTGCACCAGGCGCTCCAGGCCCGGAGGGTGCGGATGTAGGTGCGCCGCGAGGCCGGCCGCAGGCCGGCGCGGGCGTCCAGCCAGGCGCGCACGCCGTCGAGCGACAGGGCGTCGAGCCCCGCCTGCCCGCTGGGGTCGAGGGTGCGCGCGAGGCGGGCGCTCAGCGCGTCGTAGTCCGCGATCGTGCGCGGGGAGAGGTTGCGGCGGCGTGCGTCGGCGAGCCAGGCGGCGCGGGCCGCGGTCATGGATGGCAGCGCGGACATCTCCGATGCTCCTTCTCGCGCCCCCGGGTTCACGCCGGCGAACGGCGTGCTCAGGTGACGCGGATGCGAATCGGAGTCCGTGAGTCAGGTGACGGAGCGGCGAATCACCACAACTGGTGGGGTGGCACGCGCCATGGACCACAAGATGTTGTGGTAGAGAGTGGCGGCGCGAGCATCGGCCCGGTTCGCACCGGCCGAGGTCTGATCCAGAGTCAGGTGCCTTACCGTTAGGCCACTCGCCACCGCAAGCGTGCGGATGATACCGCAGCTGGCGCTCGGGTCGACGCCACCACGGTGGCCGGCGCCCCCGTCGGCGTGCGCTGCGGGAGTATCGTTGACCCGTGAAGGGCGATCGAGTCGAGGCAGTGGTCGACACCGGCCAGGGGGTCCAGACCTTCGAGATCGTCGCCACGCGGGCCGGTCGGCGCATCGAGGTCGTCACCTCTCGCGGGGTGGTCGAGGTGCGCGAGGTGACTCGCACCGGCCAGCCGGTGCGCACCGGTCGCTTCATGACCAGCCGGCTGATCGCGCTGGTCGAGCATCCTGCGGCCGACGAACGGGGCCGGGTCGAGGTGACCACGAGGCACCGCCTCCAGCGAGAGCGCGGCTAGGGCGACCACGGAGCAGCGCCTCCGGCGAGCGCGCGGTCAGGGCGACCGCCCGGCCGCCGCCGCCCTTGCCGCAACCTCCTCCTCGGGCGGCAACCCTCGAAAGAACCCCCAGTAGAGTGCCGCATTCGCAAGCTGCAGGGCCCCGGCGATCACGAACGGCAGCGACAGGCTCACCTCGTCGAACAGGTAGCCCGCCGCCAGCGGCGCCACTGCCATGGTCGCCTGGCTGGGCAGGTTCGACAGGGCACCCACCGCCGCGCGCTCCCCCGGATCGGCCATCGCCAGGACGTAGGACTGGCGCAGTGGCATGCCGATGCGCTGCACGACCATGCGGACCAGGTACACCGCGCCGGCCGCCACGAACGAGGGAGCCAGCACCATCGGAACCAGCAGCACCGCCTGGATCACCCGCACCATGGTCACTGTGCGAACCAGTCCCCAGCGGCGCGCGAACCCGGCCGCCGTCAGGGTCGACGCCGCCGTTGCCGCGTTGATCACGGCGAAGAGCACGCCGATCTGCCCCGGTCCCACGCCGTAGCGACGGAAGAACCAGTAGGTCACGAACGGGCCGAACATCCCGACCGCCAGGCCGTTGACGCTGTTGGTCGCCCAGAGGCGCATCAGCAGGGGCATCGAGCGCCGCGGCAACCGCAGCCCCCGGCCACGCCCGTCGGTTGATGGTGCCCGCAGGGGTTCCCGGAGTCCGAGCGCCAGCCCGCCCGCCGCGGCGGCGAGCACGGCCGTGGCGAGGAACGGGACGCGGAATGCCGTGGTCGCCGCTTCGCCGCCCGGTCCCACCTGGCCGACCAGCAGCGCGAGGGGACCGCCGACCAGCGCCCCTACGCTGGATGCGAACGCAAGCCGGCCGAATGCGATATTCCGGCGCACCGGCGGCGTGATCTCGGTCACCAGCGCCTGTTCGGCCGGCTGGTACGGCCCCACCATGCCGGCGCCCGCGCCGGCACCGCGGCCGAAGCTCCCCACGGACGCTGCGACGAACAGCACGGCCGGCGAGCGCGAGAACGCGAACGCCACCCCCGCGACGGCCGCCAGGAGCGGCACGACGACCAGGAACGGCTTGCGGCCGACGCGGTCCGAGGCGAGGCCGATGACGGTCGACAGGACGGCGGTGGCGAGGGCCACCGCGACGGCGAGCTCGCCCAGCTGCAGCGCGCTGAAGCCGATCACGGCCACGTACACGGGCACCACCACGCCGGCGAGCGCGCGCGCCGCGCTCATGAGCACGCGAGCGGCGATCACGATGGTGAGGTTGCGGTTGCGGGGACGGTGGACGCGGATCACGCCCCGGCGGTCATGAGGCCTGAATACACCCCCTCATTGTCGTCTCGGGGCCTGTTCGCGTCCTGCGCCACGCCCGGCCTGGATGCGTGCATTGCGTATGCCGTGTAGGATGCGCGGGCCGCAAACCTGTGGCCATGTACGCGCCTGCAGGTTTCGTGCATCGTCTGGCCGGGCTCGGCAGCGGGAGATAGCGTCGCACAGCGGCGCTCGGGGCACGTCTCCCCCGCCGGTCGATTCGTGGGATCAAGTCTTCGCTCCCGCGACATCCCCGGCCCGGCACCGGAGTCGCGCTCACCCGCGCGCGGCAGGTGCCCGCTAGGGGAGAAGACCACGCGACCACAGCGGATCCGTCCGTTGCGGTTTCCTGCCCTCCGCGACCCCGATGGGTCCGGCACAGGGGACGCGACGAGACCAACCCGCCTGGGCAACGCGGCGTCGCACCTCGAACGCGTTCTTGCGCGCGTCGGGGTTGCATCGCACCGCCTTGGCACCAAGTCACGACTTCCAGGAGTGGCATCGCTCCGGCTTCGCACCGCCTCCGACCGCCCAGGCCGGGCCCCCGAACGCCCCGGCCGGGCCAGCGGCAGGCTGGTTTCTGCATTCGCTCGCCTGGGCCGGGCCTTCGCCAGGCCGGGCCCTGCATCCGCTCGTTCGGCAGCCTCCGGGAAGCGGCGCGCAGGATCGCCACGGCTGATCGTCGCGTTCGCGGCGCTCAGCACGATCCTCGTGGTGCACCCGGCGGCGGCCGGCATCCCGGCTCCCGGGCTTGCCCCGCCGGCCGGTTCGTCCGTGGCCGCGGCGGCCGTGGCGCCGCGCCAGGCCCCGTTCCCACCGCTCACGGCCACGCTGACGTACCCCGGGCGCGCGGTCGACGAGGCGCTCGCGAACCGGGGTCAGCCCGTGGGGGAGGTGCTCGCGGCCCTCTCGACCGGCCCCGGGACCGCGACTCCGGCGGCGGGCGCCATCGCGTCGGCGGACCGGAGCCCGTCCAGCCTGGCAGCGCGGGCACGGATCGCAGCCGCTGCTGCGCCCGCTTCCTTCGCGACCCGCGGGCCGTCTGCCTCCCCCGGGCCGTCAGCGGCCCCTGCGACCGCCGCGCGCAGCGTGCCCGACAGGAAGCCGCGCCCGACCCCGGAACCCGCGCCGAAGCCCGCCCCGAGACCCGCCACGAAGCCCTGGTCGCAT
>JAJYNP010000160.1 GCA_021786265.1 Chloroflexota bacterium
GGGCCACTCGGAGGCGGTGCACGTCGAGACTCGCGATCCGCTCGGGCCCGACGAGGCGCGCGCGCTGTTCGCCGCCACGCCCGGCGTCATCGTGGTGGACGAGCCCCGGGAGCACCGCTACCCCCTTGCCACCCACGCTGCAGGGACCGACGACGTGTTCGTGGGACGCATCCGCGCGGACGCGTCGATGGCGGACGGGCGGGGGCTGGCGTTCTGGGTGGTGGCCGACAACCTGCGCAAGGGCGCTGCCACCAACGCCGTGCAGATCGCGGAGCTGCTCCTCGAGCATGGCTGGCTGCCCGCCGCGTCGAGACGCGGCGCGGGCGTGGGAGCCTGAGGCGGGCACGCTGCCGGCTCCCGGGCTCCGGTCCGCCGTGAGGCGGGTGGCCCGATGACCCCCGGCGAGCGAGCGGCCGCCCTCGAGCAGGTCGCGGCCGAGGTCAGGAGCTGCACGGCCTGCCGCCTGCACCGCGGGCGCACCCACGCGGTACCCGGCGAAGGTCACGCCGAGACCGAGGTCGTCTTCGTGGGTGAGGGGCCGGGACAGAACGAGGACCAGCAGGGCCGCCCCTTCGTGGGCGCGGCCGGGGGACTCCTCACGGAGCTGCTCGAACTCGTGGGATGGCGCCGTGACGAGGTCTTCATCACCAACGTGGTCAAGTGCCGGCCCCCGGGGAACCGCGACCCGGAGCCCGACGAGATCGCGGCCTGCGCTGGGTTCCTGCACCGCCAGCTCGAGGTGCTGGACCCGGCCGTGGTCGTGACGCTCGGCCGCTATTCGCTCGGGACGTTCATGCCGGGCACGAAGATCTCCACGGCCCACGGCACGGTCCGACCGGTCGATCCCGCGACCGGAGCCCCCTCTGCGGTGGCGTTCGCGATGTACCATCCAGCCGCGGCCTTCAGGCAGACCGCCCTCAAGGAGACGCTCGTCGCGGACATGGCCAACCTGCCGCAGGTCCTGCTCGACGCGCGCGAGGCTCGCTCGACGCGGATCGGGGGCGCGGGAGTCGGCGCGGAGGAGGGGGCCTCGCGCCCGGCCGCCGGCGCGCCATCCCGGGCAGGCCCGGAGGCCGACGCAGACACGCGCGACGACGCGACGTTCAACGCAGGCCCGGCGACCGAATCCGCCGCACTGGACGAGCAACCAGCATTCGCGCCCGCCACGGAGGACGCACCCGATGACAGCGACCGGACCGACCAGATGACGCTCTTCTGATGGCAACCCGAACCGCCCGACGGCCCACGACCGCGCCGTCGCCTGCCTCGCCCACCAGGTCGGCCAGGAGCACGGCCGCGACCCGGCACTCGTCCGACCGGCCGGCCGAATCGACGCCGCTGCGCATCATCCCCCTCGGCGGGGTCGGCGAGATCGGCAAGAACATGTACGTGTTCGAGTACGGCGAGGACATCGTCGTCGTCGACTGCGGGCTCATGTTCCCCGACGAGGAGATGTTCGGGATCGACCTGGTCGTCCCGGACGTCACCTACCTCCGGGAACGGCGCGAGGCCGTCCGCGCCTTCATCATCACCCACGCCCACGAGGACCACGTGGGCGGCCTGCCGTACGTGCTGCCCGATTTCCCGGGCGTCCCGATCTACGCGTCGACGCTGGCCCGCGGCCTGCTCTCGAACAAGGTCAAGGAGCACCACCTCACCAACAACCCGATGCTCGCCCTGGAGGCGGGCGAGACCGTCACGGTGGGGCCGTTCACGGTGACGGCGTTCCGCATCGGGCACTCGATCCCCGACGCGATGGGGCTCATCATCCGCACGCCGGTCGGGATCGTCGTGCACACCGGCGACTTCAAGTTCGACCACACCCCGGTGGACGGCAAGCCCTCGGACTTCCACGCCCTCGCGAAGGTGGGCGAGGAGGGGGTGCTGTGCCTCCTCTCCGACTCGACCCGCGCCGAGAACCCGGGCTACACGCCCTCGGAGCGGACCGTCGGCGAGGCGTTCCGGGAGATCATGGAGCCGCTCGACGGGCGCGTGATCGTGGCCACGTTCGCCAGCAACATCGCCCGCGTCCAGCAGGTGTTCGATGCCGCCCACAGCTTCGAGCGCAAGGTCGCCGTGGTCGGGCGCAGCATGGAGCAGAACGTCCGCATCGCCACCGAGCTCGGGTACCTGGAGTATCCCCAGTCACAGCTGATCGCGAAGGACCAGATCCGCAGCACGCCGTCGGACCGCCTGGTCATCGCCACGACCGGCGCACAGGGCGAGCCCATGGCCGGGCTCGCGCGCATGGCCAACCGCGACCACCGCTGGGTGGAGATCGAGCCGGGCGACACCGTCATCGTCAGCGCCAGCCCCATCCCCGGCAACGAGGAGTACGTGGCGCGCACGATCGACAACCTGTTCAAGCAGGGCGCGAACGTCATCTACCACGCGATCCGCCACGCGCACGTCTCGGGGCACGCCAGCCAGGAAGAGCTGAAGCTGATGCTCAACCTGACCCGGCCGAAGTACTTCATCCCCATGCACGGCGAATTCCGCATGCTGGTCCAGCACGGTCGCCTGGCAGCCGAGGTGGGAGTCGCGCCGGAGAACATCCTGATCGTGGAGAACGGCCAGCCCGTGGAGTTCCGGGCCGACGGCTCCGCGCGACGCGGGCAGCCGGTCAGTTCCGGGTACGTCTTCGTGGACGGGCTCTCGGTGGGCGAGGTGGGGGACGTGGTCCTCCGGGACCGGCGCGCCCTGGCCAGCGACGGCATGTTCCTGGTGGTGGTGACCGTCGACAAGCAGACGGGCCGCATCATCGGCGAGCCGCAGATCGTCACGCGCGGGTTCGTGGACGACCTGTCCGATCCGGTGATCGGCGCGGCGGCGCAGCGGGTGGTGCACGCGATCGCACGGCCGGAGGAGCACACCAGCGAGGTCGCGCTGCTCAAGACCCAGATCAAGGATGGACTCTCCCGGTACCTGTACGAGCAGACCAAGCGGCGCCCCATGGTGTTCCCGGTCGTCGTGGAGGTCTAGGGGTGGCGACCCGTCGGCGGACCCCCTCCACCCGGAGCCGGACCCGCACCACGCGGCGACGCTCCTCGGGACCGTCGATCGACCTGCGGCTCTCGCCCGAGCTGACCCGCGCGCTGGTCGGGATCGTGCTGCTCGTGGTGGGGGCGGTCACCCTGATCGCGCTGTTCCTGCCCGGGCAGGGGATCCTCAACAGGTACGTCAACGAGCTGCTGCGTCCGGCGTTCGGCCAGGGCGCCTGGCTCCTGCCGATCCTGCTGCTGATCGCCGGCGCGTTCGTGGAGCGGGCGCCCAGCGCCGGCACCGGCTGGGGCGTCTCCGCGCTCGGCGGGCTCGTGACGTTCGTGGGCGGGATCGGGCTGTTCCACTTCGTCTGGGGCCACGGGACGTCGGCCCAGGCGCTGAGCAACGGCGGCGGCTGGCTGGGCTCCCAGCTGTCGCACGGCCTTTCCGAGCTGGTCAGCCCCCCCGGCGCGTTCGTGGTGCTCTCGGGGATCGTGCTGGCGGGGATCGTGCTGCTCCTGAACCTGACCGTGCGCGGATTGCTGCGGCCCTTCGTGGCGGGCAGCCGCGCGGTGGCCGGCGCACTTGCGACGCCCGTGGTGGCGGGCCGGAACGGAGGTTCCGCAGAGGCGTCGCGCAACGGACGGGAGAGCCGCGACACCCGGACCCTGCGCGAGGTGGCTCGCCGCGGCGGGGAACCCGATGCGGCCCTGGAGCCTGACCTGCCCGCGCCCGTCCCCAGCCCGGCGCCCCTGAGCCAGACGGTCTGGTCGGGCGAACGTGCCGTCCCGCACGGCGGCCTCGGCCCGGGGACCGGCATCGCGGTGGCCCCGGGGCCCTGGGCCGGCAACGGCTCGGGTGCCGGGGCGGGCACGGGCTGGCCCGCACCGGCGGATGGCCGGGACGCACTGCCCGGCGAGGCGCTCCTGGAGGCCGAGGACGCGCCCCCCACCGTGGAGCACCGCCCGTGGACGCTCCCGGACGCGACGCTGCTGGACCCCGAGCGCCCGACCAACGGCGCGGCCGAGCTGGACCACGCCCGCAACCGGCGGATCATCGAGGAGAAGCTGCGCAGCTTCCAGATCCCCGCGACGGTGGTGGGCCAGAACATCGGCCCCGTGGTCACGCAGTACGAGGTCAAGCCGGACGCCCGGGTCAAGCTCTCGCGCGTCGAGGCGCTCGCCGACGACCTGGCCATGGCGCTGGCCGCCCGCTCGATCCGCATCGAGGCCCCCATCCCCGGAAAGGACGTGGTCGGGATCGAGATCCCCAACCACAACGCGGAGGTGGTGGGCTTCCGGGGCCTGTGGGAGGACGCCCGCATGGCGGAGGCCGTCAGCCCGCTGACCTTCGCACTGGGGCGCGACGTGTCGGGCAAGGCCTACGCGGTGGACCTCGCCCGCATGCCGCACCTGCTGATCGCGGGTGCCACCGGCTCCGGCAAGAGCGTCTGCGTCAACGCGCTGATCACCAGCCTGCTGATGCGGGCCCGCCCGGACCAGG
>JAJYNP010000360.1 GCA_021786265.1 Chloroflexota bacterium
GCGCCGGGCCTGCTTCGGGTGGATCACCGTGCCCACCCCCACCAGGACCCCGGGATGGTCCCGCAGCGTGCGGTCGAGCACGGTCTCCCAGTCCGGGGTCGTCGACGTGAGCTCGACCACCCCGAGACCGGCGCTGACGCAGGCGTCGACGGCCGCGAGCGCGCGGTCCGCGCTGTCCAGGCGCAACACGGGGAGCAGTCGTGCCGACCCGATCCGTTCGATCACGCCCACGTGTCGTCGTCCTCCTGTCCTCCGGTGGCGCCGTCGTCGGGGTGACCCTTGGCCGGTCGCGCCGCGGTCGGGTGGCTCTCGGGTGAAGACTGGCGGCCGGATCGCGCGGCCGCCAGAAGCCCCAGGTCGGGCGGGACGCCATGGTCGCTGTTTGAGCGGAGGACGCCGGCGGCGAGCGCATGGCCGACGCGCAACGCCGACCGGACGTCCCTGCCGTCTCGTCGGGTTGCGAGGTACCCGGCAGCGAACGCGTCACCGGCGCCAACCGGCTCGATCACGTCGACCGTCAGCGCGGGTTCGACGACTCTGGGCTCCCCGCCCACGTATGCGACGGCGGGCCGCCGACCGTCCTTGACCACGACCTCGGCCGGCTCGGGGAGCAGTGCCCGGACGGCCTGATGATTGTCCGCTCCCCACAGCTCGCGGGCTTCGTCGAGCCCGACGAACACGACATCGGCACGCCGGGCGAGGTCCATGAGGACCGGCCCAGCAACGTCGGCCTCCCACAGGGCGTGACGGTAGTTCACATCGAACGACACGGCAGTCGGGCGCGGGTGGGCGAGCAGGTCCTGGACGAGCTTGCGGCAGGCATCGGACAAGGCCGCCAGAATGCCCGTGACGTGCACGTGACCGACGTCGACCAGCGCCCCGTCGGGCAGCCGGTCGACGACGCTGGCGGCGGAGCCGCGCCGAAAGTAGTGGACCGCGGTTCCCTCTTCGCCCGGCTCCTTGAGGTACAGCCCGGTGGGCAGCGTCTCATCCAGCGCGAGGGTCGAGACGTCGACGCCTTCCCGGCCCAGGGCGTGCCGCAGCCGGCGTCCGAGTGGGTCGTCACCGACGCGGCCAGCGAAGCGTACCGGCACGCCAAGGCGGGCCAGATGGATCGCAACGTTCAGTTCGGCGCCACCCTCGGCGACGGTGAACGCGTCCGCCGACTCGAGCGAACGGCCAACCTCCGGAGTGAGCGCAATCAACGGCTCGCCCACGCACAGCACGATGCCCCGCGCCCGGACGCTCACCAGACCTGCTCCCCTCGCTTCAGCGCCGCGAGCGCAGCAGCCACGGCATGCAGGGCGAGGCCCTGCCCCCACGGCTGGATCCGGTCGTCGCGGATCACGCTGTAGCCGAATGGCACGAGCTGGAGGACCGTGCCCGCGCTGACCCGCGTCAGCGTCCCTGAACCGTCAACGTAAGCCAGCGCACCGCGAATGGCGCGCCAACCTGCCAACGTGACCTCGGCCGGCAGGTCCGTGATGACCGCGCCGGCACGCAGCATGGCCGCCCCGAGTCCCGCGGCGGCCGAGGTCTCAAGCACCCCCGAGTTCTCCGCCTGGCCGTCGACCAGGACGTCCCAGACGCCGTGCGGCGGCTGTAGCGCGGCCAGCGCGACCAGCTGCCGGCGCAGCGCAAGGTCGACGGCCTCGACGAGGCCTGCCGGGACGGCCGGCGAGACCGCTGCCAGCTCGAGGAACTCCACCGCCGCCAAAGCCCACCAGGCGTTGCCGCGCCCCCAGAAGGACCAGATGGTCTCGCCCCGGTGCGAACCGTGAGCGAACAGTCCCGACTCCGGACGCTGGAGTACGTCGGCGTGCGCGACCAGCTGCCGCCCGCACTCGGCGAGCAGCTCCGCGTTGCCGGTGGCCGCGCCGAAGTGGCCCAGGAACACGGCGGCCATGAAGACGGTGTCCGCCCAGAGTGAGCCTGGCCAATGCTCCAACGCGCCGCTGGGGGCCCGTGTGGCCGCCGGGGAGCTGCGCAGCCAATCGACCAGCGGCGCCACGAGGTCGAGGTAACGCCGCTCACCCGTCGCATGTGCGGCGAGCACCGCGGCGGTTCCGGGGGCGAGGTTGTTCACGTGCCCCACCGCAACCCCGATCGAGGCGTGGTGGTCCAGGTACTCCAGCACCCGAGGCGGAAACGGTTCGCCCAGGGCCTCCGCGAACCGAATGAGACCCAGGAGGCACGTTCCTTCACCCCATGACCACGTGTCGAGATCCATAGCCTCCGTCCGATCGGCCAGCCTCCTTCCCAGGTCGGCCAATGCCGCGCGGTCGATTGATCCCGCTGTCAGCGGCTCGCGGGCCGGTGCGGCGAACCCCGCCGAACTGAGGTCTTCACCGGCCATCCGGCGGCACCCCACTTGGCGGCTCCAGCCGCACGCCACGGACGAGGTCGAGGACGAGGCGCTCATCGCCGTACGTGGCCTCGAGCCGATCGGCGCCGAACTCCTGTCGGCAGGCGGGATTGTCGAGGTGCGCGGGAGTTTCCGGCAGGCCGTCCGGCCCGAGGTCAATGGATTGGCCGTCCACGCTGAACGGGCCGCCCGAGGACAGGACAAGCGAGCGGCCGTCCCGGGTCGTCCAGGCGACGGTCGGCGCATCGCTGCTGGTCGCCCCAAACTCTGGGGGGTGCAGCGCGGCCACGAAGTCGGCGAAGGAGCCGTCCGCAGAGCGCCCGCCCACGGTCGCGACGTACGCTCGGCCGTCGCCGCGCGGCAGCCAGGTCTGATGCGCCTCCTCGCCGGCCGTCACGGGGAAGAGGCCGCCATCGGCAGCGACCGCCACGTAGCCGTCCCCGACCCGTCCCGCGAGCCATGGGCCGGACGTGGCCCACTCGTCCAGCAGAGGCACCGGGAACCACAGGTGTGTCCTCGCCACCGGGTCGCCACGGGGGATGGCGTGCAGGACGAGGACGCTGTCGCGGTGCTGACGCGCACGGGGCAGGATCCGCTGGCCGGCCCAGGCGTTCGGGCGGGCGGAGGAGTCGTGCACGTCGTTGGCCGGATGGGTGGCGAAGATCTGCACCTCGGACCCGAGCGTCGCGCCCCAGACGTGCTCCTGCAGTCCTGGCAGGCCGGAGCGGTAGTCCTGGACGGACGAGAGCATCGCCTCCGGCGTGCGCCAGACGCGTAGGTCGGACCCGTACGGGCGGCTGAGCAGGTCGTGCTCGAAGCGAAAGATGCCACGGTAGACCTGGCGACCCTCCCAGGCGCCGGAGGTGTCGCAGGCGACCGAACGGATCAGCGGCGGCAGGACGTAGCGCCAAGCCGTGGCGACCGCCGTGGCCGGAAGGACCGCGGAGTTCAGCGCCCCCACGCCCCACAGTGCCCACATGATCGGCCCGGTCTCCTCAAACCTGGACGAGCGCAGCATCGGGGTGTACGAGCGCCCGTGGGCCGCGCCGTGGATGCCGTGCCACGAGTTCGCCGCGAGCGAGAACAGGAGCTTGTCCAGCAGCGCCTCGGCGAGTTGACGGACCTCCAGGTCGGCGGCGAACTCCACGAGGGAGACAAGGGCCAGGCAGTCGATCGCCACGTAGGCATTCGAGTCGAACTCGCTGAAGCCGCCAGCGAGCTTGCGGCGCATCCACTCGACCGCGTGCTCGCGGCCGTGCGCGGCGTGCTCGGCACCGGTCCGACCGGCGTTGCTGAAGATGTCGGCCGCGAACGCCTCCCCGGCGAGGAGCTCCGCGGTGTGCCAGACGAACTGATGGTTCTCGGTGAAGTAACACATCGCGTCCAGGCCAGGCTGGTCGATCCAGTACTTGAAGGCGAGGAGCGCCTCGCGAACCTGCTCGCGCAGTCCTCCCTCCCACCGATCCGGCGGAACGCGATGCCAGAGGTGCATCAGGCCGACGGCCTCGAAGTCCGCGCAGTCCGCCCGGTCACGGATCATCGTCAGGCCCGGAAGCAGGTCTGCTCTCGTCACCGCGGTCGATGGGTCGAGCGTCCAACGGGCCAGCCCGCGGGCCGACGAGGCGTGTGTATCGGCGACGTGCCGCAGAAGTTCGTCCCGCCAGCGGTCCGGATCGCCGACCGGTGCCTCTCGTCGAGCGGGAGGCAGCACGGCGACCTGCAGACGGCGAACGACAGGACAGCGGTCGTCGTCGAGTCGAACCGTCAGGGTCGTCTCGCCGGTGGCCAGCATCGATGCCGCGGTCTCAGCCGGTCCCTTGGCCGAGGCGGGCTCGCCGGTGTCGGCCGGGACCCCGGTCAGGCGGAGGTCGGCCCTCCCATCGAGGAGGCGGATCCGGAGCGGGTCGACGGCGCCATCGACTCCGACACGCAGGGAGGCGCCGGGCGGACCGCTCAGCCGCACCACGCCGTCCGGCAGTGCCCAGGAACGTACGGCCACCTGCTCCAGAACCTCTTCGGCGATCGCCGACGCGTACTCGTCCGCCCCGGCCGATGGGATCACGACGCGGACCGGCAGACCTTCGACGCGCAACCGGACGATCTGCCGGCACTCCCGA
>JAJYNP010000119.1 GCA_021786265.1 Chloroflexota bacterium
GATCTGCCAGCTCAGCACGAACATCGCGATCAGGGTGACCGCGACCCCGATCACGTTCCCCACCACCGACGAGAGGGTGTTGGTGAAGGCGCTCTGGGCGTCCAGGACGTCGTTGTTGAGCCGGCTGACGAGCGCGCCGGTCTGTGTCCGGGTGAAGAACGCGACGGGCATCTCCTGGAAGTGGGCGAAGACCTTCGTCCGCATGTCGAAGATCAGCCCCTCGCCCACGCGCGCCGAGATCCAGCGCTCCGCCAGCGACAGCCCCGCGTCGAGGACGGCCAGGCCGGCCAGCAGGATCGCCAGCTCGACCACGATGCCGGACCGCTTCGGGAGGATCCCGTCGTCGATGATCGCCCGGTAGATGAGCGGGTTGGCCGCGCCGATCGCGGCGTCGACCACGATGAGCACCAGGAAGATGCCCAGCACGCGCCGGTAGGGGGCGGCGAACCGGAAGATCCGGCCGATCAGCCCCTCCGACAGCTGCTGCGAGCGCACGCTGTCGTCGCGGCGGAACGAGCGCATGAGGTGCCAGCCGCCGCCGGCCATCGGCCCCATCATGCGGGCGTGCCCCGCGCTGCGGTCCGGGCCGGGTCGCGCGGGGGGACCCCCCGGGCCTCCGGAGTCGGGCGCGGCGGAGCCACGGACCCGTCGCGACGGGACCGGCATGGGTGGTGGGGGGCCGCTGGACGCATCACGGAATCCTGCCCCATCCTGCCATGGTCGTCAGGGGCGGCTTCCCCGGCCCTCGTCGAGGGCGGGCAGCAGGTCCGTCAGCTCGGGGCCCACCTCGCCGGCGCCGACCCGGCCGCCGGCCGTCGCCCGGTGGTCCTCGTGCACGTAGCGGCCGCCGCGCATCCAGGAGGCCCAGGCCGCCACCACCGCCATCAGCGCCGCCGCGATGAAGACGATCGCGAGGCCATGCTGCAGTGGCGCCGAGATCAGGCCCGGGAAGAACTCCTTGCCGGTGAGGACCTGGGCCTGGGCGGCGGGCAGCGCGTGGAGTACCGACGCGGGCAACAGCGTGGCCATGGGGTTGTAGCCGAGCAGCGCGGCGAAGAGGCTCGCCACCGGCGGCAGGTGCGAGATCTGCGCCGCGACGGCGGCCGGAACGTCGTGCGCCACGAGTCCCCTGTACAGCGTGCCCGGAAGCGACGCCGCGAGGCCCGCGATCATCAGCGAGAAGAACACCCCGATGGACACCACCATCCCGGTGTTCTGGAAGGTGGTCCGCATGCCCGCCGCCGCGCCCCGCTGGCGGGCGGGCACGCTGTTCATGACCCCCGCCATGTTGGGCGACATGAACAGGCCCGCGCCGGCCCCGCTCACCAGCAGCAGGCCGGCGAACTCCCAGTACGGGAAGTTGACCGGCAGCAGCACCAGGCCAAGGAAGGACGCCGCGGCCACCAGCATGCCCCCGGTGGCGAACGGCCGTGCGCCGAACCGGTCCGTGAGGTAGCCCGAGATCGGACCGAACAGCAGCGAGCCCAGGGTCAGCGGCAGCATGTAGATGCCCGCCCACAGTGGGGTGTCCGCGAATGAGTAACCGTGCAGCGGCAGCCAGATGCCCTGCAGCCAGATCACCAGCATGAAGGAGAGCCCGCCCCGTCCCAGCGACGCCAGGAACCCGGCGAGGTTGCCGGCGGCGAACGCGCGGATGCGGAACAGGTCGAGGTCGAAGAGGGGCTGCTCGGCCCGCTGCTCGATCCACAGGAACAGGGCCAGCAGCACGAGGCCACCGCCGATCATCGCGAGCACGAATGGGTTCGTCCAGCCCATGGTCTGGCCGCCGTAGGGCTGGATCCCGTAGGTGATGCCGATGAGGAGCGCCGTCAGGCCCACGGCGAAGCTCAGGTTGCCCGGCCAGTCGATCTTCGCGTGGGTGACGGTGCCGAGCTCCTCCAGGCGAAGGTACGCCCAGATCGTCCCGGCCAGCCCCACCGGGACGCTGACGAAGAAGACCAGCCGCCAGTTGATGGCGGCCAGGATGCCGCCCACGACGAGCCCGATGAACTGGCCGGCCAGGAAGGAGATGCCGTTGATCCCGAAGGCCAGGCCCCGCTGCCCGGGCGGGAACGCGTCGGTCAGGATGGCCTGTGCATTCGCGAAGAGGAACGCGCCGCCGATCGCCTGGACGAAGCGCATGCCGATGATCCAGATCGCGCCTGCCGGCCCCGTGAAGGGCGTGGCCGCCAGGAGCAGCGACCCGGCGGTGAAGATGACGAAGCCCGCGTTGTACATGCGGACCCGCCCGAACATGTCGCCCAGGCGCCCGAACGCGACCACCAGCACGGCCGTCACGAGCAGGTAGCCCATCATGATCCACAGCAGGTAGCTGGTGCTGCCCGGGTCGAGCGGGTTGACCTTGATGCCGCTGAAGATCGCCGGCAGGGAGATGATGACGATCGAGCCGTCGATCGCCGACATCAGGACGCCAAGGGTCGTGTTCGAGAGCGCGACCCAGCGGTAGTTGGGGTCCTCGCGGCGGGACCGGCCTGCGCGTGCCATCACATCGCCAGGCGCGGGTAGAGCCGCGCCGCAATGACCAGGAGCACGACCAGCGCGAACACCAGCACCCCGAAATCGAGCGCGATCGGGAACGTGGCGGTGCCGCCGGAGACCATCAGGCTCCGCAGCGCGTCCACCTGGTAGGTCAGCGGGTTCACCTTCGCGAGGGTCTGGAGCCAGGGGGGCATGATCGCGATCGGGTAGATCGCGCTGCTGGCGAAGAAGAGCGGCATGGTCAGGACTTGCCCGATCCCCATGAAGCGCTCGCGCGTCCGCACCAGGCAGGCGATGATCAGCGAGAACGTGGCGAAGCCCGCGGCCCCCAGCACGACCACCACCGCGGCGCCCAGGATCGGCACGACGCCGAGCTGGAGATGCACGCCGATGAGCGCGGCCACCATGTAGACCACCGCTGCCTGGACCAGGGCGCGCAGGCCGCCGGCCAGCGCCTTGCCACTGACGAGTGCGACGCGCGACGCCGGGCTCACCAGGTACTTGTGCAGGACCCCCAGGTCCCGCTCCCAGATCACGGCGATCCCGAAGAAGATCGCCGAGAAGAGCGCGCTCTGGGCCAGCACCCCCGGGGCCAGGAAGTCCATGTAGCCGAGCTTGCCCGTCGGGATGGCCCGGGCCTGGGCAAGGACCTGCCCGAAGACGAGCAGCCAGAGGACGGGCTGGACCGCGCGGGTCAGCAGCTCCGTTGGGTCGTGGGCGAGCTTGCGCAGCTCGCCCTGCGCGACCGTCCAGGCATCCTCGAAGAACCGGACGGCCGCGGGGGGCTCAGCCCAGGCGGCGGGCCGTGCGGCGCGTTCGAGCGACGTCACGATACGTTCCTCCTTCGTCCAGGTCGCCGCCGGTGTAGTGGGTGAACACGTCGTCGAGTGTCGCGCCGGGGCCGACCTCGGCCGCGAGCGACTCCGGCGTGCCGAGGGCGACGAGCTTGCCGAGATGCATGATCCCGACGCGCTCGCAGAGCTCGGCCGCCTCGTCCATGTAGTGCGTGGTGAGCAGGATCGTGGTGCCCTCCCGGTCCCGCAGCCGGCGGATGTGCTCCCACACGGCGCGTCGGGCCGTCGGGTCGAGCCCCACCGTCGGCTCGTCGAGGAACAGCACCTGCGGCTGATGCAGCATCGCCTGGGCGATCTCGAGGCGGCGGACCATGCCACCCGAGTACGTCCGCACCAGGTTGTCGGCGACGTCCGCCAGCCCCATGAACGCGAGGGCGTCGTCCATGCGCTCGCGCCGCTCGGCGGACGGGATGTGATAGAGCCGGCCGGAGATGTCCAGGTTCTCCCTGGCGCTGAGGGCGCCATCGGACGACAGGAGCTGAGACACATACCCGATCGAGCGGCGCACAAGCCGCTGGTCGGCGGTCACGTCATACCCGGACACCGTGGCGGAGCCCGAGGTGGGCGGGAGCAGCGTGATGAGCATCTTGATGGTGGTGGTCTTGCCGGCCCCGTTGGGTCCCAGCAGGCCGAACACCTCCCCGGGCCTCACGGCCAGGGAGAGGGCGTCGACCGCGGTGACCGTGCCGAAGCGGCGGGTGAGTTCCCTGGTTTCGATTGCCTGCGGCATCGCGTCCTCGCGCGAAGAGATACAGTTAGGATGCTTAACAGTCTATCATCCGGGCATGCAGACGTCTGTGACGCCGTCCGGGCTCGAGGCCGCCGACCCGGCCACGGCACCCGACGGGTCGGAGCAAGGGGGAGACGCCGGGGGGCGGCCCCGCCCGTACGCCGCCGCGCCTCCAGGTGCGGACGCCGCCGCGCCGCCGGGGGGTGCGGACGCCGCCGCCGCGGCGATCCTCGAGAACGTGCCGCTGATCATGCGATCGATCCGGGGCCGCATGCGCGAGGGAAGGCCGGCGGGCATGTCCGTCGCGCAGTTCCGGACGCTCCTCTACCTTCGACGGCATCCCGGCAGCGGATTGTCCGAGATCGCGGATCACCTTGGGACCTCCGTGCCCGCTG
>JAJYNP010000050.1 GCA_021786265.1 Chloroflexota bacterium
TCGCGCAGGTACCGCCCGGATACTCCCCACCGCGAGCCTTCGGAGCCTTCGTGGGGCTTTGGGCCACGCTCTTTTGGATCCCTCTCGCGATGTTCGGGGCGCACTTCCTCGGGATCAGCGGCTGAGTCAGACAAGACGCGAGGTAGACAGCCCGCCCGAACACGACGTTTAGAGAGGCTCTTCGCAATGCGCGATGAAGATCGAGTCTTCCTCGCAGAGTACGCCAGCCGCACCTGCCTGGCCCATGCCGCTGCGGCGCTCGGGCTATACCGCTCCGCCGTCGACGCCGACGAGGTCGCAATCGTCGTGGAGAGCCTCGTGCGACGCGTCGATCGACCAACGGCTGCCTCCATGGCCAGTGAGCGCCGCACTCCTGCGCTGGTACAGACCTATGTTGTCGCTCGGCTCCTAGCCCAGCTGGCCGCCGCGATCGAGGATTGCGCGGCGATGGGCTGTGCCATCCGGTATCGCGACCGGGGTGGGCTGTTCCGGAGGTATCTGCGGTCGAAGAGTGCGGTGGCTGGAGACTTCTGGGACCTGGTCCGTCGGGGGACCTCGCTGCCCGATCTGCTCTCGATCCCGTCGCTCGACCAACTTACGGTCGATCCCAAGGACCGAAGTCTGCTCGAGTTCGACTACGCCAATCTCCCACCAGCGCTCCAGCAGATCAGCAACATTTACCGAGGAGAGGGCGTTCCGAGGCCCTGGGCTGGCGATGTCCAAGACGGAGAAGACACCCCACTTCTCGACGTCGTCAACATCGTCGTGGAGGTGGTATCACCCGAAGCCGACGGGACAATCCGGACGCCCCGCGTGACTCTCCTTGAGGCCTACAACAAGATCAAACACCGGTTTGCCGTGATCGACGACATCGCCACGCTCGGAGAGGCGGTGCGGGCCGATGGCGACTCCGTCGTACATGCCACCTATCCGAGGGCCCCCGAGTACGCGAAACGCTTGCTGCTCAACGTCGTGGCGGTCGGCCAAGCTTCGGGGGAAATGGCCGCTCTGGTGCTGAAGCTCGACGAGATCCGGGCGTTGACATCACCCACAAGCTCAGGCCCCCGTGGCCGTCGCTTGAGCCGACCCACCCAGCCAGCGAGCCGGTAGTAGCGGCGGAGGAGTGCCAAGTGCCGACCAAGTGGGGGAGGATCGGCTCCCTCGGTCGCAAGGGCGCGAAGTTCGTCGAGGCGTATCTCGACAGCGGCGAGCGGGTGGAGCTTCCCCACGACGTGCTGCGATACATCACTGAAACCTACAGCCCCGAGACCTCTCTCGTTTTCGTCGAACGGCGCGGTCGCCTCTTCCATTTTGTCCAGTGGGTCGGCACTCCTGACGAGGCGGTCGCCGCGTTGGAGCAAGGCATCCTGTCAGCGAGGGAAGTACCAGCGGGCGTCCAGATCATCGGCGAGTCGCTGCGCCGGCTATCAAGACCCTCAAGTGCCGCGGTGGCGCAGGAGCCGGACCCAGTCGGACGCGTCACGATCGCCGAGGCCGGCGGCCCGGTCGCCAAGTTCCTCCACGACGCGGCGCTCTTCTCCATGCCCGCTTCCGCCGACTTCGCCGGTCTCGCGCACGACCCGGCGGTCCTTGCCTTCGTCGATGGTCTGGCACGACTCGGCGCCATCGACTGGGCACACCCGCTCAGCGTGTCCACTTCCGTGGCGGATGGCACCCTGGGGGTGATCCTGACACAGTCTTCGAGGAGCTCGCCGCGGACCTGGGCGTTCCGCGCGCTGAAGGTGCAATTGCTGCAGCCAACCGGCTCGCCTCTTGCGCGGTCAGTATCGTCCTCGATGTGGTCACCACAGGCGTCTTGTCCTGGCAGCCGATCGACCCTCGGATGGCAAAGACGTGGCTCCAAGTCGGTGACGAGCTCGTCGCGGGCGCCGATCGGGTCATCGTCAACGGAATGACGGCGGTCGCCCTGCGGCGCTGGCTGCGGCCCGAGACGTGCAACCGGCTCTACGAGCCATTCGCGCGCTGGATGCCGTTCGCTGACCTGCCCGGTATCAGCGGCGGATGAGCGAAGCCCCGCTACCGGGTCAGCGTCTACCCTGCGCTTCCTCCAGGCCCGCTTCGAACGCCTCCGAGGTCGTCCCGTGACCAGCCGTGTGATACGCTGTCATACATGAGTGAGCGACCGCGACCCACGCATGCTGTGCGCGAGCTTCGAAGCTTCCGCTTGCCGGCGGAGACGGCGGCACGGCTCGACCGGAGCGCGGCCGCGTCGGGAATGACGCGCACGGCTCTCGCCGAGCGGCTGCTGGACGAGGGCCTCCGGCGCATCCGGCATCCGCGCATCGACTTCGTCGACGGCCCCGCGGGGCGGCGCCCGTTCGTCCTCGGGACTGGTCTCGACGTCTGGGAGATCGTGGCGACGATCCGAGCGAACAACGACTCCGTCGAGGAGGCGGCCGACTATCTCCAGGTGCCGTTGGCGATCGTCGAGGCGGCCGCGCGATACCACGCCGAGTTCGCTGACGAGATCGATCGCTGGATCGAGGCGAACGAGGTGATGGCCGAGCGTGAAGAGCGGTTGTATCGCCAGCAGACCGCCCGCCGCGCGTGAAGCTGCTCCTCGACGAGCAGTACAGCCCACGGATCGCCGAGCAGCTCCGCGCGCGTGGGTATGACGTGATGGCGGTGGCGGGGCAGCCCGCGCTGGCAGGCCTTGCCGACTGGAGCCTGATCAATGCCGCTCGGCAGGAGGGCCGCGCCCTTCTGACCGAGAACGTCGGCGACTTCCAGCCGATCGCCGCGGAGCTCGCCCGGACGGGAAGGCCGCACGCGGGGATCATCCTCGCGAACCCGCGCCGCTTCCCGCGATCGCGCGACGCTACCGGCAGGCTCGTCGAGGCGCTTGACGGCCTCCTCGCTGCCCACCCGCAGGATGACGGCCTGGCGGATCGAGTCGTCTGGCTGGAGCCGGCCGCCGAGCCCTGACGGAGGGGGACGTCCGCCCGTGCGAAGGCACGCATGCGCGAGGCCTCGTATTGCGCGAGACGAAACACGGCGACGTGCGGGCCGGTGGATCGATCGAGTCGTTCCGCGTGACGAACGGAAACGCACTTTGCCGGTCGATCCCCTTCGCCTGACGAAGAATCCCGACCAGGCGTCGCTCTCGTCGGTCACGGTTGCTTGCCTGACGAAACCCGACCGTCGCGCCCGACCGCCGTCGCGACGGGCCGTCAGACCCGTGTAGGTGACGGCGGCCTTCGAGTTGCGCAGGTAGCGCTCGACCGGGAACTCGTTCGAGTAGCCGTTGGCGCCATGAATCTGGATCGCATCGAGCGCTGCCTGAGTCCGATCGACGACCGACGTTCCCCTCCGGCCGTCCGTCGACGGCGGTGACGCCTATCGATCCTTCGCGGGTTGGAGGACGTCGACGCGGACCGGCAGCGCCGGCCGTCGTCCGTCGGTGGTGATCACCAGGTCCGCGCCGAGTTCGATGGCGGTCGCCGCGACGAGTACATCCGGCAGGCGAAGCCGATGGCCATGCTTCGCGCGCAGTTCGGCCGCGGTGGCGCTGATCGCCCGCGTGGCCGGTTCGACCTTCGCCGGCAGAGCGTCGATCAGCGCATCGACCGAGGCCGCCGCGTCAGCGCTCCGGCGGTACGGCGCGACGAGGACCTCGGCGTACGCCGACGCCGGCAGCACCAGCTCGGCGCGACCCAACACAGTCGAGAGGGTGCGCCTGGCGGTCTCGTGATGGACGTCGTTGGCGTCGAGGATGGCGATGACGACTCCGGCGTCGAGGACGATCAGGTCCACTCTCGGTGGAGCTCGTCGAGGTACCCGTCCGGATAGAGGCCGGTCAGCGAGCCGGCGTAGCGTTCGATCGGGTCATCTTCGCGGATGAGAACGATCACGCCCGCGGCTCGCGCCTCGGCGCGCAGCCGGTCCCCGGCATGAAGGCCCGCCTGCCCGAGCGCCTCGACCGGGATGGTGACCTGGTGCTTGCCGCTGATCCGTGTATAGCCACGCCGCCGGCGAGCCTTTACTTCTTGCTTCATAGGTAAAGCATAGCGTCCACGTGGGTCGTCCACAACCCGGTCCGGATCGACGATGCAGCCGGAGCCATCGGCCCTCGGGCGTCCGCGACCCGTCAGGCGCGCAGGCGCCACCGGACCAGCACCGTCTCGACGGTGAGGATCGTCCCGGTCACGGCAGCGAGGGCGATGCCGAACTCGCCCGCCCGCCAGTTGCCGCGGACGAAGCCGCCGAGGAGCGCCGCTCCCGCGATCGCCGCAGCGGACCCGACGGCCCGCTCGCGCATGTCGGCACCGCCCCACCAGTCACGCGCGGACCGGACGAGTCGCGTGACGCGAGCCCTCACACCCGGGCCCCGGGCGGCAACTTCTCGAAGCCCTGGGCCGGCCACGGCTCGCAGCGGAGCGGACGGTCCTCGCGATAGCCGAGCGCGTAGTCGGCCTGGATGAGCGTGTGGAGCTGGCTCGTCCCCTCG
>JAJYNP010000273.1 GCA_021786265.1 Chloroflexota bacterium
GATCGCCAGCAGCTCGATCGCCGGGGACGCGCTGGCGAGCAGGATGGCCATGGCATCGTCGTGGCCCGGGTCGCAATCGAGGATGATCTTCTGGGGCACAGGGCCGGCTCCTTTCGTGGCTGGGGCGATCGGCCCATCTCGACTCACGAGCCCATTCTGGCCCCTGCAGGCCCGGCGGTCGCGGCGCAATGGGCGGCCCGTTCGGCCAGGCACATCGGGGCAACGAGGAGCGCTGAAGACGATGGAGACGGTGAGCAATCGCGTAGTGACGGAGTCCCGACGCTCCATGCCGACCGGGGTCGCGTCGATCCTCCGCGTCGCCCCGGAGGTCGCTGACGCCGTCCGTGGCGGGCGGCCGGTCGTGGCGCTCGAGTCGACGCTGATCAGCCACGGCTTCCCGTACCCCCAGAACCTCGCCATCGCCCGCGACAGCGAGGCGGAGGTGCGTGCCGGGGGGGCGGTGCCCGCCACGGTCGCCATCCGCGACGGCCTGCTGCTGGTCGGGCTGGAGGACGCGGAGCTCGAGGCGCTCGCAACCGCCCAGGGGGTCGCCAAGGTCGCACGGCCCACGCTGGCCGCCGGCATCGCGCGGGGGGGCTGGGGTGCCACCACGGTGTCGGCGACGATGATCGCCGTGCACGCCGCGGGCATCCGGGTCTTTGCCACCGGCGGAATCGGCGGTGTGCACCGGGGAGCCCTGGTGAGCCCGGGCGGCGGGCCCGGCAGCCTGGACATCTCCGCAGACCTGGACGAGCTGGCCCGCACACCGGTCGTGGTCGTGAGCGCGGGGCCAAAGCTCATCCTGGACGTCCCGCTGACCGTCGAGGCGCTGGAGACGCGGGGCGTCCCGCTCGTGACGATCGGCGGGGACGAGGTCCCCGGGTTCTGGGCCCGCCGGAGCGGCGTCCGGTCGCCCGTAGTCGTCGCGTCTCCCGAGGAGGCGGCCGTCATCGCCGGGATCCATCTCGGCCTGGGCCTGGGGTCCGGCCTTCTGGTGTGCGTCCCCGTTCCCGCCGACGACGAGGTGCCGCGCGAGCGGATCGAGCGGGTGATCGAACAGGCGAACGCGGAGGCGGCAGCGGCCGGCGTGCGCGGGGGCGAGCTCACCCCGTGGCTGCTGGCACGGGTCGCCGAGCTGACCGGCGGCGCGTCGGTGCGAGCCAACCTCGCGCTGATCCGCAACAACGCCCGCACCGCGGCGCGGCTGGCGCTCGCGCTCGCCTCCTGAGCCGGGAGCGGAGCCTGCCCGTGCGGCCCGTCCCGGCCGATCCATCTGACGGCGGCGCCACGGTGGACGTGCCGGCGCCCATGCGGCAGAGTGGCGCGGTGACCCGCGAGGAGACCACGCGGACAGGCGATCCCGCCACGCCACGGTGCGAGCCGTCACGTCCGGGCCAGGCCGTCGTTTCTACGCCCGATGGAGCCACGATCGAGGATCTCGTGCAGCGCGCCCGCGGCGGCGACTCGGACGCGTTCGGGAGCCTCTACGACCTGTTCGCCCCGCGGCTGCACCGGTATGTCCGGTTCCGCGTGCGTGAGCCGAGCGACGCGGAGGACCTCGTGCAGCGCGTCTTCGTGAGCGTCCTGGAGGCCCTGCCACGGTACGAGCAGCGCGGCGTGCCATTCGCAGCGTGGCTCTTCCGGCTCGCCCACAACGCGGTGATCGACTTCGCGCGGACCAGCCGGGAGCACCGGCCGCTGGACAGCATCGCGGACAGCCCGACAGACACGCCGGGGCCCGCCGAGGCTGCCGTCCGCTCCTCGGACCTCGCAACTCTCGACGCGGCGATCCGCACCCTCACGCCCGACCAGCAGCAGGTCATCGCCTGCCGTTTCTTCGCCGGCCTGAGCTCGGCCGAGACGGCGAGGGTCCTGGGGAGGCGGGAGATCGCCGTGCGCGCCCTGCAGTTCCGCGCACTTGGCGCCCTCCGCCGCAGGCTCGCCGGGTCGCTCGATCTCGACCGCCTCCCGCTGGGCGAGGCGCCGGAATGAACGGGGAGGCGCGGCGATGAGCCGCCTGTGGCCGCCGCGACGGCGGCGCGGGGCGCCACGGGTCGACCTCGGGACAGGCGGCAACCCCCTGGAGCACGCCATCGAGCAGTATGCCCGCGCGGAGCTCGACCCGGACCCGGCCTCGCTCGCGCGGGGGCGCGCAGCGGTCGTAGCCCGGTTCGACCGGGCCGCGGCCGACTGGGGCCACGACACCGACGCTCGACCCGCCGGCGCGACAGTGGGCACCGGCGCCCGCGCGCGCAGTGCCACGCGCCGCACCTGGCCGTGGTCCGGCGCACGGCTCCGGGTCAGGGTGGCCGCGGGGCTGGCGGGGGCGGCGCTGCTGGTCTCCGGTGCGGGCGCGGCCTTCGCGGCGAGCGGGCCCGGCGGACCGCTCTACGCCACGCGCCTGGACATCGAAGCCCTCACCCTCCCCCCCGCCGGTTCGACCGCCTGGTTCGACGCCGAGGCGGGCCGGCTGGGCGCGCGGCTGAACGAGGCAGAAAACGCAGCAGGGGCCGACAACACCAGCGCGGTGGAGGCCGCGGTGGGCGCGTACCGCTCGATCCTGTCGCAGACGGTCGCGGCGGCGGACTCCTCGGCGCCGGGAACCGTGCCGCCGGGCCTGACCCGCGCCCTTGACCGGCACGAGGAGCTGCTGTCGTCGTTGCTGGCGCGGGCGCCCGCACAGGCCCAGGCCGCGTTGCGCGCCGCGCTCGGCGAGTTGCAGGGCGCCGGGGTGGCCTCGGGCTCGCCGTCGCTCTCGTCGAAGCCCGGGACAGGGACCGCGCCGAACAAGGCCACGTCCCCGGCGGCGGGCAATCCCGGATCGCAGCGCACGCACCCGCCCGCCGACCACACCCCGCCGCCGAAGAACCGTGGCGGGAAGGGAGCGGAGCCGTCCCCCACGCCGACGCCCGAGGCCGCGCTGCGGGGGACGTCGCGGCCGGTGGCCGCGCGCGAGGCGCTGGCGCACCGAGGGCGGGGGCCCGGCCGCCCGGGCGTCCTCGCCGGCTTCGTGGTCCGGGCGGGTCACGCCCCCAGGTAGCGCAGGTACACGACCCTCACCGACCACAGCACGCCGCGTGTCCAGCTCTGGCCGGACAGCGCCTCGAACGTCGCGACGTCCAGGTCGATCACGCGGTTCGGGAACAGCCGCCGATCGGGCCCGTAGTCGTTGGTCCGTCGGATCACGTACCGCCCGTGCCAGATGATCTCCACCAGCCAGCGGCCCCGGCGCGGCACGGCGATCAGGCCCGGATGGGAAGGCCCATACGTGGAGGCCTGGCCCAGTTCCGGGGCCGGCATCCCCGGGATGGCGGGCGCCGGACCATCCAGTCTCCCGGCAGCCCGGGAGGTCGGCGGTGCGACATGCGCGGCCGGTCTCGATGTGGGTCGGGGCACCTGGTCGGGCGGCCGGTGCGGGGTGGGCCTGGGGGCGGGGGACAAGGCCGGTGCGGACTCCCCCCGCCCCGCCGAGATCGCGGCCACCGGCGCGGTGTTGCCGGCCTCCGCCGCGTCGGTGCCCGGGCCGACCGTGAGCGACGCGAGCATCTCCTCCGCCGGGCGCCCGGGGTACGCGACCGCGGTCGTGAGCGGCGGCACAGGCCGGCGCGGGACGATGGACGCCGGGGACGCGGGTGACTCCGGCGGCGCGGGAGACCCGGGCATCGCGATGCCGGCCACCACCGGATGCGCCACCAGGGCAATGCTGAGCACACCCAGCGCCACGATCAGTCGCGGCGACCTCGCACGCCGGGCCTCGGCGGCCGCCGAGCGCGCCGAGGCAACGCCGAGGCGGGCGGGTGCTAGTCCCAGGCGGAGCGATCTCGCCCCGAGATGTCGTGACTTGCTGCCAGGGCGATGCGAGGCAGCCCCGACGCGTGCCGAAGCGCGCCCGAGGTGCGACGCCGCGTTGCCCAGGCGGGACGGTCTCGTCGCGTTCCCCGGACCGGACCCATCGAGGTCGTGGAGGGCAGGGAGCCGCAACGGACGGATCCGCTGTGGTCGCGTGGTCTTCTCTCCCCTAGCGGGCACCTGCCGCGCGCGGGTCAGCGCGGCCTCGGTGCCGGGCCGGGGGCCGCGGGAGCGAAGACATGATCCCGCGAGTCGTTCGGCGGGGGAGACGTGCCCCGAGCGCCGCGTCCGCGACGCTATCTCCCGCTGCCGAGCCCGGCCAGATGGTGCACGGAACCTGCGAGCGCGGATGTGGCCGCAGGTTCACGGGCCCGCGCATCCTACACGGCATCCGCGCCGCGCGCATCCCGGCCCGGTCGGTGCAGGACGGGTGAGGGCGCCCGAGACGACAATGCAGGGGTGCGGTCAACAGGAGGGAACGGGCGGAATCCGCGGCACCACGGCCACCACGGCCACCACGGGCCACCAGCGAACTCATGACGGTCGAGTCGTGATCCTGGCCCACCGGCCCCGCAACCGCAACATCACCATCGTGGTCACCGCGCGCCTGTTCATGAGCGCGTCGCGCGCGCTCGCCGGCGTGGTGGTGCCCGTGTACCTGGCCATGATCGGCTTCAGCGCGCTGCAGCTGGGCGAGCTCGCCGTCGCCGTGGGCATCGCGACCGCCGTGCTGTCGACCGCCATCGGCCTCGCCTCCGACCGCGTCGGCCGCAAGCCGTTCCTGGTCGCCGTGCCTCTGCTCGCGGCCCTGGCGGGGGTCGTGTTCGCGTTCTCGCGCGCCCCGGCCGTGCTGTTCCTCGCCGCCTCCGTGGGGAGCTTCGGCCGGGGGGCGGGTGCGGGTGCGGGCATGGTGGGGCCGTATCAGCCGGCCGAGCAGGCGCTGGTGACCGAGATCACGCCACCGGTGCGGCGCAACGTCGCGTTCGGCCGGCTTGCCTTCGCGTCGAGCGTGGGCGCCCTGATCGGCGGTCCGCTCGCGCTGCTGGCCGGCCAGGGGGGACCGGGCGGCGAAGCGGCGACCGCGGCGTTCCGCCTCCCGTTCCTCGCCACGGCGGTGCTCGCCGCCGCCGCCGGCCTCCTGGCGCTCGGACTCCGGGAGCCCCGACGGACGCCGTCCACCGACGGACGCGGCCCGGGACTGCGTCTCCCGCGGCGCTCGATGCCCCTGCTGGTGCGCCTCTGGGCGACCAACAGCGTCAACGGCCTGGCGGTCGGGATGTTCGGGCCGTTCGTGACCTACTGGTTCTTCCGCCGCTACGGCGTCGGGCCCGGGCAGATCGGCGTACTCTTCGCCGTCATCAACGCGGCGACGGCGGCATCGACCCTGACGGCAGCCAGGTTCGCCCGGCGCTGGGGACTGGTACGCACGGTGACCATGGTGCGGGTGGTACAGGCCGTGCTGCTCGTCCCGATGGTGATGGCGCCCTCATTCCTGGCGGCGGGCGCGGTGTACCTGGTCCGCATGGTCGTCCAGCGCATCGGCATGCCACTGCGCCAGTCGTACGTCCTGGCCATGGCCGACCCGGGGGAGCGCGCGGCGGTGGGGGCGCTGTCGAACCTGCCGAGCCAGGCGACCATGGCCGTCGCCCCGCTCGCCGCCGGCTACCTCTTCGACGAGGTCAGCCTGTCGCTGCCGTTCGTGATCGCCGGGGCCCTGCAGCTGGCGAACGCCGTGTTGTACTGGGGGTTCTTCCGCGGGCTGCCGCCCGAGGAGGAGGTCGCGGCGAGGGCGGCCACGGCCGCCGCACGGTGACTGCCTGACCGGAGGGGCAGCTCGGGGCCCTGCCTTGCCCCGAGCGTCGGCGGATCACCCCGACGCCTGCCCGGGCCGAGCGCGGCCTGTCCGATGAGGCCGTCTCGTCGGCGGAGGACTCGATCCGGCAACCGACCCAGGACTGTTGTCGAGGCAGTTCGGGGAGAGCCCCGATGATCGCGTGCCATGCCGCGTGCGACGATCGACTGGCGACACGTGGCGGCGTATCGAGGCCGGCGACCCGCGTCGAGGAGAGAGGGGACCGAGTCATGGCCCTGTCCCTGCAACGTGTGGCCGGCTCACCCGACCTGCTCGAGCTCGGGCCGGGCGGTCCGACGATGCTGTCCAGGCCGCAGTCCGGGGGGCCGTACAACCCGAACTTCCGCCCCGTCGTGCTCTGCGCCGGGACGCCGGCGTCGCCCTGCCCTTTACCCGCGGCGGCGGACGACCGACTCCCGAGGTGTGAGACACGCGTCATCCGCGCCCGCTGCATCGACAGGCCGTCCCGAGTCGGCCTCGCGGATCGGGCCGGCGGAGGCGCCAGATCGCGCGCTCCCGGCAGACCTCCGGCGGCTGGCACTGCAGGTCCCCGTCGGGCTCCTCGTGCTCGGCCGCGACGGCGGATGCACGTTCGCCAACGCGGCGTGGGCGCGTCTCACTGCGCAAGTCGGACACGCGGCGCTCGGTCTCGGCTGGCTGAAGGCCATCCACCCGGCCGACCGAGCGGAGGTCGAGGCGGCGGTACGGCACAGCTTCGACGAGCCAGGCGACTGGCGCACCCAGTGTCGCACGGCACGCCCAGCGGGCGATCCGCGCTGGCTGCGCCTGCAAGGCACCCGACTGGCAGACGGGGCCGAGTCGCTGGGCGATCAGCTCGTGGCGGCGATCGATGTCACCACGCATGTGCGCGCAGTGGCCAGGCTGCGGCACCGGCTCGATCGCGACGCCGTTACCAGGCTGCCCGGCCGGACGGTTCTTCGCGACGCCGTGGAGGCCGGGTTGCGACTGGTCAGATCGCACGACCGGCCACTGGGGCTGCTCATTCTCGACCTCGATGCGTTCGGCGAGATAAACGACGCGTTCGGGCTCGAGGTCGGCGACCAGCTGCTCGCTCGAATCGCCAGACGCCTGTCACGCGCCGTGCGGCCCGGCGACACCGTGGTGCGCCTGGGAGGCGATGAGTTCGCCGTGGTGCTGCCCGACATCGGGCACGCCGAAGGGGCCTGGCTCGTCGCGCAGCACCTTCAACGCGCGATCGATCGTCCGCTCGCGCTGGCCGGCCAGCGTCTTGCCGTCAGTGTGTCGATCGGGATCGCACTGGCGCCCGAGGGCGAGGCCGATGACCCGGCCCAACTGCTGCGACAGGCCGACCTGGCCCTGCAGCGCGCCAAACGGAACCACCTGGGTATCGCCTTCTTCGAGGCGGACCTGTCCGCGCCGCGTCCGGCCACCTATGCGCACCTGGCGGATCTGCGCAAGGCGATACGCGCCGGCCAGCTGGCACTTCACTTCCAGCCGTGGCTCAGACTGCGTGACGGGAGGGTCCACGCCATGGAAGCGCTGGTGCGATGGAACCACCCTCAGCGTGGCGTGCTGCCGCCGTCCGAGTTCATCCCGTTCGCGGAGGGCTCCGGGCTCATCCGCGAACTGGACCTGGCAGTGCTCGAGCTGGCGTGTCGGCAGGTGGCCGCGTGGAGAGGTACCCCCCTCGCGGCCATCCGCGTCGCGATCAACATCAGCCGCGCAAGCCTGCTCGACGAGCAGTTCCCGGCCGCGCTTGCGGCGGCCCTCATCCGCTACCAGCTCGAAGGGCCCGAACTGCAGCTCGAGATCACGGAGAACGGCCTCTTCGGCGATCCCAAGCAGGCGATCTGGCTCGCCGAGCGTCTCTCAGCGCTGGGCGTGACGCTCGCGATCGACGACTTCGGGACCGGCTACTCCTCGCTCGCGCAGCTGCGGTACCTGTGTGCCACCACGCTCAAGATCGATCGCGGCTTCGTGACTCATGCACTCCAGGAGCCGACCGACGCGGCGATCGTGGAAACGGTGGTGGCTCTCGGGCACCGGTTCGGAAAGGAGGTGGTCGCCGAGGGTGTCGAGGACGCCGCCACCCTCGAGATGCTCGCGCGACTCGGCGTCGACGACGCCCAGGGTTACTTCATCAGCCGTCCGGTGCCGCCGGAGGTCCTCGAGCCCTGGTTGCGGACACGGCTGGCCACGAGTCCATCGCTTCGTGCCGGCGTCCCTCCCGGGATGCCCGACGTCGCGCCAGCGCGCCTGGCCTTGCCCGCGGGCAGCAGGTGACCATGCAGGCCTTTCGGGCCGCCGGAGATGCGCCGCAGGTCCAGCAGATCGAGCTCACCGGTTACGTGCTGGTGCTCTGGTCGTATCTGGCCCGGCTCGACGAGATCCCCTGCGACATCTTCGTGCGAGGGCGCCGCTGGCCGGTGCTCTACGCAAGCACCGGTGCGCCGCCGGAGACCCTGCGCGCCAGGGCTCGCGAGGGCATCCCGCTCCTGGTCCGCGAATCGGACGCGTACCTGTTGCGGCGCATGCTGACGGTCAGCCTGGAGCGGACACTGGAGGACCGCAGCCTCCGGCCCATCGATCGGTCGCGCGAAGCCTACGCGATCGCCTCATCGATCATCGCGCCGTCGTTCCGCTCGGTCGCGTCCTTCAGCAGCGACGAAGCCCACCTCATGCAGGACACCATGGATCTGCTGACCAACGTCCTGATGCAGGAGGACGACCTCCTGTGGGGCATGGTGGCGTCCATGCAACGCCACCAGGTCACCCACAACCACGCGATCCACAGCGCCATCCTCGCGCTGTCGCTGGCCAAGCGCGTGGGCATCAGCGCATTGGACCTGCTGCGCGACGTGGGACGTGGCGCCCTCCTCTGCGACATCGGCCTGACCACCATCCCGACCCGCGTCCTCCAGGACGGTGAACAGCTCGACCCACTGGCGGCACGTGCCTTGCGCAAGCACCCCGCGGTGGGCTACGCCATCGTGACTCAGGCCCTCGGTGAAACGCCGTCGTATGCCCATGTGATCCTCGAGCACCACGAGCGGGTCGACGGCTCCGGCTATCCCGCTGGACGCAAGGCCAGCCAGCTCCCGCTCGATGCTCAGATCGCGGGCATTGCCGACGAGTTCGACGCGCTGACCTCGGGCTGCCTCGGCCGCCAGCCGCTGTCGACGTTCGACGCCTGTCGCAGGATGCGCTTCGCACACCCCGGGCAGTTCGCTGACGACCTCCTCGCGGCATTCATCGAGATGCTGGGCGGCTGGGACGGACTGCGCGCGGTGAGCTGAACACGGCGGCCTGCCCGCCATTCGGCCGCAAGACGCTCCCGAACAGCGGTCCGCAGTACGCAGGTCCCATACGCGTCCTCCGGTCGTCATTCCCCGGGCTGGCCCCACCGCTGGGCCCTACCGAGCGCGCGCGGCGCGACCGAACACTATCGGCCGTCGATCGCGCCTGCCACGTTGCCCAACCACCCACTCGAAGGGATCGCCGCCCATGTTCTCGCCCGTGCCCACGTCGATGTACCGCCCCATCCCGCCGTCGCGGCCCGAGACGTCCGCTGCCGGGCTGGTGCGCGTGCTCGTGGCTCACCCGTCTGAGCTGATGCGGACCGGCCTGGTCGAGCTGCTGCGGGCGGACCGCGTGTGCGACTTGCCGGCCGGCGTGGGGTCGGTCTTCGAGGCCTATCGACTGGCGGCGGCCCTGCCCACGCGCGTGGTGATCTTCGACTACCCCCGCCCCGGCGGTAGCGAGGCGGCACGGTTGCTCGGGTCGTTGCGGCCCCGACCCCGCCTCATCGCACTCGTGGCCAGTGGCACGGAGGTCGGTCCCGCCGACCCGCTCGCCGCCGGGGTCGACGGCGTGGTGGCCCTCGACGGCGCCGGGCGCGAGTCATTCGGCGCCGCGGTGCGCGCCATCCTCGCGGGCAACGTCGGCGTCGTGACCGGCTTCCCGGGCGGCGTCGCCGCCGCACGGGCCGTGGCGATCGGCGAGCGGCACGGCCTCACCGCGCGCGAGGGTCAGCTGCTCTACCTGATCGGCGAGGGCCTGACAAATCGCGAGATCGCCGACTTGCTCACGCTCTCGGTGAAGACCGTGGAGACCCATCGGGGCAACCTGGCACGCAAGCTCGGATTGCGTTCGCGCGCCGGGCTCATGCGGCTGGCCATGGGCCAGGCGGCGCCGGCTGCGCCGTCCGTCATCGCCCACGCGGGGCACGCGGCACCGCGGGCCGCCGACGTATGATCCCGATCACGCGGCCGGACGGCTCCGCCCTCCTCGTCAACCCCGACCGCATCGAGTGCGTCGAGGAGACCCCGGACACCGTCGTTACCCTTGTCGACGGGCGCAAGCTGCTCGTCCGGGAGCGCGCGGCCGAAATCGCGGCTCGCTTCCAGGCCTACCAGCGCGCGATCCGCAATGACGGGCGCTTCGGCGGACGGCGTCGCACCGATCCACCGGCGGCCGAGGCCCCCGAACAGTTCTCCAACCCCTATCGCGAAGCGCTGCGGCCAGCGCGGGAACGCTGAGCCGTGGACACGCCGATCGGGATCGTCATTGCGCTCGTGGCGCTGCTCGGCGCAGCGATGCTGGACGGCACCTCGCCCATGGCGTTCGTCAATGCGCCGGCCCTCACGATCATCTTCGGCGGCACGTTCGGCGCGACGATCGCCTCGTACTCCCTGCACGAGTTCCTGGCGCTCCCCGGGCTCCTCGTCCTCAGTTCCAGGCCACGGCCGAGCGGCGGCGCGGACATGCGCGGGCTGCTGGTCCAGTTCGCCGAGCGCGCCCGGCGCGAGGGCCTGCTGGCGCTGGAGAACTCCGCAGACCAGGTGGCCGACCCGTTCGTCCGGCGCGGGTTGCAGATGGTGATCGACGGCCTGGAGCCCGACACCGTTGAGGAGGTGCTCGAGCTGGAACTCGAGGCCATGCAGCGACGCCACCAGAAAGGCATCGCGATGTTCCAGTCGATGGGTGGGTACGCGCCGACGATGGGCATCATCGGCACCGTGATGGGCCTGGTCAGCGTGCTCAGCCGCCTCTCCGACCCGAGCCAGCTGGGTGCGTCGATCGCGGTCGCGTTCATCGCGACCCTCATCGGGATCGCCAGCGCGAACATCCTCTGGCTGCCGATCGCCTCGAACCTGCGGCAGAAGGACACGGCGGAGGTCGCGGAGCGACGCATGGCGCTGGTCGGGATCATGGCCATCCAGGCCGGCGAGAACCCGCGCATCGTGGCCCAGAAGCTGGCGAGCTTCGGGACGCCCGCCGCCCCCACGAAGCCGGCGGGCACGGGTGCCCCGGCCGCCGCCGTTGTCGTCGAGCAGGCTGCCTGATGGCACGCCGCCGGCTGGCACGTGCCTCGACCGGCCACGGTGAGGGCAACGAAGAGCGCTGGCTGCTCACCTACTCGGACATGATCACCCTGCTCATGGCCTTCTTCATCGTCCTGTACTCGATGAGCAACACGGACCTCCGCAAGTTCACCGCGCTCGCGCAGTCGTTCTCCTCCGCGTTCAACGTCGACGTGCTGCAGGGGGCGCGGCCGATCGCGATCGATTCTGGCCAGCAGACGATGCCCTCCTCGGACAGCCAGTTCACCGCCGGCAGCGGCGTCGTCGCCACCGACTACCGGGCCATCCAGGCGGGCCTCGAGGACCTGGCCATCTCCCTTGGCGTGCAGGACCGCGTCACGGTGTCTCAGGTGAGCGAGGGGATCCTCATCCGCATCGGTGGGTCGCTCCTCTTCGAGAGCGGGCGGGCCGTCCTGGAAGCGACCTCGACCCAGTTGCTCGACCGGGTCTCCCAGCTGATCGCGCCGTTGCCGAACCACGTGCGCATCGAGGGAGACACGGACAACGTGCCCCCCGACGGGCTGCTCTTCGCGGACAACTGGGCCCTCTCCGCCACCCGCGCACGGGCCGTCCTCGACGCCCTCGTCGCACGTGGCATCGATCCGGCGCGCCTCTCGATGGAAGCGTTCGGCCAGTACAACCCGATCGCGTCGAACGACACGCCAGATGGGCGGGCGCGCAACCGCCGTGTCGACATCGTGCTCTTGTATCCCAGCGCGACCACCGCCGCTCCGTCTCCGGCGCTGATCCCCACGTTCCAGCCCTGAGGTACCGCGCACGCCATGAACCTGCCGGGAGGTCGCCGCGCCATCGTCGCCATCGTCCCCGTCGCGCTCATCGCCGGGCTCGCGGTCGGATACCTGCAGATCGTGCACACCGGCACGACGCCGCCGGTGCCCGACCCGGCACCCGGCCAGCACGGGCCGATGCTCGCGCTCGACAGCCGCGTGATCAACCTGCACCCGGGCGGCGCGTATACCTACGCCAAGATCGCCGTCACGCTCGAACTGCGGCCCGACAGCGCCAGTTTCTATGCGCTCACCGGGGAGGCGCGGGCCACCGCGGAACAGGCCGCGGATGCCGCGTACACCGACGACGTCGCGATCCTGCTCGACACGCTCGGGCAGGTGGTCGCGGGCCACACGTCCAACGATCTCGTCTCGGGCGCGGGTCGCGAGGCGTTGAAGACCGAGCTGCTTGCCGCGATGCGGCAGGCACTCGGCCAGCGCACCGTCCTCAGCCTGTACTTCACCGACTTCGTCATGCAGTAGGGCCGCACCATGCTGTCGCAAGCGGAGATCGACGCCCTCCTGGGGGCCGCCAACGTAGGTCAGATCGACCGGGCGCTCGAGCGCGTGCCGAGCGAACCTCGGCGGGTCGGCCGCGTGGCACGCACGTACGACTTCCGGCGCCCCAACAAGTTCTCCAAGGACCAGCTGCGGACACTCCAGGCGGTCCACGAGAACATGGCGCGCCTCACGGCCGCGCGACTCCAGGCGCGTCTGCGGATGCCCGTCTCGATGCAGCTCGCGGGCGCCGAACAGATGCTCTTCGATGAGTACGTCGAGGGCCTCACACTGCCGACGCAGCTGGCCGTGCTCGTGGCAGATCCGCTGGGCGGTCCCTTCCTGCTCGACCTGGATCTGCCGCTCGCCTTCGCCATCATCGACCGCCTGCTCGGCGGCCCCGGGCGGGTCCCCGACGAGCGCCGCGAACCGACCGCCATCGAGGCCGACCTGATCGCACGGGCCATCGCGGAGCTGATCAACCCCCTCGACGAAGCCTGGGCGCACCTCGCGCAGCTGCGCGGGCGCGTCACCGAGCTGGCGCTCGGGCCTGCGCTGCTGCGGGTCGCCGCGCCGTCGACGGTGGCGGCCGTGCTGACGTTCGAGTTGCGTCTCGGTGGACAGGCGGCTCCGGTGTCGCTCTGCTACCCGCATGCCGCGCTCGAGCCGCTCCTGCCGCGGCTCTCCGCGACCGCGTGGTACGCGCAGCCCGTGCGGAGTGCGGCCGACGCCACGTACCGCCAGGAAGTGGAGGCTGCCCTGCTCGAAGCGGAGATCCCCGTGCGGGCTGTCCTCGGCAGCGTGGAGCTGCCCGTTGAGGCGCTCACCTCGCTGCAGCCCGGGGACGTGATCCGAGTGGACGACCGCGTGGACCGTCCGATCGCCGTGACGATCGCCGACGGCCCGCGCCTGTGGGCAAGGCCCGGGCGGGTGGGTGACCGACTCGCACTGCAGATCGTGACGCCGTTGCGCGCCGTGGAGGGCTGAGGGATGGACTGGGCCACGTTGGCATGGGCCCCTTACGCGGGACCGCTGTCGAGCGCACAGGCGCCGCACGTGCCGCTGCTCCGATCCGCGCTCGAGGAGGCGGCGTCGGCGCACGTCTCAGCTCCCGTCACCCTGCGCGCGCTCCGCGTCGCCGCCCATCGCTGCGAGCCGGACGCCGCGGTGACCGAGGGCGGCTGGCAGCTCGATGAGACGGCGTTCCTTCCCGTGGCCAGCTTCGAACTGCTCGGCGCGCCACGCCGGGTCGCCTGGGCGGCGCTCGATCCGGCAGCCTCGACAACCCTGGCGGGCGTTCCGGCCGATGCGGACAGGCTCGCGGGGGCGCTCGCAGCCGCCCTCGACGAGGCGCTGGGGGCGGCCCTCGGCGAGGGGCTCAGCCTCGGGCCCGGCGATCGCGCCGCACCGGAGCCGGGCACCGAACTCCTGCTCGTCCGGCTGGAACTGACGAGCGGCGAGGCGCAACCGTGCGGGCTGGTCCTGGCGGTGCCGGCGACAGTCGAGGCGGAGCTCCTGGCGCACCTGGCGGCGCTCCAGGCACTGAGCGATACGCCGGATGCAGATGCGCCCGCCACCGCCGCGCCGATCGCGACGCCCCCCGTGCCCGCATCCGCCATCGCCCCGACGGCCGCCGGGCCCTCGGCGTCAGCTGTGGCACGCGCCCCCGCCTCAGACCCCGTGCCAGCCGCACGGGGTGCCGCCGCTGGCCCCACTCGCCTGGCGGGCGGTGCCGAGGATTCGCTGCCTCCCAGCCGAGCCGCCGAGCCGCCGATCGTGCGCAACGCCGCGTTCGACCAGCTCAGCCCGCGCCCCGTCGAACAGCCCGCCGCCAACATCGACCTGCTGCTGGGTGTCAATCTCGAGGTCACGGTCGAGATCGGGCGGACCAGGCTCCCCATCCGCGACATCCTTGCCCTCGCCCCGGGATCCATCGTCGAGCTCGACAAGCTCGCCGGCGAGCAGGTCGACGTGCTGGTGAACGGCCACCCCATCGCCCAGGGCGAAGTCGTCGTGGTCGACGAGAACTTCGGCGTTCGGGTCATGACGATCGTCTCCCGTCACGGGCGCATCGCGTCGGCAGGAGTGGCATGACGGCCGGGATCGGGCTGCTGCTCGATGTGACGGTGGGGGGCATCGCGCAGCGCGGCGCGGGCTCGCCGACGCGCGCCGCTCCGCGCACGTCGGCGGACGCCATCGGACGGCGTCCGGACACGTTCGACGTGGTCGCTCGTCGACACGACCCTCGCCGCGATGCGACCGGTCGTCCCGTGCGCGGGTCGCACGGGCATGCCCTCCGGGCGACGCACCCCCTGCTCACGTGGCGTCCCCACGGTCGATCCGGCCTGCTCGCGCACGCCGCAATACTGGTGGCGGCCATCGCACTGCTGGCATTCCTGGCGCAGCTGGCGGGCGTCCCATCGTCCGCCGGCATCCCCGGTGCGGCAACCGCCACGTCCGCCCCCCCCATCACTGGATCGGTGACCGGAACCGCGCCCACCGGCGTGACCGGAACCGCGCCCACCGGCGTGACCTCGGGGCTCCAGGGGTTCGGCGCGACGGCCGGCATCGATCTGCTCGACCTGGCGGCCAAGACCGTCCTCGTCCTGGGCCTGCTCTACCTGACGCTCCGCGCGCTGCGCCGCCTCCAGGGCGGCCGCTCGACGCCCGGCGGCGGCATCGCCGTACTCGAGACGCGCGCCATCGCCCCCAAAGCCAGCCTCTACGTGGTCTCCATTCGAGGACGCGAGCTCGTCGTCGGCCTCAGTCCGGCCGGCCTCGTCACCCTGGCCGATCTGCAGACGCCGCGGACGTCCGGGCGGAGCCGGCGATGGGCAGCCGGCCAGGGTCAGCGCCGCCCACCCATCCCCGGGACGACCGAGGCACGCTCGGCATGAGTGGCAGCCCGCGCCATGTCGGACGGAATCGCGTGCTCGCCACAGCCACCCGAATCCCACGCCCTGGCCGCGCTGCCCAGCTGTTGCTGCTTGCCGGCGCGGCCATGCTTGCGGCCGCCGCATGCAGCGGCGAGGCCCCGGACGTCTCGGTCCAGGTGGGCACCGGTCAGGCGGCGAGCGGCGGCGGCACGTTTGCCCTCTCGCTGCAGATCCTCATCGCCCTCACCGTGCTGGCCGTTGCCCCGGCGCTCCTGCTGATGGCCACCAGCTTCACGCGCATCATCGTGGTGCTGTCGCTGTTGCGGAGCGCCATCGGGATCCCGCAGCTGCCACCCAACCAGGTGCTGATCGGCCTGGCGCTCTTCCTGACCCTGTTCGTCATGGCGCCGGTCTGGACCCAGGTCAACAGCGATGCCGTCCAGCCCTACCTCGCCAACCAGATCACGGCGCAGCAGGCGTTCGACCAGGGGATCGCGCCGGTGCGGACCTTCATGCTGAGCCAGACGCGGCAGGCCGACCTGGCGGTCTTCATCAGCCTCGACAAGCAACCGCGTCCGAAGGTCGCGGCGGACATCCCGCTCGACGCGCTGTTGCCGGCCTTCGTCGTCAGCGAGCTGAAGACCGCCTTCACCATGGGCTTCCTGCTCTTCATCCCGTTCCTGATCATCGACCTGGTCGTTGCGTCGGCCCTCATGTCGATGGGCATGGTGATGGTGCCGCCGACCCAGATCTCGTTGCCGTTCAAGCTGCTCCTGTTCGTGCTGGTCGACGGATGGGTGCTGGTGGTCCAGTCGCTGGTGCGGAGTTTCGGGTGAGCCACGCATGACCACGCCCCAGGTCGTCACGCTGCTGCAACAGGCGCTCCTCACCACGGCGCTCGTCGGGGGGCCCATCCTGGTCGTAACGCTGGTGGTGGGCCTGGTGATCTCCGTCGTGCAGGCCGCGACCCAGATCAACGAGGCGACGATGACGTTTCTCCCCAAGCTGGTCGTGGTGGCGGCCATCCTCTGGGTGGCCGGGCCATGGATGCTGGCCCAGCTTGTGGGCTTCACGACGCTCCTCATCCAGGCGCTGCCGGAGGCCGCGCGATGACCCTCACGCTGGCCGGCGGCCAGGTGGCCGCGCTGTTCCTCGTGCTGATGCGCACCACGGGCTTCGTTGTGGCGGCGCCGATCGTGGGGCACCGGGCCGTGCCGGCCGCCGTCAAGGCCGGCATCGCCGCCGCCTTCGCGATCCTGCTGGCCGGCCACGCCAGGATGGCGGCCGCCCCTCTCGCCGTCATCCTGGCCGCCCCCCTCGAGCTGCTGATCGGGCTCCTGCTGGGCTTCGCCCTGAGCCTCGGGCTGCAGGCCGTCGAGACCGTAGGCCGGTTGATCGCACTCCAGACGGGCCTCTCGCTCGGGGCGGCCATCTCCTCCGCGGAAGACGGCGGCGCGACCACCATCGACCCGCTCTTCACCGTCCTCGCGGGGCTGACGTTCCTCGCGTTGAACCTGCACGTGGCCATGGCGCAGCTGCTCGCGCAGTCCTTCGGTCCCTTCCCGCTGGGCGGGGGGATCGCCCCAGGGATGGGCCTCTTCATGGCACAACTCGGCGCGCTCGTACTCGAGCTGGCGATCCGCGTGGCCATGCCGCTGGCGCTGGCGCTCCTCCTCGTGCAGGCGGCGGTCTCGTTGCTGGCGCGCGCCATCCCCCAGATCAACGTATTCATCCTCGGGCTGCCCGTCACGTTGCTGGCCGGCCTGGTGGTGACCGCCGCGGCGCTGCCCTTCCTGGTCCAGGGCGCGGCCGCGATCTACGCCCTGCTCTTCCGGGCCGCATCCAGCGGGGCGTTGCCGTGAGCGAGCGGACGGAGCAGCCAACCGAACGGCGCCGCAGCGAGGCGCGCCGACGGGGGGAGGGCGTCGGGCGCAGCCATGAGCTGGCCATGGGCCTGACGCTCGGGATCGCCGTCCTGGGCGCGGCCGCGCTCCTGCCGGGAACCGGCCGCGCGCTGGCCAGCACCTTGCAGCAGGCGATCGAGCAGGCGGGCGCACGCTCCATCTCCTCTGGGCAGCTGACCGCAGCGCTCGGGCGCGGGTTGCTGCAGTGGGTGCGACTCGTGGGACCCCTGGCCCTGCTCGTGACGTTCGCCGGCGTGGCTGCCAACCTCGCGGGCGGCGGCCTGGTCTTCTCGCTGCACAGCATCCGCTTCGACGGCGGTCGCCTGAATCCAGCCCAGGGCTTGCGCCGCCTGGCGGATCGCCAGGCAATCCTGCGACTGGGCATCGCCCTGGCCAAGCTGGCAGTGCTCGCCGCGGTCGGCTGGCAGGTCGCCAGCACGAGCATCCCGCCGATGCTCGCCATGAGTGGAGCGGGGATCGGCCCCATTGGAGCCGTCGCCCTGGCGGCCGTCTACCGGCTCGGGCTGTCGATCACGGTGCTGATCGCCGGGGTGGCCGCGGTCGACTTCGTCGTGCAACGGCGTCGCGCCCTCGGGCAGCTGCGCATGACCAGGGACGAGCTGCGGCGCGAGATCCGCGAGGAGCAGGGGGACCCCTTCATCCGGGCCGCGCGGCGGCGCCGGGCGCGGCAGATCGCGTTCGCGCGCATGATGCAGGCGGTGCCGCGGGCGGACGTGGTCGTGACCAACCCGACCCACCTCGCCGTCGCCCTCAAGTACGACTCGCTCACGATGCGCGCGCCGCGCATCGTGGCCAAAGGGCAGCGCCTGATGGCCGAACGGATCAAGACGATCGCGCGCGAGCACCACGTCCCGATCATGGAGGACCGGCCGCTCGCGCGGGCGCTGTTCGCTCGGCCGCTCGGCAGCGAGATCCCGGCGCACCTGTACCGGGCGGTGGCACGCCTGCTGGTGCTGGTGCAGCGCGCCCGCTTCGGCATGCGGCGCACGGCGGCCCAGCGTCCGGCCCGGCCGAACCCCGGGCCAGCGCGTACGTGGCCGGGGCCGACCGGCTCCGTGGCCGACGCCCGGCGCTCGCTGGGCATGGCCACGGCCGTGGCCTCTGATCCGGTGGGGGGCACCCGATGAGCGGCGTCACGGCACCGCGCACGGGCGTCCTGCAGCGCAGCGATGCCGTGCTTGCCGCGGCCGTGGTCGGGATCGTGGCGATGATGATCGTCCCGCTCCCGGCGCCGCTGTTGGACGTCCTGCTCATCACCAACATCACGTTCTCGCTGACGATCCTGCTCATCACCATGAACGTGCGCGAGCCCCTCGAGTTCAGCGGCTTCCCCTCGCTGCTCCTCGTGGCCACGCTGTTCCGGCTGGGCCTCAACGTCTCCGCGGCGCGCCTGGTGCTGCTCGACGCGAGTGCCGGCCAGGTGATCAACGCCTTCGGCAATGTCGCCGTGGGCGGCAACACCGTGGTCGGCATCGTGGTGTTCCTGATCCTCATCGTGATCCAGTACGTGGTGATCACCAACGGTGCAGGCCGCGTCAGTGAGGTCGCCGCTCGCTTCACGCTCGACGCCATGCCCGGCAAGCAGATGAGCATCGACGCCGACCTGAACGCCGGCCTCATCACGGCCGACGAGGCGCGTGCCCGGCGCCGGGCGATCGAGCGCGAGGCCGACTTCTACGGCGCAATGGACGGGGCGTCGAAGTTCGTCAAGGGCGATGCGATCGCTGCCCTCGTCGTGATCGCCGTCAACATCGTCGGCGGGCTCACCGTGGGCGTCCTCGAGAAAGGCATGGACGTCGGCCAGGCCATCTCCACCTACACGGTGCTGACCGTGGGCGATGGGCTGGTCAACGAGATCAGTGCGCTCCTCGTCTCCACGGCCACCGGCATCCTCGTGACGCGCACCGTCTCCGAGATAGGCATGGGGGCCGACCTCGCGGGGCAACTCCTGGCCCGGCCGCGCCTGCTCACCGTGGCCGGCACCATCCTGCTCGGGGTCGGACTGGTGCCCGGCTTCCCCACCGGGCTCTTCCTCCTCGGCGGCGGCACCATCGCGGGCGCCGGGCTCCTGCTCGCGCGCCGGGCGAGCGCCGCGGCCGCGGTGGCTGTGGCCGAGTCGGTGACCGTCGCGAAGCCGACCACGGCGAGCGAGACGCCCCTCGACGCGCTGCGCGTCGATACGATGGAGCTCGACGTCGGCTACGGGCTGCTCGGATTGGTCGAGTCGGTGGGTGGCGGCCTGGTCGAGCGCATCGGGCTGCTGCGGCGCCAGCTGGCCGCCGAACTTGGCCTCATCGTGCCCACCGTGCGGATCCGCGACGATCTGTCGCTGGCGCCCGAGGACTACGCCATCAAGCTGCGCGGCGCCGAGATCGCCACTGGCCTCGTCTACCCGTCGAAGTTGCTCTGCATGGATGCCGCGGGTGGCGAGCTGGCCCTCGACGGCATCCCGACCAGCGACCCGGTCTTCAGGCTCCCGGCAGTCTGGATCGATCCCGCCATCCGCGAGCGCGCCGACACCCTCGGCTACACGGTCATCGATCCGGCAAGCGTGGTGGCCACCCACCTCGCCGAGACGATCCGCCGGCACGCGCACGAGATCCTCGGCCGCCAGGAGACCCAGCAGCTGCTGGACGCGCTCAAGGAAGAGCAACCCGCCCTTGTCGAGGAGCTCGTGCCCGCGCTCCTCACGCTCGGCGACGTGCAGCGGGTGTTGCAGGGGTTGCTGCGGGAACGGGTCCCGATCCGCGACCTGCGCACGATCTGCGAGGCGCTCGCGGACGCGGCCCGCACCATCAAGGAGCCCCTGCTGCTGACCGAGGCCGCGAGGCACGCGCTGGCCCGCACGCTGTCGCAGCGCTACCGGCACAGCGACGGCGCGATCCACGCAGTAGCCATCGCACCCGCGCTCGACACCCGGCTGGGCAACCAGCTGAGCCTGCAGCCGGCCCACGTCTCGCTCGACCTGCCGGGCGCCGAGGCGCGCCATCTCATCGAGGCGGTGCAGTCCGCGGTCAGCGGGCTGACCGCGGAGGGCCATCCGCCGATCCTGCTGTGCACGACACGCATCCGCCTGGCGCTGCGGGGCCTGCTCGAGCGCGCCCTGCCGCAGCTTGCCGTCCTCTCGTACGAGGAGATCGTGCCGGGGATCGCCGTCCAGATGCACGCGCAGGTGGAGATCTGACCGATGCCCACGTTGATCGCGCTCTGGTCCATGCGCCTGGCCATCGTGGCGGCCGCCGGCGTGGCGGCGGCCTCCTGCGCGGCCGGGAGCACCCCGCTCGACGCGATCGACCGCGGCCTCCTGGCGGCTGCCGTCTTCACCTTCGGCGGTCGCTGGCTCCTCGACCGGCTGGAGAGCCCCGAAGCGCGGCTCCTCCGGCTGCGGAGCGAACGGGCCGCGGCGCGCAATGGTGCACGGGGTCGTCGCGGCACACACGGCGATGCGGCGGCAGCTCCGGACACCGCGCGCGGCACGGTCCGCGCCGCAACGGGCGCGACGGAGGCCCGCGCATGAACGCACCCGCGACCAGGCCGACGGCAGGCCCGGCATGCACCACAGCTGACACGACGAAGGAGGTGAGGTGACCGTGGATGGCATGACCCGCAGGGACCACCGCGAGGCCACCCCAGGGGAGACCCCCCCTGCGGTCTCGGGCGGGGAAGCGCTGGAGGCCGCGAGAGTCGAGGAGTCGGCCGCGCCCCCCCGCGTGGCAACACCGGGCCCCGGCCGAGTCCCTCCGGGGGGCACTCCTCACCCGGGCGCCGGGGCCTCCGCGCCGGCCGCACCGGATGCACCGGACGCCGACGAGCGCCGGCGCCTCGTGGAACGGTACGCGCACCTGGTCAAGTACGTTGTCGGCCGCCTCGGCGTGGCCGTCCCCGGTGTCTTCGACCACGACGATGCGATGCAGGCCGGGGCCATCGGCCTGTTGCAGGCGATCGATGCATACCGATCGGACGGCGCGGCCTCGTTCGAGTCGTACGCGCTGCTGCGCATCCGGGGCTCGATCCTCGACGCGGTGCGCGCGATCGACTCTATCGGGCGCACCGGGCGCGAGGCGGCGCGCGCCATCGAGCGCGCCCTGAGCGACCTGTACGCCAGACTGGGCCGCACGCCCGACGAATGGGAGGTCGCGGAGCACCTGCATCTCTCGGTCGAGCGGTACCAGGAGCAGCTCAAGGTGGCGTCCGTGGTAACCGTGTCGCTCGACGAGCAGGAGGATCGGGAGACCGTCGGCGAGGTGCCGACCCTGGCGGATACCGTCCCGGACCAGGCCGCGCCCGATCCGGTGGCCTGGCTGGAATCGCGCGAGACCCTGGCGCGCCTCAGCGCGGCCGTCGCCGAGCTCAGCCAGCGCCAGCAGACGGTCCTCGCGCTCTACTACCAGGATGAGCTGACCTTGCGCGAGATCGGCGAAGTGCTCGGCGTCACCGAGTCGCGCATCTGCCAGATCCATGCCGAGGCGATCCTCGCTCTCCGTGGCCGGTTCGGCGGCAGCCTGACCACGCGTCCCGTCCGGCGGCCACGACGTGCGGGACGCCCGGGCGGGCGGGCGACCACGGCCGTCGGGCCGGCCGGCCCACGAACGGACCCGGCCGGAGCGACACGCCCGAGCGTCACCGAGCCAGCTGGCGCGACGGACGTGGCGTACCGGGCGCTCCGACCAGCCGGTGCCCAGGTCCCGGCGTCGGCGATCCGGGGGTGGTGGGCATGATCCGCGGCTACTACACGGCACTCTCGGGGATGATCGCGGCCGAGCAGCGCCAGGACGTCGTGACCGACCAGATCGCCAACATCGATACGCCAGGCTACGCGGGGCAGGCGCTCGGCGAAGTCGATCTCGGCATCACGGTGGCGGCCTCGACGGGGGGCGTGCTGGGTCGACTCGGAACCGCCACCGCGGCCAGCGGCCTCAGCATCGACGGCACGCCGGGCCCGATCCAGGAGACCGGCAACCCCACCGACCTCGCCATCGGGGGCAACGGGCTGTTCGCGGTGCGGGCACCGCAGGGCACGGCCTACACGCGCGCCGGCACGTTCCACCTCGACGAGGCCGGGCGCCTGGTCACCGAGCAGGGCTACCCGGTCCTCGACGCGGCGGGCCGCGACATCGTGGTGAGCGGTCCCTTCAGCGTCAGCCCCGACGGCACGGTGGCGGGCACCGGCCAGCGGCTCGCCATCGCGGCCTTCCCGACGAGGGGCCTGGTCCGCCTGGGCGACACGCTGTACGCCTCCGCGGCTCCGCTGCCGGCGGCTACCGGCGTCACGGTGCAGCAGGGCGCGCTGGAGGCAAGCAACGTGGACCTGAGCAGCGCCCTCACGACGTTGCTGGAGCTGCAGCGACAGTTCAGCCTGAACGCGGAGGCGTTCTCGGTGCAGTCGGATACGCTCACGCAGCTCGGCGATCTGGGACGCCTGAAGTGATGCGCGCACGCCCCGCCGCGGCGGTACAGGCGCCCGCCTCTCAAGTGGGCGGACCCGACCGCCGATTGCTCTCCTGAGGCTGTAGGAGAAGGCCATGAAGATCGACCCCCAGTCCACGATCCAGGCGATTCCGCTGCCGCGCACGCACGCGGAGCGGCAGGGAAGCTCGGCGACGGAGGAGACGCAGGCCGGGGCGGCGCCCAGGGCCGGGGCCGCGGCAACCGTGGAGGTATCGGCGCGCGCACGGGAGCTGCACGCAGCCGTAGCCGCAGCCGAACAGGCCCCCGACGTGCGTACGGAGCGCGTGGCGGACGCACGACAGCGGCTGGCCGACGGTCGCTACCAGATCGACCCCGAGCAGATCGCCAGCCGGCTCCTCGACCGGCGGGCCTGAGATGGCCACCCCTCGGCCCACGATCGGCGCACCCCACCGGGACGCCGCACGATCCCAGGCTCGGTCGGTTGGGCAGCTCGACCCACCGACCAGACGACCGGGTACCGCTGCCCGCCCGGATGCCGGCAGCGCCGTCATGGGTGTCCTCGCCGGGTTGTTGCAGGAGGAGCGCGCACTGCGCGTCGCGGTCATTCACCACGACCGCGACGCCCTGACGGTGTCGATCGAGCGCTCCGAGACACTCCTCGGGCAGCTCGAGACCCTGCTGCCCCACACGACGCAGGCGTTGGCGGACGGCATGCTGGGACGCGCGGAGGCGGCGCGCATCGTCCGACTCCGGGACCAGCTCCGCGCCACCGCACGCCAGAACGCGCTCCTCATCGAGCGCGCATGGCGTTTCGACGCGGCCGCCGTGCGCCTGCTCGCCCGCGTCGCACAAGGCGCGGGTGAGGCCGGGGCGCCGGGCGGGTACGCACCGGCCCCCGCGCCCCCGTACCTGGATCGACGGGCCTGACCATGACCTCCACCTTCGCGGGCCTCAACATCGGCCTCAGCGCCCTGGTCGCCAACCAGGCGGGGATGGATGTCACCGCGCAGAACACCGCGAACGCCAACACGGACGGCTACTCGCGCCAGCGCGTCGAGCTGGTCGCGTCCACCCCCTACCCGGTGCCCGCCTTCAACCGCAGTGGCCAGGCGGGACAGATGGGCACCGGCGTCACGGTGGCCGCGATTCAGCGCGTGCGCGACGCGTTCGTGGACGAGCAGTTCCGCCAGGAGAACAGCGTGCTCGGGCAATGGACCGCGCGCCAGAACGAACTGTCACAGGTCGAGACGATCTTCCCCGAACCGAGCAGTTCCGGGATCGGCAATGCGCTCAGCCAGTTCTGGGCGGCCTGGCAGGACCTGACAGCCTCGCCGACGTCGACGGCCGCCATGGCGACCGTGGTCGAGCAGGGGCAGAACCTGGCGGCCGCGCTGAACAGCGCATCCACCCAGCTGACCAACGTGGTCAGTGGGATCGACTACCAGGTCACCCAGCAGGTCCAGCAGGTCGACACTCTGGCCAGCCAGGTCGCCTCGCTCAACCAGCAGATCCAGGCCGTGACCGTCAGCGGCCAGAACGCCAACGACCTGGAGGACCAGCGCGATCTCGCGCTCGATCAGCTCAGCGCGATCGTGCCGATCGCCGTCCAGCCGCAACAGGACGGCACGGTCACGGTGGCGATCGGCGGTGTGGCGCTGGTGAGCGGGGCGACCGCGCAGGCGATGACGACGACGCCGAACGCCAGCGGGCACCCGGTTCCGACGTGGCAGGCGACCGGCGCGCCGGTGGCGAGCGGCGACCAGGGCAGCCTGGGCGCACTCCTCTCGCTGCGCGATACGACGGTGCCGGCGTACCAGGCTCAGGTCGACGCCCTGGCCAGCGGAGTGGCCACCGCAGTGAACGCTGCGTACGAAGGTTCCGGCGGGAGCACCCCGTTCTTCACGGACGGCACCGCTGCGACCGGCATGCCGGCGGACGTGACTGCGGCGAACATCGCCGTCAACTCCACGCTCGTCGGCGACCCGACACAGGTCTCCACGCTCTCAGGAGCGGCCACCACCGCACCCTTCGCTCAAATCGCGGGGGCCGTCGCCGATCTGCAGCAGGCCCAGCTGTCGTTCCCCGGCGGCGCCCAGCAGACCGCCACCGACTTCTACGCCAGCCTGGTGGGGCAGATCGGCAGCGATTCACAGCAGGCCAGCACGATGCAGAGCAACCAGAACCTGATCGTGCAGCACCTCACCAACCAGCGCCAATCGGAGAGCGGCGTCTCGCTGGACGAAGAGGCAACCAACATGATCCTCTTCCAGCGCGGCTACGACGCGGCCTCGCGCGTGATCACGGTGATGGACCAGATGCTCGACCAGCTCATCAACCATACCGGCGTGGTCGGGCTGTAGGAGGCGTCGCCATGCGCATCACCGATCGCATGATCGCCCAGAGCGCCCTGCTCAACACCGAGGCCAATCTGCAGGCCATGTCGGTCACGCAGGACCAGATCGGCTCCGGCAAGCAGCTGCTGAAGCCGTCCGACGATCCCACCGCGGTGGTCTCCTCGATCCAGACCAGCGACGCGCTGGCACAGATCAACCAGTACCTGCGCAACATCGACGTGGCGACCAATCTCACCTCTGCGGCCGACTCCGCGCTATCCGACGCCGGCACCGTCATGCAGCGCGCCAACGAGCTGGCCATCGAAGCCGCCAACGGGACACTCACCGCGTCCGATCGGCAGGCCGTCGAGACCGAAGTCGACCAGCTCACGGCGCAACTCGTCGCCGACGCCAATACCAGGACGGGCGACACATACCTGTTCTCCGGCACCGGCAGCGTGGCACCCTACGCGTACACGCCGGCGGCACAGAGCGGCGGGGCCTGGGCCGCTGCGGGCCTGGTCGGCGCCTACCAGGGCGACTCGAACCCGGTCTGGGCGCGGATCTCCCCCGGTGTCGCGGTCCAGATCAACGTCACGGGGGACGCCGTGTCCTTCGGCCCCGCGCTGAAGGCGCTGACGGAGCTGCAGAGCGACCTCGTAGCCGGCAACGCCCCCTCCGGCGCCACCCTGCAGGACATCCAGTCGGGCCTCAACCAGCTCACGTTTGCCCGCGCCAGGGTCGGCGCGGCAGCGAACCGGCTGCAACAGACCCAGACCAACCTGCAGAACCAGCAGACGGCGGTGACGCAGCTCCTGTCGAGCCTCGATGACGTGGACATGGCGGCCGCCATCAGCCAGCTCCAGCAACAGCAGCTGACCTACAACGCCGCCCTCCAGGTCACCGGGAAGATCCTGCAGACGAGCCTGATCGATGTTCTCAAGTGACGGGCGCCAGGCCGGTCCGTCCGGCGACCTGCCCGCCGATGCGCATGGGCGGCCGGCCGGCGATCCGGCCGGCGAGGTCGCAGCCGACCTGACGCTGCCCGAGGGGCTGGTGGGCCTGCCGGCGTTGCGGCGCTTCGGCGTGGCCCAGCTCCCGGGCGCGCGCTTGTTCCGGCTCGACTCGCTGGACGACCCGGGGTTCGGGGTGGTGGCCGCGCTCGCCGATGACGTCCGCCCCGGCACCGTGAAGGCGCTGATCGCGCGTGGGCTCGCCGCTCCCGGGTCCACGTCCCTGGTGTTGCTCTCCACCCACGGCGACCCGCCGACGATCACCGCGAACCTGGCAGGCCCGATCGTGGTGGGTCCGGCCGCAGGAACCGCGCGGCAGCTCGTGCTGGACGACGCGGAGTTCCCGCTGCGCGCCCCGATCAGCGTCCCGGGCTGATGCTGACGCTGACGCGCCGGGCCGGCCAGGCACTCCTGCTCGGCCCGGACGTGGAGATCCGCGTGGTGCGCATCCAGGGGGACCGTGTCGTGCTGGGCATCGCTGCGCCGAAGTATCTGCCGGTCGTCCGCGCCGAGCTGGTCACAGCCGTACGGGACGAGACGGATGCGTCCGCCCACACGCGGACGACCCTGATCGGCCTGGTCAGTGCCGCTCGCGGTTCGTCGCCAGATCGCGCGGGTCATCAGGGTTTCTCCCTACCCGGGTTGGGTCGTGGATCGGATCCGGAACCGAGCGCATGATCTGATTGTCCGGCCGATCCGGGTCGCAAGGACCTCGACGCCTCTTGGGCTGCACGCAACAACGAGCCGGAGCCGGCGTCGCTGGACCTGGTGGCCCAGGTGCCGCTGCACGAGATACGGACATGCTCGAGCTTCTCATCGTGATCCCGTGTTACAACCACGGTCCATACCTCAAGGAACTCATCGACTCCATCCGGTCGAGCAAGACGACCTGCCAGTATTCCGTCTGCATCGTCGATGACGGCAGCACCGACGGCAGCTGGCAAGTCATCGACCAATTGCAGCAGACCGTCGCCGGCGTGGTCGGCCTCAGGCTGGCCACCAATCGAAAGACCAGCGCGGCTCGCAACACAGGCATCGCATCGACTCCAAGCAAGTTCGTGCTGTGCGTCGACGCCGATGACAGGATCCCACCGGACTACGTCCACAAGTTGTGGCGTACGCTCAAGTACACACCGGCAGACGTGGCCTATGCGGACTCGCAGTTCTTCGGCGGTTTCAACGGTCGATCCAGATTCCCGGAATTCGACATCGATCTCCTCCGCCAGCGCAACTATGTCAATGCAGGCGCCATGTTTCGACGACAGGTCTGGGAGACTGTGGGCGGTTTCGACGAGGAGATGGTGCTCGGATACGAGGACTGGGACTTCTGGTTGAGGACCGCGAGAGCAGGTTTCACGTTCAAGAAGTGCAGCAACACGGAATACCTGTACCGCATCTCAACCGGCCCGAGTCGCAACACAGAGGCGTCGGCCCGAATGGCAGAGGTCTACGGATATCTGGTGAGCAAGCACGGAGAATGGCTGACGCGCCGATCCAGTGAAGCTCGGCTTGCGATCCAGGAGCCTTCGCGATGAGGTCGCACCTGTGCAATTGCAGGCCTCGCGTTGCGGGTGGGGCCCGGAGAACCGCACGGCTTCGAGGGTGCGAATCCGCGGGCCACGCAATGGCCGTAGCAATCGCTCGGGGGCGCCGAGAGGCGACCCGTCTGCCAGTGGCAGCCCTCTGGGATGCCGATGAGGGCATGCCATGAGCTCACCACTGCACGTCCTCGTCGCCGGGAGCATCGATTCCGGCGTCTGCGACTTCTACCGGCTCGGAATGTATGCGAGCCGGCTCACCGAGCATGACGTCGAGGTCCGGCCGTGGATCGTATCGGCGCACGTCCCGCGCGCCTGCGCGGATGATCCGCTTGCAGCCCTCCAGGCCCTCCAGGCGGGCGAGGCCGTGCCCGATCTGACTCCCATAGAGTGGGCCGACGTGCTTGTCTTCCGCCGCACGTACGCCACGTCCTGGGTGTGCGGCGACTGCGACGTGGCCGGGCCCGATCGCGCGACCGCCGAGACCCATTGCACGGCCGCCGGGCACCGCCTGCAGGGCCCGAGCGAGCCGGTCGTGCGGGCGCTCGTCGACCTGCTGGACCGCGATCCCGCCGTGCTGCGCGGCCGTGCCCTGATGTACGAGACCGACGACGACCTGCTGTCGCCCTCGGTGTGGAACAACCTGTCGCGCCGGCTGGCGCCCGAGCGCGACCTCATCGAGCGTGTGGTGCGCCGCGCGGATCTCGTCACCACCACGACGCCGGTGATCGCCGGCCGGCTGCGCCGCTTCACCGACGCCGTGCGGGTGATCCGCAACGCCGTGGACCCGGCCTGGTACCAGGCCGCCAGCCCGCCGCCTGATCTCGCGGGAGACCCCCGGCTCCTCTTCTATGGTGGCCCCGAGCGGATCGGCCACTACAACGTCTGCCGGGCCGCCCTGGACGCCGTGGTGGGACGCCATCCCCGCGCCCGCCGCGTCTGGCTGGGCTCGGACCGGCCCTTCCTGTCAGGTGTCGTCGACGAAGTCCGGCCGTATGTGGCGGGGGTGCCCGCGTTCGCCCGGGCACTCGTCGAGGCCCGGCCCGATGTCGGGCTAGCGCCGGTACTGGGGGACAAGTACGACCTGGCCCGTTCCGAGCTCCACTGGCTCGAGTACAGCCTGGCGGGTGCGGCCACCGTGGCGTCGCGCACGCCGTTCGGTGGACCGTACGACGTGATCCGCGACGGGGTGGACGGCCTGCTGGCGGGGAGCCCGCGGGAGTGGCGCCGCCAGCTCGAGCGCATCGTCGCCTCGCGCACGCTGCGCGAAGAGCTCGCCGGACGGGCACGCGAACGCGTCCTTGCCGAGTACGACGTGCGCGACCGCGCGGCGGAATGGGCGGATGCCTATCGCTGGGCGGCCGAGCACGCCGGACGCGCCTCGCAGGGCCGACGCTTCGTGCTTGGCTCGCCAGAGCTGCGGGATGCCGAACCGGCCTGGCACGCGGCGCTGGTGCGCCGCCAGGCCGAGCGGGCCGAGACGGATCGGCTCCGCGCCGCCCTCGAGACAGCACGGGCCGGCCGAGCGGTCTGCTGGCCGCCGGAGGCCGGGCAGGGGCCACTCGTCACCGTCGTGGTACCCGTCGCCGGCGACCGGGCGGCGCTGACGCTCCCCGAGGCGCTGCGGTCCGCGCTGACGCAGGCGTATCCACGCGTCGAAGTCGTGATCGTGCTGCAGGGGGTCAGTGCGCCGGTCGGCCAGGCGGCACGCATGCTGGCCGCGGCCGATCCACGCGTGCGCGTCGTCGACGGAGAGGCCCGCAACATCCGCGGCAGCGCCCCGGGCGACGTGCTGGACGCCGTGCTGGACGCCGCCCTGCACGCCGCGCGAGGCGCCTGGATCGCGCCGTTGCCCCCCGACGTCACCTTCACGCCCGATCACCTCGCGGCCCTCGTCGCCACCGCGCTCGCCGTGCCGCTCGAGTACGTGGCCGGTGAGCTCGACGCTGATGGTGGGCAAGCCGCGGGGAACGGCAGCCCGGCCGCCGCACACGACGACGAGCCGCCGGTTGCCGGCACGCAGTTGTGGGCCGCCGCATTGCAGGTGCTGCCGCCCGGGCTGCGGCCCGGCATCGTTCCCGACGCGGGATGGTGGATGCGGGCGCGCGCGGCGGGACTGCGGGTCGGCCGCTTGCAGCGGGTCGTCACCACGCGGGCGACCGGAGCGGCACGCACGCAGGCGGCGTGACCACGCACCCGCACGTTCTCCTCTACAGGTGAACCGCCTGGAACACGACCTGATCGAGCGGATGGCGCGCCTCGCGGACCTCGGCATCACCGGCACCCCGCTGCCGGGGCCCACCATGCGTCGCTGGACCGCCCAGATCCGCGTGATCCACAACGCCGGCGATCCACGCCGGTATCCGCCCGGCGCCCCAGCGACCGCGGACGGTGGGCGGCGCCTCCTCAAGTCGCGCCCGCCCCGGCCGATACCCCACGTGCGGAGATGGACTCCGCACCGGGCAGGGACGCCCGGACTGGAACGGCGCAGCGGCTAGGAGGCCCGGCGTGAGCACCGTCATCAACACCAACATCAATGCGCTCATCGCGGAGCGCAACCTGAGCGCGCTCTCGACCCAGTACCAGCAGAGCGTCGAGCGCCTCTCCAGTGGCCTGCGCATCAACCGCGCGGCCGACGACGCAGCCGGCCTGGCCATCAGTCAGAACCTCGAGGCCCAGGTGAACGGCCTCAACCAGGCTCAGAGCAACGCCCAGGACGGCATGTCGATGGTCCAGACGGCCGAAGGTGCGCTCAACGAAGTGCAGGCCATGCTGCAGCGCATGAGCGAGCTGGCGGTCGAGGCGGCCAACGGGACCCTGGGCCCAAGCGATCTGCAGAGCGTCGCGAGCGAGATGACCGCGCTGACGTCGGAGATCGACCGGATCTCGAACTCGACGACGTTCAACGGGCTGAATCTGCTGAACGGCAATCTGGCCACTCAGCTGACGACCTCCGGACTCACGGCGTACAACAACGTCACGGTCAACTCGTCGAACTACACCACGACGCCCGGCCTTCTGGTCACCACCGGCGCCACTCCCAACGTCGATGCGCTGGTCTCGAACATCGACGCAAGCGGCGCACAATCAGGCACGACGTATCTGCTCGCCAGCGGTACGCAGGGGACTGACACCGTAGTCACCCTGTACAACGCGAGCAGCGCATCTGCCGCAACCGCAAGCCAGACGATCGACCTCACCAAGCTCATGGCCAGCGGCAACAACACGGTCACCCTGGACTTCAACCAGCTGGGCATCAGCATGAGCCTGGAGGTCCCGCCGAGCACCGCCGTGGTGACCAGTGCCGGCCTGACCGCCTCTGCTTCGCTCTCGGCCGGTGCGATTGCCGGCGACCTCAACGCCTCGAAGCTCGTCACCGCCAGCGGCAATCAGTCGGCCACCCTGCAGATCGGGGCCAACGCCTCCGACACGCTGGCGATCTCGTTCGCCATGGTGAACTCGACCAGCCTGGGCATCTCGACCAACTCGAGCTTCCAGGGCTTCACCACGAATCCCACCAACGCCGAGGCCAACGCGCTGATCAGCGTCTTCGACAACGCGATCAACCAGGTCAGCACGATCCGCGGCAACTTCGGCGCCACGGAAAACCGGCTCCAGCACACGGTCAACAGCCTGAGCGTCGCGTCGGAGAACCTGACGGCGTCCCAGTCGCGCATCCAGGACCTGGACGTGGCATCGGAGATGGTGAACTTCACCAAGCTCCAGATCCTCCAGCAGGCCGGCGTCTCGGTCCTCGCGCAGGCCAACCAGTCCCCGTCCTACGTCCTGAAGCTGCTCCAGTAAGCCAGCCATAGGGCGCGCCAGCGCGCGCTACAGCATCGAGCGGCCGGCGACCCCATCGCCGGCCGCTCCCGTTGATCCCCGGCACTTCGGAGTCGGTTACCCAGATGACTGCCCCGCTCGCCTCTGCCTATCGCGCCACCCAGATCGCCACCGCCTCCCCCGCCGAGCAGATCGTCCTCCTCTACCAGGGCGCCATCCGCCACGGGCTGGCTCATCTCGCGGCCCTCGAACGCGGCCAGATCGAGGCCGCCCACCGCTCCTCGATGCGGGCCCAGGAGATCGTCGCGGCCCTGCGCGCATCGCTCGACCACTCGGCCGGCCCCATCGCCGGTCAGCTCGAACAGCTCTACACGTTCGTCCTCGAGCGGCTGGTGGCGGGCAACATGGGCAAGACGCCGGGCCCGACGCAAGAGGCCCTCGAAGTGCTGCGCGGCCTGTTGCCTGCCTGGCAGGCGGTTGCCGCCCAGGTCGGGCCGCGCGAGCCGTCCGCGGGCGCCACCGGCGCCTCCGTCGTCGCCCAGCCGGGCGCTCAGCCTTCCTCCGGGTCAGCCCGGGAGCCCCGGCCGGCCCCGGTGCTCGGGCCCCGGCCGGCGAGCGTGCGCCCCCTCGTCGCCCCGGTCGCTTCTTCCAGCCGATGAGCGGGAGACCGCTCGACCTGCGCGTGTCCCGTGTCGTCCTCGAGCGCCTGGAGGGGATCCTCGGCGACGACCCGGCAGCACTCCTCGCGCTCGGGTGCCACCTCGCCGAGGCACGCCGCCGGCTGGCCCGCGGAGCGTCCGGCCCCCGGTCGGTTCGCCGGCCAGGATCCCGGCCGCCTGGCCGCCACGCGCCTCAAGTCGGGGACCTGCGCAACCGACCCCTTCCCTGACGCGTTCCCGCGCCCCAGGGCGCAGGGTTCCAGGAGGCAGGCAGCATGGCCAGCACACCATCCATCCAGTTCGGCGGCGTGGTTTCCGGCCTGAACACCGCGAGCATCATCAGCGCCCTGATGCAGGTGGAACAGCAGCCGCTGACGCAGCTCCAGAACCAGGCCACGCAGCTGCAGTCCGAGCAGGCCGCATACACCACGGTGCAGTCGGCGATCAGCGACCTGTTGAGCAAGGTCCAGGCGTTCACGACCTCCGGCGTCGGGGCCGCCAGAACCGGCACTTCGTCGAACCCGGCGGTCCTCAGCGCGACGGTCGCCAACGGCACGGTTGCCGGGCAGTACGCGATCGACGTCACGCAGCTTGCCACGGCGACCATCGCGCGTTCCATGTCGGCGCTTGGCACGCCGATCACGCAGGCCATCGCGGACGGGACGCAGAGCATCGCCAGCCTGAACCTGCCCGGAACCGTCACCGCCGGTCAGTTCTCGGTGGTGGTGGACGGCCAGGTCGCCTCGGTCACCGTCGATCCCACCCAGAACCTCGGGTCGGTGCTCACGGGGATCGGGAACGCCATCACCTCACTCATGCAGGCGGCGGGCGACACCGGTGCCACCGCCACGGCGAGCGTCGTCAACAACCAGCTCCAGATCGCGATCAGCGGGGCCACCAGCACGCACGCGATCAGCTTCGGCAGCGGCAGCGACACGAGCAATGCCGCTGCGATCCTGGGCCTCTCGACACTCTCCGCCAATGCGCTGGATCCCACGCTCACCGGCACCAGCCTGCTCGGCGTCTCGCAGACCACGCCGCCCCTGGACCAGGCCTCGATCGCGGCCCTGCCGACGACGCCCATGACCGGCACCCTCACCATCAACGGTGTGGCGATCTCGTATGACACGTCGTCCGATTCGTTGAGCAGCCTGGCCGACAAGATCAACAGCGCCGGGGCGGGCGTGGTCGCCTCGCTCGACCGGACCAACGATCGGCTGGTGCTGGCGAGCCTCTCGACCGGGCCCACGGCCATCTCGATCGGCGACTCGAACGGGACGAGCGGCCTGGCCCAGGCGCTCGGGCTGGCGCCGGGCACGGCGAACGCCCAGACGATCGGCCAGGCCTCGCAGCTGACGGTGGACGGCCAGCCCATCAGCAGTGCCAGCAACACGGTCACCAACGCGGTCAACGGCGTCACCCTCAGCCTGACCGGCACGGGGAGCACGACGCTCAGCGTGGGCGTGGACTCGGGCACGATCACCGGCGCCATCAACGCGTTCATCAGCAGCTTCAACGCCCTGACCGGCAGCCTCAACACGCTGACCGGGGTGACGCCGGGTACCCCCGGCCAGGCAGGCACCGAGGGACCGCTCGCCAACGACTACCAGACGTCGTCGCTGGCCCTGACCCTCAACGGGCTGCTCTCGGAAACCGTGGCCGGGCTCCCGGCCGGGCTCAACTCGCTCGCCTCGATCGGCATCACGACCGGCGCGCCCGGCCAGCCGGTCGGGTCGACCTATCAGCTGTCGCTCGACCAGACCACGCTGCAGCAGGCGTTGACCACGAACCCGCAGGGCGTGGCGCAGCTCCTCGACAGCGCGACGGGCGCGCTCCAGCCGCTGCTCGCCAGGCTTCAGTCCGTGACGGATCCGGCCACTGGCTACTTCGCCGTGACGCAGCAGGACATCACCCAGCAGCTCAGCGACATCCAGCAGCAGGAGGCCGACCAGCAGGAGCAGGACGCCCTGTACCAGCAGATGCTCGAGACGAAGTACGCGAACATGGAGGCGCTGCTCGCCCAGCTGCAGACCGAGTCTCAGTCGCTGACGGGGATGGTGGCCGCCTTCTCCAGCACCGGCTCGTCGTCGAGCGGCTCCGGCTCGAGCTCGTCGGGCAGCTCTGGCGCTTCGACCACGTCTGGCACATCGTCGACCGGGGCATGAGTCCAACGAGCGTCACACCAGGGGGGCGACCCGGCGGCTGACGCGACCGCGGAGGAACCGCAGGTGTGCGGCGTCAGGAGACGGCCTTGGCCACCTCGTCGATGCCTGCCTGCCACTGCTCAGCCAGCGCCAGGACCGTCTCGCGCAGCGCGGCCAGGCGGAACGGCTTGGCGATCACGCGGTCCGGACGCGCCGCTTCCAGCCGTGCTCGGTCCGGCAGCTGGTCGGTCAGCAGGAGTATCCGGAGCGGCTGCGGTGCGAGGCGCTCGCGCAGCTGGATCGCCAGCTCATATCCGTCGAGATCCGGCAGGCCAACGTCGACGATCGCCACCGCCGGCCGCTCGCGTGCCGCGACTGCGAGGGCCGCCACGGCCCCGGCCGCGCCCAACAAGCGGAGGCGTCGCCGCGGCAGCACCTGTTCGAGCATGCGCAGGACGTACGCATCGTCGTCGACGACGAGCACGGGCACCGACGGCCGGCGCCCGCAGACGGCGCGCCGCACAGGACGGCTGGCGGGCTGGGTCGGCACAGTTCGACACTATGCGCGATACGGCCGCCGACGGCCAAGGGCCAGATGCCATCCCGGGGCACCATCCTGAAAGGTCGGGCCGTGTGCCGGTCATTCGGGATCAATGGCTCTTGACCGGGGCTGCCGTGTCCCCGGGCTCAGGACGAGCGGAACGCGACGTGCACTCGGATGTCACCGGCGCAGGATTGGACCTCGACCACCAGGCGCTGCAGGTCCAGCGAGGAGATGGACGCCCCGGCACCCAGCAGCATCAGGGGCGGCGTGATCGTGGCCTCCTGGCCCAGCGTCGAAAGGGTCGTGGACGCGGTGCCCGCGATGACGTTCGCCAGTTCCGCGATGCCGCTCTGGGCAAGCTCATCGAAGTCCGCCACCGGCTGGCCCAGCATCCGCGAGACCAGGGCCAGCGCAGTGTCCCGCGACATCGAGAGGTACATCGAGCCCCGCACGGACCCGCTGATTCCCACCACTGCGGTGACGTCCTCGGTGGTGCACGGATTGCCCTCGACCCGTAGTGACCCGCGTGCCGCGGCGGCGTTGGTCTCCTGCGCGATGATCTGGGCGGCGGCATCGAAGAACGGGTTGACCAGCTGCACCTTCATGCCAGCGTCCGTTCGTAGAACGAGGGACCCAGGGCGCGCAGCCCGAACCGAACGGGATCGCCGATCGTCTCGGTGGCCCCGATGAACAGCACGCCCCCGGGACGCAGCGACGCGGCGAGCCGACCGAAGAGGTCCGTCTTGGCCGACTCCGTGAAGTAGATCACGGTGTTGCGGCAGATCGTCAGGTCGCAGCCCTTCTCGGCCGGGTCCCGCAGCAGGTCGTGCCGGCGGAAACGCGCGCGCACGCGCAGCTCGGGGCGCACTTCCCAGTCCGGTCCGCTCTGCACGAAGCAGCGCGCGCGGCGGGCCGCAGAAACGCCGATCATCTGGGCCTCGCTGTAGCGGCCGGCGCGGGCGCGCTCGAGCGCCGTTGGATCGATGTCGGTGGCGAGCAGGTCGAGCAGGACGCCGGGTGCCGACTCCTGCATGAGCATGACCAGCGAGTACGGTTCACAGCCGATGGAACAGCCGGCGCTCCAGGCTCGCAGGCGCAGGCGGCCGCGCAGGAGCGACGTGAGCACGTGATCCCGCAGGAAGTCCCACGCCTCCGGGTTCCGAAAGAACTCGCTCACGTTGATCGTCAGCATGTCCCGGAAGCGGTCGCGGAAGGCCGGCTCCCGCCGCGCCCGCGTGGTCAGCGCCGCCCAACCGTCCAGTCCGTTGGCGCGCGCAAACGCGTGCACTCGGCGCCAGACCTGCTCAGGCTTGTACTGGGCGAGATCCAGGTCCAGCAGGGCGCGCACCTCCGCGGCCAGTCGCGCGTACGCGGTCGGATCCAGCTCGGGCATGGATGCCTGGACGAACGGCGTGCCAGACGCTGCGACCATGGCTCAGATGGCACCGACGAGGGCCGGCGACGCGACGGGGACGGGGGAGGTGGACGTGGAGACGTGCGGATCCGCGGTGTCCTCGGTCGCGTCGGAGGGGCGCGCGACTTCGTGGGTCGCGTCGTGCAGGCCGTCATCGACCAGCAGCCCCTCCAGGGCCAGGAGGATGACCAGCCGCCCGTCGAGCTTCGCGATCCCGCGCAGCGCCGCCGTGTCGTCGCCGACCACGGTCTCGGCCGGTTCGATCGCGTCCGCCGGCACCGTGAGCACCTCGCTGACCGCATCGACGATGAGGCCCATGCGCGTGCCGCCGGTGTCGGCCACCACGATGCGGCTCGCCCGGGTCGGCGCCGCACGCTCCATGTCGAAGCGCGTGCGCAGGTCGACCACCGGGATGATTCGCCCCCGCAGGTTGATGATGCCCTCCATGGCGGGTGGCGCCCCCGGCACGCTGGTGATCGCCTGGTGGCGGATGATCTCGTGGACCTTCCCGATCTCGAGTCCGTAGCGCTCCTCACCCAACTGGCACACGACGATCTGCAGGTCGCTGGTCGCGTTCATGGTCGTTCGGTCTCCGCGTCCTTGGTATCCCATGGGGCTGCGCGCCTCCGGCCGGCGCGGCGGCGCCATTGCGCCTCCTGCGTGAGGTGTCGGCCGGAGCCCGCGTGGCCTGAAGGCGCGGACCGTGGCTGCCGGTGTCCGCCCGCGCTCCCCAGCCGGGTCACGCGTCGGAGAGGCGCACCCAATCGACCTGCCGGATGGAGGCGATCAGGTGGCGGTTGATGAGCGCCACGTCCCTGGCGGGGTTCGACACGCGATGGCCGCGCCAGTGCACCAGCGGTTCGGTGAGCGGCACGAACAGGGCCGGCAGCCGGTGGTGGACCATCTCGGGCGCCTGGCCCGGGAACAGGTGCAGGACGCCGAGGACCCGGAATTCGCCGCCCACGGCCTCGACCCGGTAACGCACCTTGTGCACGCGCCGCGCGGCGCTGCGCTCCGCCACCGGCTCGGGCAGATCCGCCAGCAGCAGCAGGTCGAACTCGAAGGGGTCGATGTACCGGGTCCCGCCGACGGACAGCGGCGAGCTCCCGGTGGTCGGGTCGAAGGCGCGGACGTCCTCCACCAGGACCGGCTCGCGCCGGTTCAGAATGTCGGACGGCCGGTCCCAGCCCCGGACGAAGGCGATGAGGCTGCCGGTCTCGGTCCAGCCACGGATGGCGTGCGTGGGAGCGCCGAACCCCTGGCCGGTGCCCGGTCCGGGGACCGGCCCAGGGGTGCCAGAGTGTGCCGTGTTCCGCGACCACAGGTGCATGGCCCGCTACTCTCCCTCGTCACGCTGCGCATCGGGCCGGCAGACCGTGCCGGGCTGCGCGGACCCGCCGGACCCGCCCGTCACCTGCGGCCACGTGCTCGCGTCCTCCGCAGCGTCGCGCGTGCGCACAGCACAGGCGAGTCCCCGTTCGGGGCCCCGGCACGGATGACCCATTACCCGACTCGGGGTAGGGCCATGGCCGCACGCGCGACGCTGCGCTCGCCGTCGCCAGCCCAGGCATCGCCGGCCCCGCACCACCGAGCGATCGCGGCCGGGATCTCCGGCAGGGGCAGCACCTGCTCGGCCAGTCCCGCCGCGATCACGGCTCCCGGCATCCCGAACACGATCGACGTCCGCTCATCCTGTGCGTAGACCGTCCCGCGGTGCGCCCGCAACGCGCGCGCGCCCTCCCTGGCATCGGCGCCCATGCCGGTGAGGACCACGAGCAGCGCCCGCTCCCCCCAGATGGGGGCCAGCGCCTGCAGCGTCACGTCGGCCGCCGGACGCACGCCGTTGACCGGCGCGAGGGCTGCCAGCTCGACGCGGCCGCGGGGCGTGAGCAGGAGGTGGGTGCCGCCCGGCGCGACCAGGACCTGGTCCTCGGCCAGCACGTCGCCGACGGCCGCCTCCCGCACCGGCAAGCCGCTGAGCGTGTCCAGGCGCGCCGCCAGCGACGCGGTGAAATGGGGTGGCATGTGCTGCACGATCAGCATGGCGGCGCCGAGCCGTCCGGGCAGCCCACCGACGAGCACCTGGAGCGCGCCGGGCCCGCCGGTGGATGACGCCACCACCACCAGCCGCCGCGCAGGCTCGACCGCCGGCTGGTCGGGCCGACCGCTTGCGGCAGGCGGCTCGGTGCCCGGTCCGTCCGTCACGGGGCGGGGCCCGGGCGCAGCCGCCCCGCGCCACCCCGCCGCCGATGGGGCACGGCTTCGAGCTGCCAGCCGGTGCGCCAGGAACGCGGCCTCGGGGATGGCCGCCGCAGCCCGGATCCTGGCGACCAGGTCGTCGCGCACCCGCACCATGTCGACGGAGAGCGATCCGGACGGCTTGAGTACGAAGTCGACGGCGCCCGCGGCGAGGGCGTCGAGTGTGACCGCGGCACCGGCGGCGGTCAGGCTCGACAGCATGACGACGCGCGTGGGGCACTCCACCATCAGACGGCGCAGCATGCCCAGGCCGTCGAGGACTGGCATCTCGACATCGAGCGTGATGACGTCGGGATGCAGGCGCATCGTCTCCCGGAGACCCGCCTCGCCGTCGCCCGCCGTTCCCACCACGACGATCCCGTCGGCCTCGCCGATCAGCCGCGCCACCGTGTGGCGCATGAACGGTGAGTCGTCGACCACGAGGACCCGGATCGCGGCCATGCTGGCGCCGCCGGTCACTGGGCGAGCAGCCGATCGACGGCGGCCAGCACTCGGTCGGGCTGGAACGGCTTGACCACGAAGTCGCGCGCGCCGCGCTTGATCGCGTCGAGCACGATGGGCTGTTGTCCCATGGCGGTCAGCATGGCCACGCGCGCGCCGGGATCGCGACGCCGGATCTCGTCGAGCGACTGGAGTCCGTCCATCTCGGGCATCGTGATGTCCATCAGGACGCAGTCCGGCTGCTCGCGCAGGTAGGCCTCCACCGCGACCTGACCGTTCTCGGCCTCGACCACGGTGTGCCCGGCCTCGGTCAGCACTCTGGCCGCCCGAATGCGCATGAACGCCGCGTCGTCGACCACCAGGATCTTGGCCATCCGGTTTCTCTCCGTCAGAGTTCGCGGGAGCTGGACACGCTCCGGACGAGGAGTCGGCCGCTGCCCACGTGCAGTTGAACGGTGCGGCCCACCGCGCCGCCCAGCTCGCGAGCCGCGACGCGCAGGCCGGCGCGCTCCAGGGCCGCCAGCAGTGCCTCGCCGTTGCGGCGCCCGATGGCCAGCCCGGGACTGGTGGGCAACGTGGCCGCCCCGCCGACGACCTTGAAGACCGTGCGGGTGGACACCCCGCCGGTACGCTGGAAGGCCGCCAGAAACGTCTCGAAGCCACCCTCGACGTACTTCACCGGGCTGGCCGGGTCGACCGGCCCGCCCAGGGGCAGCATGAAGTGCGCCAGCCCGCCTAGCCGCGCGAACGGATCCCATGCGGCCAGTGCCACACAGGATCCCAGCCCGTAGGCGACGAGCGCCGCCGCCGGATCGTCGCTGACGGCGTATTCGCCGATCCCCGCGACCAGCACGCGTTCCTCGATCGCCGGAAGGGCCATTCAGACAACCTGGATCGCGGCCAGGAGGTGCCGGAGCGACTCGGGCCGCGGAAGCAGCAGCAGCGTGCCGTCGAACGTGTCGGCGCCCTCCACGAAGAGCGTGCGCGAGGCGAGCACCTCGTGCGACTCAGCGAGCAGATCGACGAGCACGGAGTCCAGGACGGCCCCCGCGAATTCCGTGACGAGCACCGGCACGCTGGGATGAACCGGCACGCCCATGCGGTCCCCCACGGCATTCAGGGCCGCCGCGATGGTCACGTTGCCCAGCTCGAGCAGGGCCGATTGTGCGAGCGCATCGAGCTCGGCGAACGCGTCGGCGCCGCGAGGCTCGGGCGACCGGGCCAGGCTGGCGAGCAGCCGGGCCGCCAGGCGGAGCGCCCCGCTGATCGGCAGCACCAGCAACGCGTGACCGCTGATCCCGCCGCTGACGCTGACGTACACCGCGACCACCGGGGCGTCGGGGCCACCGGCCAGGGCGATGGCTTCGCCGGGCGTGCAGCGTCGGAATTCGGGGGCGGAGATGGCGACCGCCCGGCCGCTCATCTCGAACATCGCGTCTCCGGCCTGACGCAGCGCGCGCCGGAACAGCGCGGCCAGGATGGCCTCGTCCCGCAGGTTCAGCGTGGTCGGCGAGATGGCGTTCATGCAACCCACCGTGCCTCCGGCTGGCGTTCGAAGTCCCGCACCTCAGCCAGGGCCGCGACATCCACGACCAGGGCCACGCTGCCGTCCGGCAGCACCGTCGCCCCGGCGATGCCTCGTCGCGATCCGGGCAGCTCGGCCAGTGACTTCAGCACGATCTCCTGCTCGCCGAGCAGGGCGTCGACGTCGAGGGCGAATGCGGCTGGCCCGGATTGCACCACCACCAGGTTCGCCTCCGGGGCAGGCGGCGTCGCCGCCTGCCGATCGTCGAGGACTGCCGCGAGCTGACGGACCGGCAGCGCGCGGCCCCGCAGCACCACCACCCGATGCCCACGGACCGAGCCGAGCGCGGACCGGTCGACCCGCACGATCTCCACGACGCCGGCCAGGGGCAAGGCACAGACGCGGCCGCCGGCCCGCACCAGCAGCGCCGGCATGATGGCGAGCGTCAGTGGCAACGACAGCTCGAACCGGGTCCCTCGACCGAGGTCGCTGTGAACGGTCACCCGCCCGCCGAGGCGCTCGATGTTGGTCCGCACCACATCCGTGCCCACGCCACGGCCCGACACATCGGTGACCGCACGGGCGGTGCTGAACCCGGGTGCGAAGATCAGCTGGATGGCGGCTTCGTTGGTCAGCGCCGCCGCCGCCTGCTCGGACAGCATCCCCCTGGCCACTGCCGCGGCCCGCACCTCGCGCGGGTCGACGCCGCGCCCGTCGTCCTCGACGACGATCGTGATGCGCCCCTCACCATGCCAGGCCGCGAGCCGGAGCCGTCCCACCGGGGGCTTCCCGGCCGCGCGCCTGTCGTCAGGCAGCTCGATGCCGTGGTCGATGGCATTGCGCACGAGGTGCCCGAGAGGGTCGCCCACCTGCTCGAGTACGGACCGGTCGAGCTCGGTTTCCTGCCCTTCGATCACCAGCTGCACGTCCTTGCCCAGGCGCACCGCGAGATCGCGGGTGACGCGCGGGAAGCGGTTGAAGACCGTGGCGATCGGCAGCATGCGCAGGCGCGTGACCTGGTCCTGCAGCTGGCTGGCGATGCGCGCGTACTGTTGGGCGCCCTCCTGGGTCTCGGCCGCCAGCGGGTCGTCGTGCCCGAGCCGCTCCTCGACCAACCGGGCCTGGCGCAGCAGGCGTGTCTTGTGCACGACGAGCTCGCCCACCAGGTTCATCAACTCATCGAGGCGTCCCACGTCGATGCGGATCGTGTGCTGTGCCAGGCTCAGACGCTCACCCGCCAGGACGAGGCGCTCGTCGGGAGTGGTCCGGCGGGCCTCCGGGCCGAGGTCCACCTGGCGGCGGTCCACCGTCGGCAGGGCGGGTGAGGCTCGGTGATCCGCGGCCACGGCATCCACGGCCAGCTCGTCGATCAGCCCGATGCGGCCTCGCAGCCGGTCGAGATCGGCGCCGTCAAGGGCCACGAGCAACCAGAGCCTTGCGGCTTCGACTCCCGCCTCGAGCGCGTCGCGCGACGGCTCGGACGCCACCAGGGCCCCTGATTCCTCGGCCTCCAGGAACGCCTGCAGCAGGCGCACGGCCTTCCACGGCGATTGCTCGTCTGCCGCACAGCGCAGCACCGCCCGTGGTGCGCCGGGCCCCGCCGGATTCGCTCGGAGCAGCGCCGAAAGCAGTTCCTGCTCTGCCGCCGCGCCGGGTGGGTTCGAGCCGGGCATGACGACGCCGATCCCCGGGGCCCTGGCGTCGCGCTCACCCCTGGCGTCGGCGAGCAGGTCGGCAAGCCGGTCGGCCAGTGGCTCGGCGCGCTCGGTACGCGTCTCACCGGCGCTGACCTCCTCGACCAGGACGCGCAGCACGTCGACCGTCTCGAGCAGCGCGCCCATGAACGGTTCGAGGTTGGCGATGTGGCCCTCGCGCAGGGCTCCGAGCACACTCTCGGCCACGTGCGTGAGTGCGGCCATGCGCGAGTGACGAATGGTGGCCGCGGAGCCCTTCAGCGTGTGCGCGGCGCGGAACACCTCGTTGACGGTGCCGGGCTCCATGCCTCCCCGCTCCAGGGCGAGCAGGCCCTGCTCCAGCCGTTCGATCTGTTCAAGCGACTCTCCGATGAAGAGCTGCTCGTCGCCCGGTTGCAGGTCGAGCGCCAGTTGCGCCAAGGCGGTTCCTCCGTGGCTCAGGTGGCGGCCGGCGCGTGCGGAGCGCACTCCTGCCACTCGTCACACCCCTACAGGGATCGGCCGCCAGGCCGCAGCGCTGAAGGCGCGTCCAGCTCTCGGCAGCCGGGGTCAGGCGAGCGCCGCGTAGGCCGTCAGCGCGTGCAGCATCTGCGCCAGTGTCGCGGTGGACACCAGGCGCAGGAGCCGTCCGCTGCCGTCGAGAACGAACGCCCGCGGGTCGCGGGATCCGGGGTCGGCGTCGAACAGGACGCGGAACTCCTGATCGCGAAACTCGACATCGGCCTGGACGCCCGCGAGACGCCACGACACCCCGTGCACGCCATTGAGACCCGGCACGGCGATCGCGCTGGGTCCCGGCATGCCGGTGCGGACGACGGTCACATCAGGAGTGCGCATCGGAACTGGGAGGGGAATCGGCGGCGCGCTCACCGAGCTTGAGCGTGCGGCGCCGCTGGGCGCCCTACCCGTGCCGCTCCAGCAGGCCGCCGCGCAGGGCGATGACCGCGGCTTGCGTTCGGTCGGCCGCGTGCAGCTTCCAGATCAGGTTCTGCACGTGCTTCTTGGTGGTGTCCTCGGCGATCCGCAGGCGCACCCCGATCTCCTTGTTCGTCAGGCCCTCGGCCACGAGGGCCAGCACGTCCAGCTCGCGCCGCGTGAGCGAGTACATCTCGCGCGGGTCGATGGGCCGCTCCAACGCATCGTCGGCCATGGACGCCAGGGCGTCGCGCAGCAGGTGCGGATCGATCGCGAGTTGTCCGTCGGCCACCCGGGCGATCGTCTCGAGGACCTCGGCGCTGGACGCATCCTTGAGCAGGTACCCGGCCGCACCCAGCCGCACGGCTTCGGTCAGGTAGCCGCGGTCCTCGAAGAAGGTGACGATGACGACGGCCGTGTCCGGGAGGAGCTGCCGGATGCGAGGCAGACAGCTCAGGCCGTCCTCGCCCGGCATGCGGATGTCGAGCAGCACGACCGTGGGACGGAGCTGGCGGGCCTGTTCGAGCGCGGATCGACAGTCCGGCGCCTCGCCGACCACGGTTACCCACTCTGCCGCCGCCAACATGCCCCGGAGGCCGCGCCGTGCCAGCTCATGGTCGTCGACGAGCAGCACGCGAACCTCGCGCGGTGCCACGGTCAGCCCTCCTCGCTCTGGGTCGGTCGCTCGCCGGCCACGTGGCGGCCGAGCGGGACGGAGATCCGCACCCGCGTCCCCGCACCAGTGGCGCTGCGGATGGTGGCGGTACCGCCCAGCCAGTGCGCCTGGCGCACGAGGCCGAGCAGCCCCAGGTGTCCGTCATCCGCAGCCCTGGAGGCCGCGAGCGGGTTGAACCCACAACCGTCGTCCCGGACCTCGACAACCGCGCGGCTACCCCGGACCGCCAGCGACACGTCGATCCGGGCGGCGCGTGCGTGCCGCAACGCGTTGGTGACGGCCTCGCTCGCGGCTCCATACAGCGTCCGTTCGGTGGTCGGCACGAGCCGTGGCAGGCGACCACTCACGGTGATCTCCGGGGGCGGCGCCCCGTGGTCGTCACCGGCGCGCTCGTCCCGCAGAACCCGGATGCGCATCTCCAGCGCCGGCCCGAGCCCGAGCTCCTCGAGCCCGGGCGGCATCAGGCCGCGCAGCACGGCGCGGGCCTCCGCGATGGCGGTGGCCAGGTGTTCCGACGCCAGCTGGAGCTGCTCGTCGAGCGGGGCGTCCGGACGCGCCCGCGCGCGGGCCGCCTCCAGGTGGCGGTGCGCGGCCACCAGTGACTGCGCCGCGGTGTCGTGCAGGCGGTGGGCGATGCCGACGCGGGTCTGCTCCAGCTGCTCGAGCGCGTCACGGGCAAGGGCGTCGAACCGGCGACGGCTGCGGTCCAGCTCGCGCACCTGCCGCTGCGCGGCGTGGTAGAGCTCCTCGTATTCGTCCCCCGTCACGATCATCTGCGCCAGGGCCGCCGCAGTCGAGCGCCGCCGGACGGCGGCCATCTCGCGCGTCCGCACCCGCCAGGCGGTCAGCCTCGCCGGGTCACGCAGCGCCCGCGCCGCCGCGAGCACGGCACGGGGGTGCGCGTCGCCGGCAAGCCGCACGGCGTTCCGCAGCGTGGGGCCGCCAACGCGCACCCGCCGGGCGATGACGCTCGCCTGGCGAGGCGTGGGACGCGCGAGACGCAGGACCGCCACCTGGCGCCTGGAACCACGCGGCGCCGGGAAGGCGAGCAGCCCTACTCCTGCGGCGCAGCGGCCGCGAGCCGGCCGGCCCGTTGCCAGCACGCGTCGGACAACCGACTCCGGGCAACGGCGGCAGAAGGCCAGTCCGATGTCGTTGGTGCAGACGGCGGCGCAGAACGGGTCGGCATCCTCCCACCCTGCGACGAACAGGACGGCCGGCGATGCGGCACCGTCGACGGCTCCACCCTCCCAGAGCTCCGCCGACGCGAGCAGGTCGATGGCCTCCCTCGGCGCCTCCATGGATCCGTGAGTCTACGCGCCCCGGAAGGGGGCAGTTCGACGGTCCCATCCCGCCGGTACCATCCGCCGGCAGCTTTGCGGGTGGACCCCGATGTTGTCGCGGGCCCGGGCTGCCGATGCTGGTGCGCGTCGCCGATCGATACAGGGAGGTGGCGCATGAGTCTCTTCGACACGCTTCGCGTGGCCGGCTCGGGCCTCACGGCCGAGCGGCTGCGGATGGACGTCGCGGCCAGCAACATCGCCAACGCGGATACCACCGGCACCGCGTCCAGCGGCCCCTACCAGCCCGAGGCGGTGGTCTTCACGCCGTACCAGGTCGGGACGGACCCCGCCGCGCACGGTGTCATGGCCGCCGCCATCGTCAGCCCGACACCGGCCACGCGCCAGACCTACGACCCGGGCAACCCGGCGGCCAATGCGCAGGGGTACGTCGCGGCGCCCGCAGTGGACGTCGCCGCCCAGATGGCGGACCTGCTCGGCGCCTCGCGCTCGTTCCAGCTCGACGCGACGGTGGCGCAGGCAGCCAAGCAGAGCGCGCTGGATGCGCTCGACCTGGGACAGGCGTGACGATGGCGGGCATCGCCTCGGTCGGCGCGCTCGGCAGCCTTACCGCCACCGGCGGCGCGACATCGATCCTCGGTGGGGCAACGGCATCGGTCGGCGGTCCGGGGGCCCTCGACGGCCCTGGTGGCGCCACTGGGTCCGGCCAGCCCGGACCAGGCAGCGCCGACGGCTTCCTCGACTCGCTGAGCCAGGCGCTCAGCGGTCTCAACACTCAGCTTACAGATGCCAACCAGGCGATGGGCCAGTTCGCCGCGGGTGGATCGTCCGCCGATCTCGGGACCGTCATGCTGCAGATGCAGGAAGCGTCCCTCAGCCTCAACCTGGGGACGCAGGTCCGCAACGGACTGCTCGACGCGTACCGGCAGATCATGGCCCTCCAGGTCTGAGAGACACCCCCCGTGTCCGAGCTCGGCGGCCAGCTCCGCCATCTCGTCGCGCAGCTCTCGCTGGCGCAGCGGCTCTGGATCGCCGGCGCGGCGGCCGCGTCGGCGCTGCTCATGGTGGCGTTCGTCGCCATCGCCGGGCAGCCGGACTACCAGCCCGCCTTCACGCGTCTCTCGCCCACCACGGCCGGCGCCATCAGCGCCTCGTTGCGCACGGCCAAGATCCCCTTCCAGGTCACCGACGCGGGGGCCACCATCCTCGTGCCCACCTCACAGGTCTCCGCGGCCCGGGTGGCGGCTGGGACGGCCGCGTCGGCCGGCAGCGACACGCAGGGTTTCTCGCTCTTCGACAACACCGGACTCGGCATGTCGCAGTTCGACGAACAGGTGACCTATCAGCGCGCGTTGCAGGGCGAGCTCACGCAGACGATCGAGGCGATGGATGGGGTCGCGTCGGCCCAGGTCGCGATCGTCCCGGCACAGCAAGGTCTGTTCGCCAGCCAGGATCAGCCGGCCAGCGCATCGGTGATGGTGCAGATGCGCGATGGGCAGGCCCCGTCCGACGCGCTGGTGCGTGGCGTTGCCGCCACGGTGGCGGGTGCGGTGCCGGGACTCACCCCGGACAACGTGACTGTCGTCGACGAGGCGGGGCACGTTCTGGCGGGACCCGGTGACACCGTGGGCACCGACGCCATGACAGCCCAGGCGCAGATCCAACGCGACGACGAAGCCAAGGTGGAGGAGCTCCTGGATCAGACGCTCGGCCCCGCCCACGCCGCAGTCTCGGTGGCGGCCACCCTCGACTTCGACAAGGTCCAGCAGCAGGTCACCACGTACACCCCTGTGAACACCGGCCAGTGGACGCCGGTCAGCGTGCAACGCAGCACCGAGACGTACACGGGCAGCGGCGCGGCGACCGCCGGCGGGATCCCGGGTGCCGAGTCGAACGTGCCTGGCCTCGTCACCTATCCAGGCGTGCCACAGGCGACCGCGGCTCCCGCGGGCTCGTCGCTGCCCGGCGCCTCGGCAGCGCCCACACCGAGCGTGGCGCCCACACCGTCCGCATCGCCGATCGCGAGCGCTGGTCCCACCGCATCGCCGGCCTACAGCAAGACCCAGGAAACCGTCAACTACGACCTGTCGCAGACGGTCGCGAACATCGTGAAGCAGCCTGGCTCGATCGAGCGCCTGAGCGTAGCCGTCCTGGTCGATCAGCAGGCGCTCAATGGGATCAACCCGGACGTCCTCAAGCAGAGCATCGCGGCGGCCATCGGCGTCGATCCCACCCGTGGCGACGTCGTCTCGCTGACGGCGGTCCCCTTCGCCAGGCCCCTCGCCACATCCGCGGGGCCCTTGCCGCCGGGCGCGTTGCAGCAGGCCGGCAGCATGGTGCCGAGCGCACTCGGCATCCTGATCGGACTCGCCCTGCTCTTCGTGTTCTGGCGCAACACCCGGGCGCTGCGCCGGCGTGGCGAGGAGATTACCGTGCTCGGGGCGCCGGGCCTGCGCGAACTCGGCGCTGGCACGGCCAACGCGGCCATCGGAGCGATGCCCGAAGCACCCGAGCTGGCCGAGGGCAGCCCGCATGCGAGGGTGCAGCAACAATTGCGCACCGTCGCCGACCAGCGCCCCGACGCCCTCGTGAACCTCATGAACCAGTGGCTCATCGATGAGGCCGGGCGGCGATGAAGGCGCTGGCCGAGCCCGACGACGGGGCGCGCAAGGCCGCCGCGCTGCTGATCGCGCTGGGAACCACGGCGGCCGCCAGACTGCTGGCCCTCATGCCCCCGGAATCGGTGGAGCGCGTGGCCGGCGAGCTGCTGCAGATGCCGCACCTCGACGCTGAGACCCGGGACACCATCCTCGAGGAGTCCTACGTCGGCGTCTTCCAGGACGTGGGCGCGCTGTCGGGCGGCGAGTCTTACGCGGTGCGGGTCTTTGCCGAGGCCTTCGGGGAGGACCGCGCCCGCGTCCTGCTCACGAAGGTGCGCGAGGCGCAACAGGAACAGCCCTTCGAGTTTCTCCGCAGCGCCGACCCCATGCAGGTGGCGGAGTTCCTGACCATTGAGCACCCCCAGACGATTGCGCTGGTCCTCGCGCACCTCGACGCACGGCACGCGGCCGCCATCCTCATGCAGCTGGAGCCAGGCCTGCAGGTCGATGTCGCGCAACGCATCGCGCTGATGGAGCAGACGACTCCCGAGATGATCGCGCTCGTCGAAGACGGGCTCCGCCGCCGTCTCTCCTCGCTGGTCACCGAGACCACGGCGGTCGGCGGCGTGCGGCCGCTGGCGCACGTGCTCAACCAGGTGGACCGCAGCACCGAGCGCGAGATCCTGGGGGGCCTGGCTGCGCACGATCCGGCGCTCGCCGACCAGGTGCGGCGCCTGATGTTCGTGTTCGAGGACGTGCTGAAGCTGGACGACCGCGCGATGCAGACAGTCGTCCGCAACGTCGATACCAAGGACCTCGCGCTCGCCCTGCGCAACGCCAGCGAGGCCGTGCGCGCGCGCTTCCTCTCGAACATGTCCCAGCGCGCCGCCGAGATGCTCACCGAAGAGATGTCGCTGGCCACCCAGGTGCGCCTCAAGAACGTCGAGGAGGCGCAGCAACGCATCGTCGAGGTCATCAAGCGGCTCGAGGAACAGGACGAGATCGTGATCGACCGAGGCGACGGTGGCGATGTCCTGGTCTGAGCACATCATTCGAGCGGCACCCGGGGTCGCGCCGGAGCCGGGTGACCCGGCGGGCCAGCGCGCGCGCGATGCCGCGACGGCACCGGACGGCGAGGGGCCGCCCCGCGCCCGACAGGTGCTGCGCGGTCGTCCCATCCGTCCCGTCGTCGCCGACGGCCGCCTCGGACGGCCACAGCCGTCCGAGGCCCCCACCCCCGCGACGCACACCCGCTCTCAGCCTGGGCCGGCGCTCGACCCGGCGTCGGGCACGGCGTCCGACGCGCCCGACGAGCCAAGTCCGGGACCCGTGGCCAGTCTGGACCCCGAGGGCGTGGCACGCATCAGGGCCGCCGCCGAGGCGCGCGGCTACGCCGACGGCCATGCTCGCGCTGCCGCCGAACTGGAGGCACAACTCGCCGCGGTGGCGGAGCTCGCCGCACAGCTCGAGGCGAGTGCGCCGCATGAGGCAGCCGTGGTCGCGCGGGCGGTGATCGAACTGGCCCTGGCCGTCGCACACCACGTACTGGACCGCCAGGTGAGCGCGGACCCGACGCTCCTGGTCGGCCTGATCGAACGCACACTGCAGGGCGTCAACGGGAGCCCCGAGGCACGCGTGTACCTCCATCCCGACGCCGTCGAGCCGGTGCGCGAAGCGTGGGAGGCGACGTACGGGAGCGCATACCTCGGCAAGCGCTGGGTGTTCGCCGCGGACCCGCGGCTGCCGCGTGGCGGTTGCTCGATCCGTCACGAACACGGCGTGGTGGAGGCCGGGCTCGAGGTGGCGCTCGACGAGATCCGGTTGGCGCTGGAGCGCACGGTGCCCGCGGTCGCTCGCGCCGGCACGCCGCGCGACGCGGAGGACGCTGCATGACGGTGCGCATGCCGCGCCCGGGCTCAGTGCTCCGCGAGCAGCTCGTCGCCGCGGTGGACGGGGCGCCACGCTACCGTGCCAGCGGCGAGGTCGTTCGCGTGGTTGGGACCACGGTCGAGGCCGCCGGCCTGAACCTGCAGGTCGGCTCGCTCTGCTGGATCGATCGCGAGCCGGAGGGCATGGTGAGCGCCGAGGTCGTGGGGTTCCGCGACGGGCGCATCACGCTGGTTCCGTTCGGCCAGCTGGGTGGCGTGCGGACCGGATCTCGGGTGCGACTGCGGGCCGAGCAGTTCCGCGTGCCGGTGGGCACGAGCCTGCTCGGGCGCGTCATCGACGGCTTCGGCCGCCCCCTCGACGAGCGCGGCCCGATCGTGGCACAGCAGCGAGCGCTGGACGGGCGAGCGCCGCATCCCCTGCAGCGGGCTCGGATCGATACGCCGTTGTCGACCGGCGTCCGGGCCATCGATGCACTGCTCACCGTGGGCAAGGGGCAGCGCCTGGGCATCTTCGCCGGGTCGGGGGTGGGCAAGTCGACCCTGCTGGCCATGCTGGCGCGACATTCGGCGGCCGCAGTGAACGTCATCGCGCTGATCGGCGAGCGCGGGCGCGAAGTCCAGGAGTTCGTGGAAGAACAGCTGGGCGACGGACTGCGCCGCTCGGTGGTGGTGGTGGCGACCTCCGACCAATCCGCGCTGCTGCGCCTCAAGGCCGCCTGGGTCGCGACCGCGATCGCCGAGTCGTTCCGCGACGCCGGCCAGGACGTGCTCTTCATGATGGATTCGGTCACCCGCCTGGCCATGGCGCAGCGCGAGATCGGCCTCGGCGCCGGTGAGCCACCTGCGTTGCGCGGCTACCCGCCTTCGGTCTTCTCCCTCCTCCCGCAGCTGCTCGAGCGGGCGGGGAACTCGGATCGCGGCACGATGACCGGGCTCTACACCGTGCTCGTCGAGGGAGACGACATGAACGAGCCGATCGCCGACACGGTTCGCTCCATCCTCGACGGGCACATCGTCCTGACCCGGGCGCTCGCGGAGCGCAACCACTATCCGGCCATCGACGTCCTGGGCTCGATCTCGCGGGTCATGCCGGCGGTGTCCCAGCCGCGCCATCGGCGCCTGGCGGCTGCGCTGCGCGCCGCCCTCGCCGAATACGAGGGCGCCCGCGACCTGATCGAGGTCGGTGCCTACGCGGCCGGCTCGAACCCGGCCATCGACCGGGCGATCGCGCTCCGGCCCGCGATCGAACGCTTTCTCTGCCAGGGCATCGACCAGCCCGGCGACCTGGCCGGCGCCATCGGGGGATTGGAGCGGCTGGATCTACTGGCGGAGGTGCCTGCGGCGTGAAGCAGGAACGCCTCACCGTGGTGCTGCGGCTTCGCCAGCTTGAAGAGCGCGGCGCCAGGGCACGCCTTCACGAGGCGCTGGCGATGCGGGCGAGCACCCTCGCAGCCCTGCAGGCCCGCCGCGCAGCGGTCGCCGCGGAGGAAGCGTGGGTCGCCCACCTGCAGACCGGCCGCGCGAGTGGCGCCGATTACCACGCGGCCTCCGCCGCGCTGACGTCGGCCGTGGTGGCACGCGATCGGGCGGCGGACGCCGTTCGCCACGCTGAGGCAGGCGTGACGTCGGCTCGGGCGCGCCTGGCCGAGGCCACCCAGCGTCGCGAGGTGGTGGAACGTCTGCTGCAGCGGCACCGCGCGCTGGCGCGACGGGCCGAGGAACGCCGTGAGATCGCACGGCTGGCGGACGTGGCCACCGCCCAATACGTGTATCAGTCGGGAGGGCGTGGCGCATGATGGTGCTGCCGACCCCGGCTGGCCTGGCCGACGTCCTGGCGCGCATCGCGCAGATCCGCACCCTCCTGGGCTCCGACGGATGGGAGCCCGAGGGGGCGGCAGGGGTTGCCGCGGGTCCCGGAGCCGCCGGTGCGCCCGGCAACCCGACCCCGGCGCCCGCCCTGGCGGCCGGCGGCTCCGCACCGGTTGGCTCGTTTTCCCAGGCGCTGGCGAGCATGACGAGCGCGACGCCGAGTGGGGCGCTCGGGGCGGGGACAGAGCCCGTCGTGGCGGCGGGCTCGACGCCCACCGCGGACCTGGCGTTCGTCGCACCGCTGATGGGCGCCACCGTCACGCAGCCCTTCGGCCCCACCGATTGCGTCCTCGAACCGCCCGCCACCGTCGATGGCGTTCGGTACGCCCACTTCCACGACGGGGTCGATCTGGCGGCATCGCTCGGTACGGCGGTCCATGCCGCCGCCGCGGGGCGCGTCATTGCGGCCGGGCGGGTCGCGGACGGCGCGGTGGTCGTGGCCATTGAGCATGCCGACGGCAGCATCACCCGGTACGCGCACCTTGCGCCGGACCTGCCGGTCCAGGTCGGCACGCTGGTGCGCCAGGGAGATGTGATCGGCAGCGTGGGCATGACGGGCAACACCACGGGTCCGCATCTGCACTTCGAGTTGTGGCACAACGGTGTGGCCGTCGACCCGATGCCCTGGCTACGGGCCGGCGCTCTGCCGGTCGGTTCCGTGGCGAACTCCGCGCCGGCAGACGGTGCGGCACCGGGGCCTGGAACGGCCCTGGCCACGCCCGAGCTGCTTGCTCAGTTCGGCCGGATCGAGGGGTCCATTCCCTACGGCACGCAGATTCGTGACGCGGCGGCGGGGGCGGACCTCGACCCGTTCCTGCTGGCCGCGCTCGTGCAGACGGAGTCCGGTTTCGACCCGTCAGCGCGATCGTGGGCCGGAGCAGAGGGACTGACCCAGCTGATGCCGGCGACGGCGCAGGAACTGGGAGTCAGCAACCCGTTCGATCCGGAGCAGAGCCTGCAGGGTGGCGCGCGCTACCTGCAGGGTGGCGCGCAGCAGTTCGGCCGGGTCGATCTCGCGCTGGCGGCATACCACGACGGGAGAGGGGTGGTGCGGGCAGCCGGTGGCGTGCCTGACGACGCCACGACCCACGCGTACATCGATCACGTGGTGACGACCTGGAACAGCTTGCTCAAGGAGGCGACATGAACCTTCGTGGGGGTTCCATGGCGGCCAGATCCGGCCACGCCACGGCCGGTGCCTCGTTGCGGCCGGGCTGCGCCGCGGTCATGGCGGGAGGGACGTCTGTGTGACCGGACTCATCGATCCAACCGCGTTGATCCTCGGAGATGCGCTCCGCGGGCTCTCCCAGCGTGAGACCGCGATCGGCACCAACATCGCCAACGTTGACACGCCCGGTTACCAGCCGGTGGCCGTGGATTTCGAGGGAGCCCTGCAGGCGCAGGCGGCAGCCGCTGGGCTCCTCACCGGCGAGGGCGACGGGACGCAGCCACTGCGGCACACCGACCCGCGGCAGTTCACCGGCACGGTCCTGCCGTCCGGTGGCGACAGCCTGCAGACCACGGCGCAAGCCATGCGCAACGACGGCAACACGGTGGATGTCGACGCCCAGATGACCGAGCTCGCCGACACCCAGATCCGCTACTCGGGCGTGTCGCGCATGCTGGCCGGCAGCCTGGCCATGCTGCGCGAAGCCATGACGCCGGGAGCCTGAGACGATGGCCCTGACGCTCACGGCAGTGCTCTCCGGCGCGCCCAACAGCCCGGGCGACTCGTCGACCGGCAGTTCCCCTTCGACCCCACCGCCGGCCTGGGCGTTTCACGATGTGCTCGAGGCGACCGCTCCGACGCTGCCGGACGGTGCGGCTTCGCCCGGCCGCGCGATGCGGCCCGCCGACGACGGCGGCGCATCCCGGGGGATCGGCGCGTGCCAGGGCACCTGCGCTGCCGGTGCCGATCCCGACGCCGGGGTCGGTCCCGACGCCGGGACCATGCCATCCTGCTCGCCGTCGGGCGATGGTGCCGGCGCTCGTGTGGACCCGGCGGCCGACGGAGCCGGCAACCCAGATGCGAAGGCGCACGGCCCCCAGCGCCGGCGCGGGAGACCGCGCAGTGACGGCGGCTCCGGCCCACGCTCCACGGCCCCGACAGCCGACGGCGCGCGCGGAGTTGCCGGCGTGGCACCCGCCGCGACGACGATCGCGGGTGCGGCGGAGCCAGGGGTTGCTGCTCCACCGGCGGGACCCGCCCGATCACCGGGCGGCGTCTCCGACTCCGGCGCTCCTGCCGGACTGCCGGGTTCCGACGCGGCATCGACTGACGAGCAGGGCGGGGCCACCGGGACGCCCGTGCAGCAGGCCGGCCTGGTCGCCACGCTGGCGACCGGTCCGTTGAGGACCGAGCTCACCTCGGGCGGGGTCGCGCCGGGCGACGCCGCGCCCACCCGACCCACACCCGGCGATCCGTCCGAGGCCACGACGGTCACCGCAGCCACGACGACCCCGGGCGCAGACCTGGGGCTGGGTGCACGCCTCGGGCCGGGCGCAGGCCACGGGACGCCACCGGGCACGCCTCCACCGGGCACACCGCCGGCCCCGCATCCCGCTGGCGGCCCACTCGAGAGGAGCGGACCCGGCCAGGGCCCGGACGCACGCGTCGCCCCGATCCTGGCCGATCTCGGGACCGCCGGGCCCGGAGCTGGCGCGGGCACCCACGCCGCACGCCCTGCCGAGGGCTCCGGCACACCCCCCGCTCGCGGCGTGGATGCCGCACACGGCGGGGCGGATCCGGCGCCGCCCGTGGCAGCGCCGGACGTGGGTCATGTCGCGCCGGGTGCTTCGTCGGGCGCTTCGTCGGGCGCTTCGTCGGGCGCGCCGGTGACCGGTCCGGATGTCGGCCGACCGGCCGCACGATCGGGCTCCACGCCCGGATCCTCCGTGCCGGGCGCCGGCCCGGCGACGGCCAGCCTCTCGCCGTCAGGCACCTCCGCCGGCCTGAACGCCCCACTCGCCGGAGCGGGCTCGCTCGGCGTCGCGGGTAGCGCCCAGGGCTCCCGGGATGCGGCCGGGGGCCCGCCGCCGGTCGTCACCGATCGCGCCGAGCGGGCGGCAGAGACCGTGCTCGTGCAGGCGGTGAACCGGCTGCGCGTGCTCGGGGCACCACCGGCGCCGGGGCTCGACGTGCGCCTGCGCCACCCAGACCTGGGCGACGTGCGGATGCTCGTCGCGGGCCACGACGGAGAGACCGTGCGCGCCGAGCTGATCGCACGCGACCCCGCAGCCGCCGCCGCGTTGTCGCGTGCCACGGAACACCTGCAGGCAACGGGTGAACTCCGTGGGATCCGGGTCGAGGTCCACGCGGGTTCTGGCGGGACAGGCGGTGCTGTCGATCACGGCGCTGGCGACAGACAGGACCGCGGAGCGCCCGGCGAACAGACCGGCCCGGCAACCGCGATGAGCGACCGGCCACGCGGCTTCGCGCGGCGCATGCATGTCCCCGGGGCAGGCGTGCATCGCCTGGACGTCCGGGCATGACGGGAGTGCAGTGAAATGACCACAGTCGGTGGAGTTTCGTTGGCCTCGCCGAGCACGGGGAGCAGCGGGAGCGCCAGTGGCGCCGGGAGCGTCGACGCCACCGGCAGCGGGAGCGCAAGCGGGTCGACGTCGGTCTACGGGCTCGACCAGGACGCGTTCTTCAAGCTCTTTCTCGCGCAGCTGCAGAACCAGGATCCGACGAGCCCGATGGATGAGACCCAGATGGTCAGCCAGCTCGCACAGTTCTCCATGATCGAGATGCTCCAGCAGCTGACCACGGCCATGCAGGGAAGCCAGCTGGCCCAGGCGTCGTCGCTGATCGGGCGCACCGTCAGTGGGACCAGCGCGGGCGGGCAGCCGGTGACCGGCGTGGTGGACAGTGTCCAGCAGACCGCCAGCGGGCTGTCGCTGACGGTCGACGGTCAATCGGTCGACGCGACCAAGGTGACGACGGTCGGCAGCCCGTCGAGCTCGAGCGGCGCGGTCGGTGGCACGACCGCGAGTTCAGGTGTCAGTTGAGCCGGCCTGTGAGCACAGGCGGACGCGCGCTCCCCGCCCGGAGGTGATCCCTTGATCCAACGCATCGAGTCGCACGCTCCCAGGGCCCCCAGCCCGCTCGGCTCCGAGCCTGGCACCGGGCCGGCGAGTCCGGAACAGACAGGCTCAACCTTCGCCGACGCCCTCAGCGAGGCGCGCGGCGGTGAGTTGCAGCTCTCCGCGCATGCTGCTCGGCGTCTCGACCAGCGCGGGATCGCCCTCGGCGACGAAGCAAGGAGCCGCCTTGTCCGCGCGCTCGACACACTCGCCGGCAAGGGCGCCCAAACGTCGCTGGTGATGCTCGAAGGCGTCGCCTATGTCGTGCATGTGCCGAGCCAGACCGTGGTCACTGCCGTCCGGCCGTCTTCGGGAAAGGAGGCTGTCTTCACCCAGATCGACAGCGTGGTCGTCGCCTGAGCCGGTCGGCCGCGGACTTCCGCCGGCTGAACCGATCATTCGCCGTCCGTCCGCCGCGTGTTCCGGGACGTCGTGCCGGTCCTCAGCGAGGAGGCCCTCCCGGACGCGGACGATCCAGTCCACGGCGCTGCATCGTCGATCGATGCGGCGCCAGGAGGTGTCAGATGCTACGGTCGCTTTACTCGGCCATCTCCGGCCTGCACGGCCACCAGGAGATGCTCGACGTCATCGCCAACAACATCGCCAACGTGAACACCACCGGCTACAAGGCCAGTCGCGTCAGTTTCGAGGACATCCTCTCGCAGACCGAGCACGGTGCGACCGCGCCGAGCGGCGGGCTGGGCGGCATCAACCCGGCCCAGGTCGGGCTGGGGATGACCGTGGCCGGCATCGACGTGCTCCAGACGCAGGGCAACCTGCAGTCGACAGGCAAGCTCACCGACATGGCCATCCAGGGCGACGGGTTCTTCGTCCTGTCCGACGGCGCGCAGCAGTACTACACGCGTGACGGCTCGTTCGACACGTCGCTGGATGGCTCGCTGGTGAACCCGGCGAGCGGACTCAAGGTCCAGGGCTGGCAGGCCGATTCGACGGGCACGATCGACACCACGGGCCCGCTGAAGAACCTGGTCATCCCGATCGGCCAGCAGATCGCGCCCCAGGCCACCGCCAACGCCACGGTCACGGGCAATCTCGACGCCTCGGCACCCCAGAACACCAGCACGGATCCGGCGAACCCGACCGCCGGATCCACCGTCAGCACGACGCTCACCGTCTACGACTCGCTGGGCGCCAGCCACCAGATCGACCTGACGTTCACGAACCAGGGGAGCGGCGCCTGGAACGTGGCGGCCACCGATCCGAACGACCCCACCGACAAGCCCAGCCTCAGCGTGTCAAGTCTCAGCTTCACGAGCACGTCGTCTCCGGGCACCCTCGACACGAGCACGACCAGCACACTGACACTGACGTTCGGTTCCAGCTCCGGATCGACCACGACGCTCAGCAGCACCGTGGATTTCTCCTCCATGACGCAGTTCGCCGCCCCGAGCGACCCGAGCGCTACCGCCGACGGCTACCCCAGCGGACAGCTCACCACCTTCTCCGTGGGCAGCGACGGCCAGATCAGCGGCGTCTACTCGAATGGACACAGTCAGGTCCTCGGTCAGATCGCCCTGGCCTCGTTCCGGAACCCCGCCGGACTCCTCCGCGACGGCGACAACAACTTCATCACCTCCTCTGCCTCCGGACAGGCGAGCGTGGGCGTGCCCGGCTCTGGTGACCGCGGCAGCGTACTGACCGGCACGCTCGAGATGTCGAACGTCGACCTCGCCACCGAGTTCACCGAGATGATCGCTGCGCAGCGCGGCTTCGAGGCCAACACACGCGTGATCACGACCTCCGACCAGATGCTGCAGGACCTGGTCAACCTCCGTCAGTAGGAGTGTCCGGCCGTCACCGCGCCGCATCGGTGCGCGTGGAGCGGTCGGCGCGGGCCGGCTGGCGCAGCTGCGCCGGCCACACGCTGAAGTCCTGCGCCATCCCGGCCGACACCTCACCCGTGGGACCGGCGTGGGCGTCCGCCCCACCGGTCCCCAGGGGGGTGTCGCGCGGCGCGTGCCTCGCGCTCCCCTCCTTCACGGATTCGGGCGGACCGCCCGCACGGATTCACGGGAGGCGAGATGGCGCAGGTGCCGAAGGCGGTCCAGGGGATCCTTGCGAGCCTCCTGGCGCTGGGATCGCTGGCGCTCGCGGCCGACTCCGCCGCGGCCAACGGTATCGGCGACGTCTACATCGCGGCCGGGACACATGTGCTGGAGATCCAGGTCGCGACACAGCGCATCGTCAACCGCGTGGCCGTGTCGCCGGCGGCCACCGACCTGGCCTTCGCGAATTCCGGCCGTACCCTCTTCATCTCCAGCGGCACGCAGCGCCTCACGACCGTCGACATCGCCTCGATCTCGGTCAGCGGCGGCATCGACCTGCCGGCCGCGGCCGTCGCGCTGGCGGTGCCGCTCGGCAGCACGGTCGTGGCCGCGCTGCCGGCGCTCGACAGGGTCGCGCTCGTCGACTCGGCGAGCGGCGCCGTCACCCTCGGCGATGCGCTGCCGGGCGCGGTGAACCTGCTCGCCGCCGATCGCCGCCAGGCGCAGGCGCTCGCGGCCTCGACGGGGGCCGCGTGGATCGCCGTCATCGACGCGACGAGCGGCCGCACAACGGTCAGCCGTGTCGAGGGGGCGATCGACGCACTCGCGGTGGATCGCGGCGGCACCGGGTACGTCGCCACGCGCAATCCCGCGCAGCTGGTGGCAATCGACCTCCAGACGGGTCACCCGCGTTGGGCGCGCCACCTCAGCGCAGACCCGGTCGCGGTCGCCTCCGTTCAGGATGGAGCGGTGGTGGCGTCGGCACACCAGCTGTGGCGCGTGACGGCGAGTGGCGCGCACCTCTGGCAGAGCGTGAGCGGCACGTTCACAGCGATCGCAGCCAGCGACGACGGAGGGGTCCTCCTGGCGCTCGAGGGGACGACGCTCGGCGCCTGGACCGTCGACGGCACCCGCGCGGTGCGCGTCTCGCTGGGGTCCGACGGCCCCGGACTGGCGCTGGCAGCCATGCCACGGCCGTCGTCGTTGCTGGCACCGGCGACGCCCGGGGTTCCCGCCGGCGGAGCGACCAGGGCGGGCCCGCTCCCCCCGACCAACGTCGTGGACGAGGCGATCGCGGTGGTGCGCGCCATCCCGCTTCCGGCCGGCGTGGCCGGGGCTGTCGCCGTGTTGCTCGTGGCGGCCCTGGTCGCCGCGGGGTGGTCGGCCAGCGCCGAGCGGCGACCATGATGCGTGCATTCGGTCTCGCTGCCGGCCCGATGTCCTCGTCGTGGCCTGACGGACTCGAGCGTGCCCGCGACATCGTGCGCCGTTCCGACGCGACCACGCCGTCCGCCGCGCTGCTACGGGTCGAGGCGGAGATCCGGCACGGTACCGCCTCGGCGGCCCGACTGGCCCGCCTGATCGAGGCATCCCCCGAGCTGGCCGCCCGCGTGCTGCGGGTCGCCAACTCCGGGTTCTACGCACCGGTGCAGTCGGTCTCGACGCTGCCGCGCGCCATCGCCATCCTGGGCGATGCGTTGCTTCGCCAGCTGGCGCTCGCCTCGATCGCCCTGGCGCGCCGCGCGCGGAACCAGTCGATCCAGCAATCCGTGGTGGCGGCGCGGTTCTCGGGCGATGCGGTCCGTGCCGCGGTCATCTGTCGCGAGCTGGCGCGGTTGACCCACCGTGACCAGGAGGCCGCGTTCGCTGCGGGGCTGCTGCACGACCTGGGGCGCCTGTACCTGCTCGATCAAGGGCGCGACGCCTACGCCGCCCTGGCGCTGGCCAGGCGGATGGAACCCACCGCGGACGACGAGCGGCGCGTCTGCGGGGCCACCCACGAGGAGGTCGGAGCGATCCTGGTTGCCAACTGGAGCCTGCCCGAACCCATCGGCGAAGTCCTGCGGGCGCACCATGCGCCGCGGCCGGGCAGCCTCGCCGAACTGGTGGGGATCGCAGATGGCCTCGTCGCGCCGCTGAGCCGGCCGGCTCCCATCGACACACGCATGGATGATGGGCCGGCCTCATCGCTCGCAATGCTTGGGATCGAACACTCGGCGTGGGCCGACGGGCTGCCGGCCGTGCGAGATCAGATCGCGGAGCTGCTGCAGGCCTTCGACTGATCGCCACAAGGCGTCAGCGCGGCCGCGCGGGGCGGTGAAATGGTCGGGGCGGGGTCGACCTGGATGCCGACCCCGCCCCGGTGCGTAACCCCCGAACGGCGGCTACGCCGCCCTCGTCTGCCAGTCGGACGAGCGGCGACGCTGGACGACGTTCGAGATCGCCGGAACCTGCCCGGATGCCGCACCGGCCTCGAGGCGGAAGCGTCCGACGAGCGCGTCGAGCTGGCTGGCCATCTCCGCGAGCGACCCGGCCGAGGCGACGACTTCCTCGGCCTGGGCCGACATCTCCTCGGTGGCAGCGGAGACTTCCTCGGCGGCGGCGGAGTTCTCCTCGGAGACCGCGGCGATCGACTCGATCGAGCGGGTGACGGTGGCGGACGCGGCGGTGAGGCGCGCGACCGCCTCGTTGGTCTGGGCCGCGATGCGGCTGATCGCATCGGAGGCAGCCACCACGTCGGTCGCGCCGAGCTGGGCGGACCTCACGCTCTCGTTGATCCGCGCCGCCGCATCGCGCGTGGCCCCCACCGTCTCACCGAGCGCATCGAGGGCGGTGCCGGCACGCTCGGCCAGCGCCGCCCCAGTGGTCACCTCGACAGCGCCGCTCTCCATGGCCGAGACGGCCGCACCCGTCACGGCCTGCACCTCGCTGATCAAGGCGGCGATCTCCTTGGTCGCGCCCGACGCGCGCTCCGCGAGCTTGCGCACCTCGTCGGCGACCACGGCGAAGCCGCGGCCCTGCTCGCCGGCGCGGGCGGCCTCGATCGCCGCGTTGAGCGCGAGCAGGTTGGTCTGCTCGGCGATGTCGTCGATGGTCTCGACGATGGCGCCGATCTGCGAGGACCTCGTCCCGAGCTCGCGCACGCGGTCGGCCGCTGTCGCACTGGCGCTGCGGATGCGTTCCATGCCGGCGATGGTCTCGCGCACGGCCCCGGCCCCCTGGTCCGCGGCACTCTCGGCGCTGGCCGCAACCGACGCCAGGCGCCCGGCAACCTCGGAGGTGGTTGCGACGGCCTGGGCCATGCGGTCGATCGCCGCCGCCGCCGCCTCGACGCTGTGGATCGTTTCGGCCGCCCCTGCCCCCACCTGCGCGCCGACGGCCGACAGCTCCTGGGCCGCACTCGTCGTCTCCGACGCCGCGCGGGCCTGGTCGGTGGCCCCGGCAGCCACCTGGCTGATCGTCTGCGCGACCTGACCCGCCGCGGCCCCGGACTGGGCGGCGGCACTGTTGAGCTGGGTGCTCGACTCCGCGAGCGAGGCGGAGGTCTGCCCGACCTCGGCCATCGTGCGGTTCAGGCTCGTGCGCGCGGTTTCGTAGCTGGCGGCCATGGCGGTCAGCCCCGCCAGCAACTCGTTCGCGGTGTCCGCGGTCTGGCCGATCTCGTCGGAGCCCTGATGCGCAAGCGACGAGATCCTGCTTTCGTACGCAGCCGTCAGGTCGTTCGTGGCCAGGGCATCCAGGCACGCGGAGAACCGGGCGACGCCGTCGTTCATCGCGTGCATCTGGCCCTGCACCGCCCGCAGCCGAGTCGCGATGTCCCGCGCGATCCAGAGGCTGAGCCCGAAGCCCACCAGGAGAGCCACGACCAGGCCCACGAGCGTCAGCAGCCGGCCCTGGTCGTACGCCGCCCCGATGGCCGCGTCCTGCTGTTTGGTGGCTTGCAGCCTGAGCGGAGTGAGCTGGTCGAGCGGGCGCATCATCGCGTCGTTGGCGCTGGTGGCGGCCGCAAGGTCGGTCGTGGCCTTGACCGTGTCGGCGGCGGCCAGATCGGCCAGGACAGCCTGCACCGCGGGCCGGAGGGCCGGGAGAGCCTGCTGCAGCTGCTGCACCAGCACCTGTTCCTGGGCGCTGAACCCGGTCTGCTGCGCAAGATCACCCAGGTTCTGTTGGATCGTCGTCTGGTCGTCGGCGACCGCCTTCTGGACGCTGGCGACCGTGGCCGCGTCACCGGCCTTCAGAACGCCGAGGTTCAGCTCGCGGGCGAGATTCTCGAGGCCGGCATCCACCTGGTCGATCTGATAGAGCGGCATCGCCCCAGACTCGTACATCGTCCCACCCTCGGCGTTGACCGCGCCCAGGTTGACGATCGAGATCCCACCCACCACGAGCATCAGGACCAGGATCGCCCCCGAGGTCCCGAGAAGCTTGCTTCGGACGCCCAGTCGGATGCCGGCCATGTTCGTTGCCACCTTTCCCCTGTCACGGTCCTCGGTCGCGTGCCGCGCCCCGGGCCCTGCGCGCGACGGTGCCGCACACTTCGAGCCTCGCTCCACCGGGTATCGGCTGCGCGGAACCATGGGTTGAGCACGGCCCGATCGGGCGACGGGACCCGCTGGCTCTCGAGCAGGGAACCTGCACGTGGCGCCCTCCGTGGCACGGGGCAGCCCGGGCTGGCAGGCCTCCCTCCTGATCCTTCGGAGCGTTTCTCCGATCGGCCACCATCTCGCGTGACGTCAACCGTGTGTGACCACCCCTGACACCGTCACGACCATCCCGCGAAGGAGGGCCGAGACAGGCGGGAACCGTGCTCGCCCACGCTCACGGCAGGCCGCTGCGGTATCATCCGTGGGTTTGCGCTGGCGAGTGGCCAAGCGGTAAGGCGCCTGACTCTGGATCAGGAGACCGAAGGTTCAAATCCTTCCTCGCCAGCCATTCTTGCGATCACGACCGTACGTCTGGATCCGGTGAGTCCGACGCCTGAACGGCCACTTCTCCCAACACTACCCCCCGGCCCCCACAACGGGCCGGCGGGCGTTGGACGAGGGGCCTGGGTGGTGTGGGCGCGCGTATCGAACCACGCCCCCGGCGCCTGCGTCCCGAGGTCCTTCGCGATCTCCAGCATTCGACTGCAGACCCTCGTGGTGGCCTTGCGGTCTCCGTCGGAGCAGATGGCGCAAGCCTCCGTTGCCGCGCGAGCCGCGTCTCCATGAGCCACGAGACGGGAGCCGCCACCTCGTGAACATCAAGACGTCAACCCCGCCGGAGCGAGCCGATTTCATCCGTGAGATCGTGGCCGCCGACCTGCGGGACGGCACGCACGAGACGATCGTCACGCGCTTCCCGCCGGAGCCGAATGGCTACCTGCACATCGGTCACGCCAAGTCGATCTGCCTCAACTTCGGCATCGCGCGCGAGTTCGGCGGCCGCTGCCACCTGCGCTTCGACGACACGAATCCGATGAAGGAAGAGCAGGAGTACATCGACGCCATCCAGGCGGACGTCCGCTGGCTGGGTTTCGACTGGGGCGAGCACCTGTACTACGCCTCAGACTACTTCGAACAGCTGTACGAGTGGGCCGTCAACCTGATCCGGGCCGGCAAGGCCTATGTCGACGACCTCTCGGCGGACGAGATCCGCGAGCACCGCGGCACGCTCACCGAACCCGGTCGGGACAGCCCCTGGCGGGACCGGCCGGTCGAGGAGAGCCTCGAACTCTTCGAACGGATGCGAAAGGGCGAGTTCCCGAACGGGGCGCGGGTGCTGCGCGCCAGGATCGACATGACCTCGCCGAACATCAACCTGCGAGACCCCGTGCTGTACCGGATCGTGCACGCCGCGCATCCGCGCACGGGTGACGCGTGGTGCATCTACCCGACGTACGACTTCGCGCACGGCCAGTCCGACGCGATCGAGGGCATCACGCACTCCATTTGCACGCTGGAGTTCGAGGCTCACCGGCCCCTCTACGACTGGCTCATCGAGAACCTCCCGGTGCCTTCACGCCCCCGGCAGTACGAGTTCGCGCGTCTCAACCTCACGTACACCGTCCTCTCCAAGCGGGTCCTCCTGCGCCTCGTCAACGAAGGGCACGTGCGCGGATGGGACGATCCGCGGATGCCGACCATCTCGGGGCTGCGGCGGCGGGGCTTCCCTGCCGAGGGCATCCGCGACTTCGCCGCCATGATCGGAGTGGCGAAGAGCGACAGCGTGGTCGAGGTGGGCATGCTCGAGCACGCGGTGCGCGACGTCCTCAACCGGCAGGCTCCCCGACGGTTCGCCGTCCTGCGACCGCTCAAGGTCGTCATCGAGAACTACCCCGAGGGGCGGCTCGAGGAGATGGACATCGTCAACAACCCGGAGGATCCGTCGGCCGGGAGTCGCAAGGTGCCCTTCACGCGCGAGCTGTGGATCGAGCGCGATGATTTCATGGAGGACCCTCCGGCGAAGTTCTTCCGCCTGGCCCCGGGCCGCGAGGTGCGGCTGCGGTCCGCGTACTTCGTGACCTGTCGGGAGGTTGTCAAGGACGCGGCCGGAGCAATCGTCGAGCTGCGCTGCACGTACGACCCGGCCACCCGGGGCGGAGACGCACCCGACGGCCGCCGGCCCAAGGCGACCCTCCACTGGATCCCGGCCGATCACGCCATGCCCGCGGAGGTGCGGTTGTACGACCACCTGTTCACCCGCCCGGATCCCGGAGCGGACGGCGGCGACCTCTTCGCGGACCTGAATCCCGAGTCCGAGCAGGTGCTCCTCGGCTGCCTCGTGGAGCCGAGCCTCGCCGCGGTGCCGGTCGGCGAGACGGTCCAGTTCGAGCGACTGGGCTACTTCACTCCGGACCCCGATTCGACGCCTGACCGCCTCGTCTTCAACCGCACGCTCACGCTCAAGGACACCTGGGCGAAGGTCCAGGCGCAGGGCCGGCAGGACACCTGACGCCCGGCGGACCGGGCAGCACACGGCCAGGCGCCGCCCGACCAGACGCCATCGGGCACGCGCCATCGGCCAGGCGCCATCGGGCGCGAGCGGATTCCGAATCGACCCCTCTGCTAGCATGTCGCTCTGAGCCGCTGGCGAGTGGCCTAACGGTAAGGCACCTGACTCTGGATCAGGGGATTGAAGGTTCGAATCCTTCCTCGCCAGCCAACTCCACAACATCTAGGCCTCCGAGGCTCGGATACCGCAAGATGTTGTGGTCTCGACCCCTCACGACGCCGTCGCCGAGGAGGTCGAACCGTGGCTCGTTCGCCTGACTCCACCCCGGCATGTTCGCCTGACTCTGTGCGCCTCGATCGCGATTCGCTTGATACGTCCCCTGATCGTTTCTCAGGGGATGCACTCGCAGTCGGCCTCGGCGCGGCAGCCGACCTGTTCGCAGCGGCCAAGGCCGCCGAGGGGGCGTCGCCGCGGACCATTGAGTGGTACGGGATGATTACCGGCCGGGCCGTGGGCCGGTTCGGCTCCGATCGGCCGGTCGACCGAATCGGCGCAGCGGAGCTGCGGGCCTGGCTGCTCGAGCTGCGCGCGTCGCTCGCGCCCGAATCGATCGCCGGCTACGTCCGGGGCTTGAAGGCATTCGGTAACTGGTGCGCGGCCGAGGAGCTCGCCGCGGCTGCTGGCTTCCGGTCGCTCCGCCGGCCAAAGGTCCCCCACAAGCTCATCGCGCCGTTCAGTGATGGCGATCTGCAGCGGCTGCTGGCCCTCGCCGAGCCGCGCGAACGGGCGCTGGTGTTCCTCATGCTCGACACCGGGCTGCGGCTCGCCGAGGTGGCGGCACTGCGGGTCGGCGATCTGCGCCCCGACGGCACGATCCGGGTGCTCGGCAAGGGCTCGAAGGAGCGCATCGTGCCCCTCGGCGCGACCGCCCGCCGGGCCCTCGTCCGCTACATCGCTGAGCGCGGGAACATCGGCTCGTCCGAGGCGCTCTTCGTCAATCGCTACGGCGGTCGGCTCAGCCGGCGCGGCATCCACTACGCGGTCGCACGGCTCGGCCGGCGCGCCGGCGTCGGCACCCGCTGCAGCCCGCACACCTTCCGCCATACGTTCGCCCGCGGCTACCTCGTCAACGGCGGTGACGTGTTCAGCCTCCAGCAGATCCTCGGGCACGCGACGCTCGACATGGTCCGCCGATACGTGAGCCTGACGGAGGCGGATCTCGTGGCCAGGCACCGAGCCGCGTCACCCGCCGATCGGCTCGGACGTCGTCTGGCCAGCTCCTGACACCGCGTCGAATAGCAGTTGTGCTGGGATCGTCCCCACGGCCGGCCGCTGGCCAGCGTGGCGGGCGAGTCCGAGGTGACCCGGCTGCGATACGCTCATGCTGTGAGCCGCTGGGAAACCCTTACGCTGGCGTGTGATGCCTCGCGCTGACTTGCTACTGGCACTCGTTCGAGCCGGAAGCAGATCCGACTCCGTCACGTTCCGTCGTTCGCTCGAGGCGATCATCGCCGAGGAACGCGGCAAGCAGCACCACGTGCTGGCCGACAGGCTTGCCGAGTATCTGAACGGGACGGGCAAAGACCTTGTGCAACAGCATCCACCGGCGGCCGCGCTCGGGCTGGGCCGCCTCATTCTGGAACTCGCCCCTCAGCGCCGTCTGCAGGATCTGATCCTCCGACCAGCGACTCGAGAGGAGATCGACGAGGTCATCGAGGAGCAGGCACGCCAGTCGCTGCTCCGAGCCCACGGACTGGAACCGCGTCACAAACTCCTGCTCACCGGCCCGCCGGGGAACGGAAAGACATCGGTCGCGGAAGGGATCGCCGAGGCCCTCGCGTTGCCGTTTCTCGTGGTCCGGTACGAGGGAGTCATCGGGAGCTTCTTGGGAGAGACGGCCTCCCGCCTCCGCGAAGTGTTCGACCACGTCCGGACCCGCGAGTGCGTCCTATTCCTCGACGAATTCGACACGCTGGGTAAGGAACGCGGCGACCCGCACGACACCGGCGAAGTGAAGCGAGTGGTTAGTTCGCTACTCCTCCAGATCGATGACCTACCCAGTTACGTGATCGTCGTCACGGCGACGAATCATCCGGAACTGCTCGACCGCGCTGTCTGGCGTCGTTTTGATCTTCAGCTCGAGCTGCCTTCGCCCGGGCCGCCCGAACTGTCTCGCTGGCTTGACCAGTTCGAGGAGTTGCTTGAGCAATCTCTCGGCCCTCTCCGGAACGACCTCGCGACACTCCTAGCAGGACGCAGTTTCTCGGAGCTCGAGCTCTTTGGGCTCGACGTCATGCGACGTAAGGTCCTCAGCGAACCCGAGCCCGACTTGAGCCACCTCGTGAAGAGGCGCGCCGCTCGCCTCACGCCTCGCTCGACCACACTCCAGTAGGCTGTCAATGCCCGACCGGCCCCACATCTTCTTCGCGACGCCGGGAGTCGCCCACCGCCATGCGCCGGGAGGCGGGATCCCGAAGCTACACAGGCCGACAGGTCCGCGGCAGGTCGAGCGACTCGACCCGAAGTTTGAGGCGCTGGAGCGAGCCTTTGAGCAGCGGCGCGCCGAGATTCGGGCAGATGTTCCCGGCGTTGAGCCCGAGGAAATGCTCGTGCTCGAGACTGTTGGGCGCGTTGACGACTTCGTTCGAGCGGTACGGGGTTTGCGCGGGCTCGAATGGTTGGGCGACATCGATCTCGATGACATGTCGCCGGACGACGACTTCTACAGCGAACGGGATCGCGAGCGTGGCCTCTCGGGACGCCTGTACCTGCTCATGACGAATCAGCGTGGCTTGACCGAGCTACAGCGGCTATGGGCGCTGTTCAAGGAGACCCCGGACCACCCGAGCTTCCAGCGCGGCCGGACGAAGTGGCGGGATCTGTTCCGTCTTCTACGCGAGATCCGACCGTGGGGCCCGGCGGACCGGCTCAGTGCGACCGGATTCGCCGATGAGCTCGAGGATCTAGTCGCGGGCGCTCAGGAAGTGGTGACCGCCGAACTCGAGCTCTGGTTCCGCTCGGCGGCGCAGGATCGGGATCAGGCAGAGACCACGATCAGGCGCCTCACGGAAGAGGTCCTGGGTCGTGTAATACGCAGGGCGGCTATCCCGGAGATCCAGTACCACGGGGTCCTGGTATCGCTCCCCATCGATTCCGCACAGGCCGTGATCAGGGACCATGCAAGCCCACTGGTGCGCGCCGCACAGATCTTGAAGATCAGACCGATCGGCCAAGCTGTGACCATTGCGCCGGACGGTGAAGCAGAGCCAAGGCCCTTTGAGGCGGCGCCAACTGTCGATCGGGAGCCAATCGTGGCTCTACTTGGCGGGCTCCCAATCCAGCAACACCAACGCCTGGCTGGACGTCTGCGGATCGACGATCCGGACAACTGGGAAGCTCGCTACCCGGCGGTGAGCCGGGTTCACGGGACCGCCATGGCTTCGCTGATCATCCACGGGGACTTGGAGGCAGGCGACGAGGCCCTTGGGCGGCCGATTTACGTGAGACCGATCCTGCAGCCGATACCGACGGGTGGCACCCGGGCACTTGAAGGGGTGCCCGATGACGAATTGCCAGTCGATCTCGTGCACCGCGCCGTGGTGCGCCTCTTCAGAGGAACGGGCGGCGGCGAGCCCGCAGCTCCATCGGTCCGCATCATCAACCATTCAATCGGCGATCCGCGCCGCCCGTTTGACTACACGATTGGCGCCTGGGCTCGCGCTCTCGACCACCTTGCCGCCTCGCACCAGGTGCTCATCGTCGTCAGTGCAGGAAACGTCGATCTGCCCCTAGAGGTCGCCTCTCCTCCGGACAGTCACGAGGACGGCCAGGAGGCGATCAATCACGCGGCCCTCGAGGCTGTCGCCGCGGCGCCTTGGGCGCGCCGGCTCCTGTCTCCCGGCGAAGGCATGAACGTCCTGACCGTCGGCTCGACTCACGATGACAAGTCCACAGCAGCGCCGCCGGCAATGCTGGTCGACCTGTTCTCCCGCTCCGGCGTGAGCCCGTTCTCAAGGCATGGACCGGGTTATCGCCGGTCGATCAAGCCGGAGCTCGTTCTCCCGGGTGGTCGCGCACTCTTCGCTCCCGTTCGGAGCGACGGCGACGGCCGAAAGACATTCCAGATGCGAGACATCACGCGCCCGCCAGGTCAGCTTGTCGCTGCACCAGGCTTGAGTGGTCGACTCGATCAGGTGCACTACTCCAGGGGGACAAGCAACTCGGCGGCGTTAGCCACGAGGGCTGCGGCTCGGCTGTTCGAAATGCTGGATCGCCTTCGGACTGATCCGGGTGGCGATACGCTTCGGCGGCACCACGAGGCCTCATTACTCAAAGCGCTGATGGTCCACGGAACCTCACAGCCAGCAGGCCTTCGGCTTGACGACGGCGACGACACGAAGCTGCGCGTCCGACTCGTCGGATACGGAGAACTCGATCTCGATCGCGTCCTTGCCTCCGCGGACAACCGCGTGACGCTCATCGGCTGGGGCGTGCTCATGGACGGCGACGCCAGCCAGTTCGATCTACCGCTCCCACCGTCAATGATTGGCGTTAATGTCGAGCGGCGAGTCACGGTGACACTCGCGTGGATGGCGCCGGTCAATCCCCGGCACCGGGCGTACAAACGCGCGAGCCTCTGGTTCGATCCATATGGAACCTCGGGGAGCGACGACGATTTGATGAAGGCACTCGGACTCCGGCGACAGGATGGAGATCACACACGGCCCCGCCGTGGGACCGTCCAGCATGAGGTTTTCGTCGGAACCCGTGCCGCTGTCTTCGAGGCCGGCCGCAGCGCGGTAATTCAGGTCAACTGCCGTTCCGAGACTGGAGATCTGGGGGGCATGCGGACCCCTTACGGACTGATCGTCACGGTCGAGACGCCGGCGGAGCTGCCCATCTACGACGAGATCCGCACCAGGCTGCGCCCACCAGTCCGGGTGACAGTCGGTGCCGACACGGTCGCGAGCAGCGGAACGGCGCTCGACTGAACAGCGATCGCATGAGGAGAAGCCACCCACACATCACAGCCGGTCGGCGGGGGATACACGCCGGTGAACCGCTCGAAGGTCATCGTCAAGCAGCCGGACGTAGCGACGGGTCACCTGGAGCGACGCGGGACTGTGGCCGAGGATGCGCTGGAGGGAGAAGACATCGCCGCCGTTGGCGAGGAAGGCCCGCGCGAAGCTGTGGCGGAGGACGTGGGGCGAGCATCGCTGGGCCAAACCAGCCGCCCGCGCGAGGCGCCGGACGAGTTGCTGGACGGCCCGGGGCGTGAGGCGATCACCTCGCCGTCCGACGAATAGCGGATCGTCCGGGGACACTGACCCGCGAGCGAGGAGCGAGGCCCGTATCGCGCGCCGCGCTCGCCCGCCGACGGGAACGACACGCTCCTTCGACCCCTTGCCCATAACCCGACAGCGGCCCTCGACGAGGTCGATATCGGCAACGGACATGCCCACGAGCTCGCTCAGCCGGACGCCGGTGTCGAGGAACAGAAGCACGACCGCCCGATCCCGGGCGACATCCGCCGAGCGCGCGTCGACGGCGGCGAGCAGCGCGCGCATCTGCAGAGGAGAGAGACTCGGGACCAGGACATCGGGCACCTTCGGGGGCGCTAGGCCGGCCAGCGGATGTGAGGGCAACTGCAGCTCGCCCCGGAGCCAGCCGCCGAAGGCGCGGAGGGTCCGCACGCGTCCTGCGATCGAGTTCGGCGCTAGCGGCCGCGGCCTGGTGCCCTGCGTGGCGAGCAGCCAGCGTCGAGCAACCGGCGGTGTCAGGTCCTGAAGGGACGCCGTTGCTCCCTCGCGCGACGCGAATGCGACGAAGTCGTCGAGGTACGCGCGATACCAGTCGATCGTCCGTCGGCTGCGGCCCGCTATCTCGAGCGCGGCCGCGTACTCCTCGACCAGCTCGCGCAGGGGGATATCCGCGACGCTGGCGACGAGGGGCACGGCGCGCGCAGCGGACATCGGCTTCTATCGACCCCGCGATAGTTGTGTGAGATTCCCCTGCCGGCGCAGGTAGGCGCGAAAGAGCGGCAGCGCGAAGTCGTAGCGCCCGCGGCTGGGCCGGTAGATGAGGCCTCGCTCGAGGAGCCTTGCGACGACCTGGTTGCGGATTCCACAGGTTTTGGCCACCCGGTTCCACGGGTTTTGGCCACCTGATTCCGCCGGGAAGTGGCCCACCCGTTCCACGGGTTTCGGCCACCCCTCGGTGAGGAGCTCGCCAGCGGCGACGTGAGGCACGTCGGGCACCGCACGCTTCCCTCGAACGACCCGTCCGAGGAGAGATGCCGGTGCCCCGTCCCCGTGCTGCCATGCGCAAGATCCGCGAAGTCCTGCGGCTCCACGAAGCGGAGCACCTGAGCGCCCGCCAGGTCGGCATCAGCGTCGGCCTGCCCCGGACGACCGTCCGCCACTATCTCGACCGGGCCCGCGAGACTGGCCTCGGATGGCCGCTGCCCGACGACCTCGACGACCGCGCGCTCGAAGAGCGCCTGTTCGGGCGAGCGGCACCACCACCCCTCATTCCTGCCCGGCCGGTCCCCGACTGGGCGGTCGTCCATCGCGAGCTGCGGCGCAAGGGCGTCACCCTCATGCTGCTGTGGACCGAGTACCGCGAGCGGTGCCCGGACGGCTTCGGCTATTCCTGGTTCGCCGAGCGGTACCAAGCGTACGCGGGGCGGCTCGACGTCGTCCTGCGCGGCGAGCACCGGGCCGGCGAGAAGTGCTTCCTCGACTTCCCGGGCGCGACGATCCCGATCACCGATCCGCTGACGGGCCAGATCACGCAGGCCGAGCTGTTCGTCGCGGTCCTCGGTGCCAGCAACTACACGTACGCCGAGGCCGTGCCGTCCCAGGCCCTGCCGCACTGGACGGCCGCCCACGTCCACGCCTTTGCGTTCTTCGGCGGGACCCCGGCGATCCTGGTCCCCGACAACCTCCGCGCCGCGGTGACCCGGGCCGACCGCTATGAGGCCGACCTCAACCGGACGTACGAGGAGCTCGCCGCCCACTACGGCTGCGCCGTCATCCCCGCGCGGCCGTACAAGCCACGGGACAAGGCGAAAGTTGAGCAAGGCGTGCTCGTCGCCGAACGCTGGATCCTCGCGGCCCTCCGCAATCGCACGTTCTTCAGCCTCGCCGAGGCGAACGCGGCGATCCGCGAGCGCCTCGACTGGCTCAACAACCGTCCCTTCAAGAAACTTCCCGGGTCCCGGGCGAGCCTGTTCGCCGAGCTCGATCGGCCGGCCCTGCGACCGCTGCCCGCGCGCCCCTACGAGTACGGCATCTGGCGCCGGGCGAAGGTCAGCATCGACTACCACGTCGAGCTCGACCGCCACTACTACAGCGTGCCCTACCAGCTCGTCGGCGAGGTGTGCGATGCGCGCCTCTCGGCGACGACGGTCGAGCTCTACGTCCGGGGCCGGCGGGTGGCGAGCCATCCGCGGAGCGCCGAGCGGTTCCAGGCGTCTACGACGCCTGCCCACATGCCCGAGTCCCATCGCCGGCATCTGGAGTGGACGCCCGGGCGCCTGGTGGCCTGGGGCACGCAGGCAGGTCCGTCGACGGGTGCCCTCGTCGCCGAGCTCATGGCCCGCCGGCCCCATCCCGAGCAGGGCTACCGCAGCTGTCTTGGCGTCCTGCGCCTGGGGCGCCGCTACGGGTCGGAGCGCCTCGAAGCCGCCTGTGCCCGGGCCCTCGCCATCGACGCTCCGACGTATCGGAGCGTCGAGTCGATCCTGCGCCACGGCCTCGAGGCCCGGCCGTTGCCGGCGCCACAGGCGGGTCCCGCACCCCCGCGGCGGCTCCACGCCAACGTCCGCGGGCCGTCCTACTACGAGTGAGAGAGGAGAAGCAGGTGTTCACCAACCCGACCATCGACAAGCTCATCGCGCTCAACCTCGGGGGCATGGCCCACGCCCTCGTCGAGCAGCAGGAACAGCCTGCCACCTACGGGCCGCTCGCCTTCGAGGACCGGATCGGCATGCTCGTCGACCGCGAGGCCGTCGAGCGCGAGAACCGGCGCCTGGAGCGGTATCGGCGGGCAGCCAAGCTCCGCCTGTCGGCGTCGATCGAGGACGTCGACTTCCGGGCAGCCCGAGGGCTCGACCGCGGCGTGCTGCTCGACCTCGCGGCGTCGCGCTGGGTGGCCGCCCACCAGCAGGTCCTGATCGTCGGGCCGACCGGCGTCGGCAAGACCTACCTCGCCTGCGCGCTCGCGGAGGCCGCGATCCGGGCGGGCCATCCCGCACTCTACCTGCGGACGCCCCGGGCGCTGACCGAGCTCGCCACGGCGAGGCTCGACGGGCGGCTGCCCCGCCTGCTCGTGGCGTGGGCCAGGCTCGACCTGCTCGTGCTCGACGACTTCGCGCTCCAGCCGCTCACCGATGCCCAGGCGGCCGACCTGCTCGAGGTGATCGAGGATCGGGCGGGGATCCGCTCCACCCTCGTCACGAGCCAGCTCCCGGTCGCCCTCTGGCACGAGAACCTCGGCGAGCCGACCGTCGCAGACGCCATCTGCGACCGGCTCCTGGCCGGTGCCCACCGGATCGAGCTCAGCGGCGCGTCCCTGCGCCGCTCAGAGCCACGCATAGCTCAGGGAGTCCCGGCGAGCGACGCCTCGGCGAGCCCGGCGTGACGCCGGTGGGCTGGCAGCGCGACACCCTCGCGTGTCAGACTGCCGGGCCAACGACCACCGACCGCACCGAGAGGAGGTGAGGACCAGGGGATGAGCTGACGCCTTGCGTCGGCCGCTGGCGCGGCCTCCGAGGCGGGTGGCCAAAACCCATGGAATCACGTGGCCACTTCACCGTGGACTGGCGTGGTGGCCGATTCCGTGGAATGCGCACGCAGATACGCCGTATCCCAGTCCGTGTCTCCTCCCGACTTCTCGCCCCGCAGTCTACCCCGAGCGCGTGCGCCAAAGACGAGCCAGCCCACATCCTTGAGTCTCTTGATCTCCTGTTCCAGCTCGAACGTTGCGCGAACTCGAAGCGCCGGCTCGTAGTCGTCCCACATTCCCGCATGGTCGTGGACCAGCTGCAGGAAGCCCGCCACCAGATCCAGTTCGCCCTCTGTCTCGATGTCTTCGTGATCGAGGCTCGATTCCTCAGCCGAGACGGCTACGTTGAGAACCTCTCTCCCTCTCGTGCAGTACCGAGATATTGCAGCGCCGCCGGCTCCGCACGAAGGATCGTCAAGGGCGACAATCCATCCGACGCGGCGAGCTTCGTCCGAACCCAGTCCTCGTGGGCGTGCTTGACTGCCAGGACGCGCTCACGGGGATAGTCGTCGACAAGCAAGTCGATGAGACGATAGTCGTTCGGGCAGAGAAGGATCAGGTTGTCATATCCGTCGAGGTCGCCGATCGGGAAACCGCCGCGTGGTCCCGTTGCGATCGGGCTGACGATATAACACTCGTCCCCAATCACGGTTAGGCCGCCGCCGACCTCGCCCTCGCGCACGAGTGTCGTTCTGCACATAGAGCAGCAGTTCCCAGCTCTCGACCAGAGGATCTTGCGGTCGCGGTCTCGGATCGCCACGCGAGTCAGGATACGGATGTCTCCACCCACCGACTCCCTCAGGCCGGCGGCGTCACGTGCGGTCAGATACCGAGCTAGATCCTCGAGCTCCGGCCTCCTTGGGCGGCCGCTCCATCGCCCCACCGTGCCCGCAGGTTGAGCGGGTGCTCAATCGTTTGCGTGGTCGAGCAAGCCACCGAGGTTTGACAGCATGTTCAGGACCAGCCGCGCCCGAGGTAGTGCGCCAAGCTGGGTGGTGTCTCGTTCGGGGCTGTCCGGACCGCGGCCTCGCGGACCTCCTGCTGCGTTGCCGGGAAAGTGCTTGCGCCGCGTCGGACGTAGTACTCGACGTGGTCATCGCTGCGGAGCTGGATCCCGTACGGCTGGGCCAGTCCGGGCGCCACCTCGAGCATCAGGACACGGACACCGGACGCGCTCGCCCAACGGACTTCGAAGTCCGGGGTGGGTCGCAGAATCCGATGAATAAGCTCGCCGAGGCGGTCACGTTCCGTCTGCTCGTTATCCGTGGCGACGCCCATCACCGTGACCTCGTCGGGGTCGATGCCAAACACGATCGCGCCGCCGGCAGCGTTGGCAAACGCCGCAACCGTCTTGAGGGACTTGCGCCGCGACTCGTCGTCCCTACGGGGCAGCTCGCGCTTGAACTCGACACGAGGTCCCTCGCCGTCGGCGATCAGAGCGGCCACCCGGCTGTCGGGGTCGTCGGGGATCACAAGCTCGACCCCACGGTCGACGCGCCCCTTCGCACCGGGGAGCTGCTGGCCGAGCGGCCGATAGTCGAGCCAGCGGCTGCCTCGGGTCACGAAGAGCCACGCATCCTCGGGGAGGCCGTCCGGGAGACGAAGCCTGACGCGGCCGCGGGGTCCGCTCGTCTTCCGCGACCTGAGGGACCCGCTGTTGATCTCGACCTCAACCCCTGCGACCGAGTTGCCGCGCAGCACAACGTCGAGGTGGGTGACGCCGATGGCAACGCGCTCGATCCACGCCTCCTGATCGACGTGCCGGACGAGGGCCATCCGGCTCGTTGTTCGCCCCGCACCGATTGTGGAGTAGTCACCGTGGAAGAACGCCCGCAGGGCGGTGTCGGCGTCCGTGAACGAGGGGCATCCTTCCCCGATCAGGAAACCGGACGGACTGCCCGCCGCTTGCGTCTGGAGGCCGCTGAACTCGTAGTCGACGGTCGGCCATGGCAGCGGGACGGGATCGTAGACGGCTCGGCTCGGGAGGTGGCGCCAGTGAACCGTGTCGTAGGTAGGCGCGACTGATGCCCTGAATGGTCCGATCGCGAACTCGCCGGATTGATCCGTCCTAAAGGCGCCGAGGAGCGAACTCGCGGGCACCACGTCGGCAATGAATGCGTGCGAGGGGTACTCCCAGCACGCGAGTTGCCACCCAGGCGGCTCCGCTCCGACGATCGCTTCGCAGGTCCGCAGCGCCCAGCCGTCACCTGCGCGAATGAGCGCCGCGCGAACGAATGCGCTCTGATCGCCGAGCTGGGCCGCCAGCTCCGCCAGCTGCATCTGCCCCATATCCACGACGCGCAGCATAGGGGTCCTGGGACCACTGAGCCGCCCGGTGGTGGTGTCTGGCAGAGGCTGCGGGCCGATAGGGCTGGAGCGGACCTCACGGCTGGGGGCCGCCCACGCCGCCGGATTGCCCGCCCGCGGCCTGGAGGAGGTCGGAGATGATCGGTGACCCCATCCTCGTCGACCCAACTGAGGTCCGCGAGCGGTGCGAATGCCACGTTTGCGAGACGCTGCGCAACGTCCTCGCCGCGAACCTCGACGCCGTCCATGACCGACGGACCGTTACCCCGATGCTGCTGACGATGCGGACGGCCGCCGAACTCCTTGGCGTGAGCGAGGGTACGGTCGCCGGGCTCATCGCCGACGGCGAGGTCCGCCCGGTTCACGTGCGCGGATTCGGTCAGCGGCGCATCCCACGCGTCGAGCTCGACGAGTTCGTGAGCCGACTTGTCAACGGCCAGGTCCGGCGCTGGGTCGACGCCCGCCGCGAACTCGACCGCTGGGGCCTGCGGTACATGGGCGACGAACGGCGCTATCGCGACAAGAACGGCCGCGATTCGACGCGCGTCTCGACCGCATGGCACCTCGGCGATGGCCGGGCAACGCTGTGCGGGACCCAGCCTGACGGTCGATGGCGGGTCACGACCGAGACGTGGTGGGCCTCCCGTCTCTGCCGCGAATGCGAGGCGATCCGCGGGCGGATGCGGCTCGAGCGAGACGCAAGGGCCCGGCGCAGCCCCGCGCCGCGCGACATCCAGATCATGCTTACGGTCGTCGCGACACCGACAGGCGAGGTCACCAGGCGGGGCGGCTGGCACCTGGGCGATGGCAAAACGACGTTGTGCGGCCTGACCCGCGAGCGGTGGGCGTATCCGACGCGTCGCCCGAAGAGGCGCGGATGCGCCGTCTGCCAGAAGGTCGCGGGGCTGGCGTAGGGCCGTCACGCCTGTTGCTCGCACGCCGCTGTCAACGGCGCGGCCTGGTCTCACAGATCCACCGGACCGCCTGCCTGGCGACGCCGGTGAGCGTCGCGGCAGCCGCGATAGCATCGGTGACACGCGCTCCGACCGACCGTCCTCAAACGGGTGCGTGGCCGGCCCCGGGCGTCGAAGCCACCGAGAGCGCCGCCACCGGATCAGCCGAGTCGCGTGACGATCGCTAGGATCTCGTCGCCGTACCGCTCGAGCTTGGCCGGGCCCATGCCGCGGACACGTCGCAGAGCCGCCATCGAGCGGGGACGAGCGTCGGCGATCGCAGCTAGCGTGGCGTCGTGGGCGACCACGTACGCGGGCACGCCGTCGGTGCTGGCCCGGTCGCGGCGCCACCGCTGCAGCGCGTCGAGCAGATGTCGGTCGACCTCGCTGGCCGAGCCGGCAGCCGCAGCGCCGGGCGAGGTGACGACCCGGCGCGGGCCTGCTGGGCGATCGAGTGCGACCAGGAAGCGCGATCGCTCGCGGCGCGCCTCCTTGCCACTCGGCCCGACGCGTCGCTGGGCCCACGACAGGGCGAGGTACCGTCTGGCGCGGGTGATTCCGACGTACAGCAATCGTCGCTCCTCGGCGATCGCGGCCTCGGTCTTCGCCTGGCGGACTGGCAGCAGCCCCTCCTCGAGGGCCGGCAGGAAGACGGCATCCCACTCGAGGCCCTTGGCCCGATGGTAGGTGAGGAGGTTCACCCCGGTCGTGGACCCGGCGGCCTCCTCGGCCTCCCGCCGGTCGAGCCCTGCCAGGAGGCCGCCCACCGTCAGCGTGGGTTCGCCTGCGACCAGATCGGCGGCGATCCCGATGATGAGCTCCAACGATGCCTCGCGTTCCTGGGCCTCCTCGCCGCCCGCCTCGACGTCCGCGCCCAAGCCGAGGCGCTCCGCGAACAGCGATCGGACGGCGTCCACCAGGCCGGGACCCGTCGCGGAGAGCTGGGTTCGCCGGAGCAATTGCCGGGCATCGCGAACCTCACGGCGCTCGAAGAACCGCCCACCCCTGACGCGGAAGGCGATGCCCGCGCGCGTCAGCGCCTGCTCGAGATCGGGGAGCTGGGCGTTGATCCGAACGAGGACGGCGATCTCGCCAGGCTCGGTCCCGGCTCCAATCTGCGCCCGAATGTCTTCGACCAGGGTGCGGCGCTCGGCCTCGTCATCGACGAACCGTCGGATCGAGGGTGCCGGCCCCGACGGTTTCGTCGCCCTCAGCGCGCCGCGTGGACCTGGGGCGATGAGCCGGTTGGCGAACTCGAGGATCTGCGGCGTCGAGCGGTAATTGTCGACGAGGGCGACGATCCGGGCCCCCGGATGGCGAGCCTCGAAGCCGAGCAGGAACTCGGGGGTCGCACCCGTGAACGTGTAGATCGTCTGGTCCGGGTCGCCGACCACCGCAAGATCGGTCGATCCGCCCAGCCACAGCTCGAGCAGGCGCTCCGCGAGTGGGTTCGTGTCCTGGTATTCGTCGACGCTGAACCAGCTCTTGCGGGCCCGGACGAGCCGTGCAGCGGCTTCATCGGTCTCGAGGAGCTCGACGGTTTCGACCAGCATGTCCTCGAAGTCGATGCGCCCGGCTCGGCGCTTGTCGCGCTCGTAGTCGGCGAACAGACGGGCGAAGAGGTCTGGCGCAATCGGTGCTCGGTCACCGCCCTCGGCGATCCACCGATCGGGCCGGATCCGGCGGACCTTCGCCCATTCGATCGCGTCGGCCAGGTCCTTGAGCGGCGTGAACCGGTAGTTGCCAGGGAGCCGGCGGGCCAGCGGGTAGAGGATGGCGGCCTTGCCCTCGACGACTTCGGGCAGCGGTGCCCCCTCGTGGCGGCTCGGCCAGAAGTGGCGCAGCTGGGCCAGCGCCGCGGCGTGGAAGGTGCGGGCCATGACGCCGCGATGGCCGAGCGCCGCCATGCGTTCAACCATCTCGGTCGCCGCCTTGTCGGTGAAGGTGACGAGGAGGATCTGATCGGCGCGGACGACGCCGGTCTCGATCGCGTAGGCCGCCCGTCGGCTGATGACCCGTGTCTTGCCCGAACCCGCCCCGGCGACGATGGCGAGCGGACCGCTCGTGATGGACACCGCCGTTCGCTGTGCCGGGTTCAAGCCCTCGAGGAGCCGATCGGTTTCCACCAATCGATGCGCGCCTCTGTCCCCTTCGGTTGTCGCTCCGTATCCAGCGTCGGCTGGGTTGCCTCACGCACCACCTCGGCAGAATGGCTGAAGGCAGCCCTTCGGAGGTCCTCCGGTTCATGGAGGCGTGCCGAGGCAGATCGCTACGAGATCGATGCCTACCGAACTGCGACCCGCACTCGCCTGCCTAGGCGGCGAGCCGCGCGAGCATCCGCGAACATCACGAACATCGAGTGTTGGTTGTAGAACGCTTCGGCAACGACCGGGTGAGACCCACCCCCGAGGCTAGCGAGATCGACTTCGGCCGATACAACGTCTGCATCGGAGAACGCTGCTGCGACCAGCTCGCCGATAGGATCGTGGCGCTCCGCGATCGCCTCCAGGGCATCACCCCCGACGAGCTTGGCGATCGACCCGAACTGGAGACGGAAGGAGGGGGACTCGAAGGTGCCGAAGATCGGTACCTTTCCGTTGGTCCGCCTGTAGCGGCCTGCCACGACGAGTGCGACAGCGTCGGGGTGATGCTCTACGTAGTAGCGGATGGCGGCGTGGTAGCTGGTGCCGAAGTCGGCGGCGAGCGCGATGGGGGCGGACATCGACACCTTGTACTCCAGGGCACGGCGGCCGAACACATCACCTTGGAATAGGAGGTCTGCCGCTCCGGCGTCGGCCTCCGCATCAAGCCGTTTCTTCACGGCCCCGAAGAGACGCTCGTAGTCGTCCAGTCGATACAACGCCTCGTGCCACGGAAGGAGCTTGTGGCTCAGCTCGTGCGCATGCGTGAATCGAGCTCGTGCGTCCCCCTGCGCACGATCGACGAAGACGAGTCTCTCGCGGTAGAAGACGGCGCCGAGGATCCGCTTGAGGGCGAACGGGCGCTTGGCGATCGTGTCAGATGGCAGCGCCGAGATATCGATCGTCTCGACGATGCCACAGACTCGGGAGAGGGCCTCGAGCGGCGTGGGCACTATGCCGGCTACGTCTGCCTTGGCTAGTGCCGCCTGGGTAACGGATCGAATCTGACGGCGGGTGAACTCCGCCATCGGCTCATCGATCATCGTGCCTGCTCTTGAGCTGCGCGATGTACTCGATGACCTCGCGTTGCTCGTCCTCGCTCAGCTCGCTCAGCGCCCGGTACGCCACCGCTCCATACGGAGAAGGCCTCGGCCGCCCCTCGTCACCCTGCACGTGCCCCGCGAGGCGCAGGAGCGTCTCGTACTCGAGGCCGTACGTCGTTGCCAAAGCGAACAGGATGCTGGGGTCCGGCCTCTCGATCCCCCCGCTCTCGATCTGTGAGAGGTGGGCATTGTGAATGCCAGTCCTCCGTTCGACCTCCCGGAGGCTCCACCCACGCTCTTTCCGGGCTTCCATCAGCGTCTCGCGAAGCGTCATCGCGCGTCTCCCTTACGACATCCGCAGCATGCCCCTTGCAAAGCCGATTAGCAAGCGCTAAGCTCCTTAGCGCTAAGCCGGTTAGCGCGAGATCGGGCCACCCGGGTACCGTGAGCGTTGATGCCGGCGGAAAGGATCGCCAATGCACCCCACCGAGGGGGTCACCGGGCCCCAGGGGCAGAACAAGATCACGATCAGCGTGATCTACAACGGCGTCGAGAAGCCGCTCCACGTCAACAAGCACGAGTCGATCAAGGCTGTCCTCGAGGCGGCCATCAAGCTCTTCCCCGTCACCGAGCAGCGACACCTCCTCGCGCTGTTCGACCTCCAGGGCCGCGAGCTCACCGACGAGAACCAGTCCGTCGAGGGCGCCGGCCTCACGCTAGGATCCCGTGTCGTCCTCCGCCAGTCGGCGGTCAAGGGCGGATGATCCGCGTGTCCAAGGAGCTCGTCGATCGATCGATCGGCGAGCTCCGGCGTTGCGGTCGTGGGCGTCGCGAGTGCGTTGTCTACTGGACGGCCTCCCTCTCGTCGCCCACGACGGTGGCCGACGTCTTTCACCCTGCGCATCGTTCGTCATGGGCGGGATACGCGGTCGACGATTGGTGGCTGACGCGATTCTCCGTCGAGCTTGCAGATTGCCGCCGGACGGCTGTCGCGCAGATCCATACCCATCCGGGTGACTGGGTGGCCCACTCGGCCACTGACGACGGCTATGTCCTCGTCCCGTCGCCCGGCTTCATCTCCATCGTGATCCCGCGCTTTGCAGCGAACGTTGACTTCGACGGGTGGGGTGTCTACGTGCTCTCGGCAGTCGGAACGTGGCGGTCGGCGCCAGAGGAGGTCCGCATTGAGTAACCGCACGGAGGCCCTCTCCCGGACCCTGGACCTACTCAAGGAGCTCGTTGGGCCGTCCATGTCACGCGACGACGTCGACGCCGCACTCTCGGCGACGCGCGTCCGCTTGGAGGTTCGTCGGGAGGATCTGCGCGATCCGAGCGGGCAGGCGGCAATCTATGTACTGTGCTGCCTGCTGGCGCGTTCTGGCATGCGCCTTGAAGCCGACCTCCCCGATGTGCCCGTGACGATCGAACTGCCGGGACTCGCGTCCGACTCGTTCGCCAACGCGATGCCTGCTGCCGTTGCCCTGATGTTTCCGGGGGCAGCGATCGATAACGCGGGGGGAGACGCGGATGTCACGGCTGTGTTCGGCGATGCACCGCATGCCCCAGCCCGCACCGTTCTCCGGGTTGGGGCTGTCGGAAGACGGGCCACCGCTGGCCGCGATGTCGCTGTGGCACGGTGGCACAGTGCGGATCCGCTCGCCGCGATCGCCGCTTCCGGGCTGGCAGCGGCGGAGATCCACAAGCTCGCTCTCCGGCGGGCACTGGGACACACACCGGAATCACTCGCGGCCGAGCCGGCGACGTTCGAGGTCCCGTTTGAGCTTCCGACCCGTGTGAGCTTGCCGCCGACCGAGATGGTCAGCGCGGGCGCGATCAGCCAAAACACGCTCCTGATCATCGCTGCGGCACCCGGCGTAGAGGCCAGTTTCAGGATCTTCGATCGCGACGTGATCGCGCTGTCGAACGCGAACCGCTGCCCGTTCGTAATGCTGAACGGGATCGATCGGGCGAAGGTTCATGAAGTCGTCCGGCTACTGCCGGAGCGGCTTCGCGCCATTGCCGTCCCCGAGCACCTCACAGCGGACACGGCGAGCGTTGTCGAACGGGATTCATGGATCGTCGTCGGCGCCGACGACATAGGCGCTCGTCATCTGGCTCAACGGCTCGGCCCGAGATGGCTCGGCATTGGCGCCACGTCGCATTTCCTCGCGCTTGTCTCCGAGCACCGCCCCGGAATGGCCTGTGCGGGCTGCCTGCACCCTCATCTGGGCGAGGATCTCGCCATCATTCCAACGGTCTCGATCGTGTCGTTCTGGGCGGGATATCTTCTCGCCCTTCGAATGCTCGCGGGTGCCATCGGCGTGCCCTATCCAGCTAGCCGGCAGGTGACCAACTTCTGGCCCCTGCATCCCCGGGCGATCCTCGAGCACCGTCTCGCCGTCAATCCGGCCTGTCCGCTGGCGCCTGTGCATGCTGGCAAGGACGCACGCCTTCAGCCGCTGGATCTGGCGTAGCCCGGGTCGCCACCCCACGGTGCACAGCGACACTGCGCACAAGTGGCCGCCCGAGTACGCTCACCGAAGCGCGGAGCCCCGCCAACGTCGCTCGAGGGGGATGATCCGTGGCGAAGCGACATGACGTTCGATCGGAACCGCGGGATCGCCGTTCGTGATCCCGGCGTTTGGGCCGGATGGCAAGCTGCCGATCGGTCGCCACACCTCCGACCCCGCCGAGATCGAGATGCGGCTCGTGGCGCCGTTCCCGATGTCGCTTACTCGTCAGGATTTGTATGACGGATGGCGCCGCCGACGCCAGGAGATCGCGGACGTGCTTGCGTTTGAGATGGAGTGGCTGGACGGCAGTTTCGCGACCTCGAAGATCGATCCGAGCGATGTTGACGTTGTCACGTTCCTCGACGGCGAGCGACTCGATCGACTGAGTGTCGAGGAAAAGCGTCGCGTCTTCGACGCAGTCCAGGGGCCGAAGGCGCGAGCGGCGTTCGGCTGCGACGCATACTTCGTCACCGTCTGGCCGCACCAGCACCCTTCCGAGCCGCTGTATCACATGTGGCGCGGGTACTGGGATGTGTGGTGGTCACATGACCGCGACACGGAGGCAGAGAAGGGCTATCTCGACATACGAGGCGAGCCATGAGAGGTGCTGACTCGATCCGCGCCGAACTCATCGACTTGTCGCGAGTAATAGACGCGTATCAAGCCGCCAGCCCGGGAGAATGGTCTGCCGACTGGATGGCGATGCAGTCGCTGTTGCAGCGCCAGCTGGATCTCTTTCAGGAGCTCCGGCTGGCTGAAGGCACCGCCGAGTACGAGATCACGCTCGTGGGCGGCGCCGAGGGACGGCATCTGATCGACTCCGGGTTCCTCGGCGGCTTCCTTCGTGCGCTGCAGGCCACTGTCGGCGCGGCAGTTCAGAGCGTCGTGCATGGCGAAGGCCGGCGCGGCAGGCTTTCGGCTTCGGTGCTGGCCGCGTCACGTCTTCAGGTGGCGGCCGCGGTGGCCGGATCGTTTGTGCTGCGTCTTGACGGTCCGGACCGCGCTGCTCCGTTGACCATCGAAGGCGAGACGGAACTTCCGCCCTTCGACGAGGCCATGGGTCGGGTCCTTGATGTGCTGCAGGCCGCCCATGGCGCCGAGCATGACGAGGATGTCCTCCTGTCGGCTGTAGCGTCGTTGGCGAGCCACCGTGCGGCGCAGGGCATGAGCGAACTCACGGGAGAGCTTGCTCGCACCTCGACACGGGCGACGATCGTCGACCGGAGCAGATTCCGGGGTGCGCCACGTGAGGTGCGTCTGCCTATTCTCGCCTCGGCACGCGTCCACCGGCTCCTGTCGAGAACGACCCAAACGACAGAAACCGTCTTCGAGACCGGACGCCTGACAGGTGTCCGGTGGAGCCGAGCCGTCTTCGACTTGGAGGTCACTCGGCGTGTTGACGACACGACCAGGCAACCTGCCGTCGAAGTACTATCGGGCCGCGTCATCACCGATATTCGCGACACGGTCCGTGATTCGTTCGATCAACTGGTCCGAGCCGAACTCCAGAGGACTGTCGTTCGATCGCCTGGCGATGAGCGTGAGCGGGTGTCGTACGTGTTGGTCGGGGTCGAACGGTCCCAAGCCTAGACACGCACCAGCAATCACGCGGTGACGTGTCGTTCCATCCGAGAGCGCCGTTCAGGGTCGGTCTCCGACCAGGGCGGCGGCGGCAAACGGAAGGTTGTGGCGTCAGGGGGAGCCAGGCCCGGTCGGCGAGTGCGACGATTCCCACCCGGTCGCCACCTCGGGCCTGCCCAGGCCACCCGTGTGGGTGCATTGGCCACGAGGCCGCCGACCGTCGCGTCCATGGTTCGGCCCCAGTCAAACCGACAGTGAACGGCAACGCCGAGACATGCAGGCCCGACGCGGTCGTGTGCTCTCTTGCGTCTAGGTAGGTGCGGCGCCACCCGAATACGCCGACGGGACTCCCTGGTCGGGATGGGACTGGCCGCATCGGGTAAGATGACCTCCGCACCCGAAGTTCGCTTGACTCGTCTGGCGAATCGGCTGGTGCGCCTGACTCTTCTGGGGATGTTCGCCTGACACCCCCGGATTCAGCCGGCGAAGGGTCGCCGCGCTGGGGTCGAAATCGCGGTCCGCGAGCACCAATCGCGGGCCAAGCGCTGGCGCGTGGCTCAACGGTAAGGCACCTGACTCTGGATCAGGGGATTGAAGGTTCGAATCCTTCCTCGCCAGCCAATTCCACAAGATGTAGCGCTCGCGAACCGCTGAAGCCCCACATCTTGTGGCCTGACGGGGTCCCGACCTCGGTCGGCCGGGAGGCCGCACGATGGTTTGGGCACCTGACTCCCCTGATCTTTGGGCACCTGATTCGGGGCACCCTGATCTGTGGGCACCTGATTCGAAGGAACGCCTGGCGCTCGGCCGGGCGGTGGAGCTGTTCCTCGCCGCCAAGGCGGCCGAGGGCGCGTCGCCGCGGACGATCGAGTGGTACCGGATGATCACCGCCCGGCTCGTCCGGGCGCTCGGTCCGGAGCGGGCGGTCGACGGCCTCGACCCCGCCGAGCTGCGGGCCTGGCTTGTCGAGCTCCGGACGACCCTCGCCCCGGTCAGCGTCGCCGGCTACGTCCGGACGCTCCGGGTGCTCGGCAACTGGCTGGCGGCGGAGGGCCTCGCGGACGCCGCCGCGCTGCGCGGGCTCCGCCGGCCGCGCGTGCCTCACAAGGTCATCGAGCCCGTCGCCGACGAGGTCCTGCGGCAGCTGCTCGCGGTCGCGTCGGTGCGAGACCGGGCGATCGTGCTGCTCATGATCGACACCGGGATTCGGGTGTCTGAGGTGGCCGGCATCCGGCTCGGCGACCTGCGTCCGGACGGGACGCTCAAGGTGCGCGGAAAGGGCTCGAAGAATCGTGCCGGTCGGCTCGACCGCTCGGACCGCGATCGTCCGCTACCTCGGCCAGCGCGGCCAGGGACGCCCGGACGACGCGCTCTTCCTCGGCCGGCGCGGTGAGATCAGCGCTCGTGGCCTCCAGCACATGGTCCGCCGGCTCAAGGCCCGGGTCGGCGTGACTGGGCGACTGAGCCCGCATTCGCTTCGCCACACCTTCGCCCGCAGCTACCTGGTCAATGGCGGCGACGCGTTCTCACTCCAGCGGGTCCTCGGCCACACGACGCTCGACATGGTCAAGCGCTACGTCGCGCTCGCCGACGTCGATCTCGTGACCCGCCCCGCCGCCGCCTCCCCGGCCGATCGCTTGGTCGCTGCCAGGAGGTAGCAACAGGATCGAAATGGACGGCGGATGCCATGCGCGGCATGGCTGCCCAGCAATGCGCGGACCGAACTGCGGGCTCGTCAGTCCTTGACGTCCCCGGGGCCAAGCCGCTGTCGCCTACTTGCCGCGGCGATAGCTCACCGAGATCTCGATGTAGGGTCCGGTCGGGGGGTTCGGGAAGGCGAGCGCCACCACCTCGTCGTAGGTGATGTCCGTCTTCGAGAACTCATGCTGCTGTCCGTTGACGATGATCGTCACCGTCTTCGCATATGCCGAGTCGCGGGTGTCTTCCTGCACCGCGTGAGCGGCTTCTTCGTTCATCGTTTACTCCGTGTCTGGATGGAGCCAGTCACCCGGCTTCCGGTGCGGTTGCGGCAACCTGTGACAGGTGCACCGTCATGGGTGCCCTTCGGCGTTGAGCCGCGGGCCGACGACCCAGCAAACCGGCCGGCGGTCGTCGCGACCCGCGGCCGAGAGCTAGTTCGAGCTCGTGCTCTCGCGGCGCACTCCCTTGAACGGGGTGCCGTCGCTCTTCACGTCGAGGATTCGGCCTGTCTTGGCGTCCCGCTTCGCCCAGTCTCCCAAAGGCGTGCGGAACTGGGAGCGTTCGCGGACGGCGCCCTCACGGTGGCCGTCATGGCGGTTCTTGTTCGTAGCCAACGTCGTTTCCCTTTGTGATGTGCCGAGAGGCGCTCCTGGACCGATCTCGTGCGCTACGCTGGCTCCCGGCGGCGAGGACTCTGAAGTGGGTGTCCGCTGCCATGGAGGCGTGGCACCTGCATGCGCGCCGCGTCTCCTGTTCTTCCGGGCGGCTGTTGCCGGCCACCTCCTAATTGCTGTTCGTTCCGGGCCGAAGCCCGCGGTGCCATACTAGCCAACTTGACAAGGCCCGTCAAATCGACTAGTCTATCGGCGTATTCGTCAGGGAGGCGGACTCATGGCAATTTCGCCGACCGCGGACATCGGGGCGAACCTTCAGCGGCTACGGGGGATGCGAGGCCTCACCCAAGAGGCAGCGGCAGGAGCAGCCGGCTTGTCCCGAGCCGCGTACCGGAACCTCGAGGCTGGGCTCAGCGAGCCCAGGGCGTCGACTCTTGTCGCTCTCGCCAAGGCGCTCGGAGTGTCACCAGCTGACCTCCTGCGCCCCGCACCGGCGCCCCCCCGGGCGCGCTTTCGGTCGAAGCTCCGGCTAAAGGACCGGCCGCGGATCCTGCACGACGTTGGGCGCGAGCTCGACGAGTACGCGTCCCTTGAACGTCTTGTGGACGAAGCGCGGCCCTACCTCTTTGGCGACTTCGGCGCTCCCGAGGGCCCAGATCGCGCCCGCACGGCGGCTGAGCTCGTCCGGGAGAGACTGCGCCTCGGCGATGACCCGATCTTCGACATCAGCGGGCTCCTGGAAGACAAGGTCGGGATCAAAGTCTTGTGGCTCGAAATCGCCTCGGAGGGGTTCTTTGGGCTGTCTGTGGCGGAGGACGGCTCGGGGCCGGCGATCGTTGTGAACAGCTGGGATCGCATCAGTGTCGAGCGACAGATTTTCACCGCCGCCCATGAGCTCGGTCATCTGCTCCTTCATCGAGACGAGTTCAACCCGGACGAGGTCGCCGAGGATGTCGACGCCGAACGCGAGGCGGACGTCTTCGCGGCTTACCTCCTGATGCCCGAGCCTCGGTTCAGCAAGGAATGGCAGGAGGTGCTGGGCCTCCCTCTGTTCGACGCTGTCATGAAGGTCAAGCGGATCTTCCGTGTGAGCTACAGGACCGTGCTCCACCGCCTGGACGAGCGCGGGATCAAGGATGTCTGGCGACGCTTCATGGCACAGGCGAAGGTCCGACTGGGTCGATCGCTGACGCGAACCAACGAGCCTGATCCTCTGACCCCGGCCGCGCGTGGAACCGCGGCTCCTGAGCCGCTACGTGGTCGCGAGCCGTTCGAGCTCGCCCCGAGCGACTTCGATCCCGACCGCCGGATGCGCCTCATCCGAAGGGCGCTCGACGAACACCGAATCTCGCTCAGCCGCGCGGCGGAGATCCTCCGTCTCGATCTCCGGAAGATGCGCGAACTTCACCAATCCTGGGCATAGCCGGTGGAGGGGACGCCTCGGATCGCGCTCGTCGCTGACGCCAGTGTGCTTATCGACATCGCGGATGCGAACGACGCACTCCTGGCGCTTATCGCTCAACACCTGGCGCGAGTCGTCATCCCCACCCCGTGCTTGCAGAGGTAGACAGCCTTGACGAGCTGAAGTGCGCGGCCCTTGGTTTGGAAGTCGTCGAGCCCACGCTGGATCAGCTTCGAGAAGCTGCCGCTCCACACCCGGCCCTCTCGTTCGCAGACAGGGTCTGTCTGATCGTGGCACGCGATGCCGGAGGAACCGCTTGGACCAACGACGGACCGCTCGGTGATGAGTGCGAAGCCATCGGTGTGCCCAGGATGAGGGGACTGCGGCCCCTGATCGCGCTCGTTGAGGCCGGCGCTCTTGCTCTCGATGTCGCCGCCGGGACGGTCGATCTCATCCAGGCAAACAACCCGTACATCACGCCCGCGATCGTTGCCGAATTTCGCCGAATGGCTGGCGAGGCCGATCGGCGGCGCCTTGACGCGTCGTGAGGTCTTCGAATGGAGCTGTCCGCGGTCCTAGTACTACAACGCCGGTTACTGACGCTTGGGATGCTCCCGCAGCCAGTGCCTGTGGTGACTGGCGCGGGCGGCCGCCTTGCGCCGCTGCTGGTGGTGGAGCCAGGCGATCGCGGTCGCGGCGGTCCAGCGCTCGGCCGGCAGGACGACCTCAAGCAGCTGGCGGATCTCCGGCACGGACGCTCGGGCCCCATTTTTTCCCCCACTCGCGCTGGACCGCCTTGAGGAAGGCGAGCGCCAGGAGTGCGAGCGTGATGTGGTGGTACCAGCCGCGGAACTTCGTCACCTCGTAGTGGTCGAGGCCGACCTCGCCCTTGGCGAGCTCGAAGTCCTCCTCGATGGTCCAGCGCAGGCAGCCGACCGCGGCGAGCTCGGCGAGCGCGATCGTGGCGGGCGCGTTGGAGAGATAGCACGTGATCTCGGCGTCGGCACCCGCGTCGACCGGGCGGCGTGCCAGCAGCCAGCCCTCCGGACCCGGGGCCCGATGGGCCTTCTCGACGACGCGCAGGCGGGCGAACTCGTACTCGCGCGGGTCTTTCGCGCCTTCGGTGACGCGGTGGCGGATCCAGGCGTCGGGCGGGAGCGATCGGCCGACATCGCGCATGGCCTGGGCGGCACGCGCGTCGGTCCCGGGTCGTGCCTTGCTCCGCGGCCGCCCGATCGCACCCGCCTTGGGCGGCACGCGCCAGGCGGGATTGGCGGTCCAGACCTCGATCGTCCCGCTCACCTCGAAGCAGTACCAGCGCCCGAGGTCCGCCACGAGCGCTCGCAGGTCGGCGGCGTCGCCATAGGCGGCGTCGGCGGTCACCCAGCCGACCGGCAGGAAGCCCCGCTCGAGCGCCGAGCGGAGCATCTCCGCCGCGAGCTCGAGCTTGGTCGCGAAGCGGACCGTCTCGGGCACCGCGGCCCGCGGAGAGGACCGTTTCGCCGGGTCGGTCAGCCAGCTCTCGGCGAGATACAGTCGGCGGTCTACGAGGGTGTGGCCGTGGGCGCTGGCGTAGCCCAAGAACACCCCGACCTGGCAGTTGTCGACCCGCCCGAGGGTGCCCGAGTACTGGCGCCCGACGCCGGCCGAGTGGACCCCCTGCTTCGGGAAGCCCGTGTCGTCGAGCACGAGCACGCCGCCCGGGGCGCCGAGCGCCTCGCCGACGAAGCGCTGGAGCTCGCCGATGCAGCCCTCGTCGTCCCAGGGCGAGTCGGACAGGAACTCCTGGAGCTTGCGGGGCGCGGCGCCGACCCGCTCGGCGATGT
>JAJYNP010000152.1 GCA_021786265.1 Chloroflexota bacterium
TGGATCGCGTTCACCCCGGAGGACATCGAGCGCGACCTGCGGCTCTTCCGCGACCGCACCGACCAGTTCGTCTTCATCAGCTCCGCGAGCGCCTACCAGAAGCCACTCGGGGACTGGCTCCTGCGCGAAGACTCGCCGCTGGCGAACCCGTTCTGGGACTACTCGCGGAAGAAGATCGCGTGCGAGGAGCGGCTGCTGCGAGCGTATCGCGAGGACGGGTTCCCGGTCACCATCGTCCGCCCCTCGCTGACCTACGGCGACACGCAGGTACCCCTGGCGGTGAACAGCTGGGACAGGCCGTTCACGGCGATCGCGCGGATGCGCCAGGGAAGGCCGCTGATCGTGCCCGGCGACGGCACCTCCCTGTGGACGATCACCCACAACAGCGACTTCGCCCGGGCCTTCGTGGGCCTGCTGGGTCGTCGGCAGGCGATCGGTCATGCGTTCAACATCATGTCCGACGAGGTCCTGACCTGGGACGAGATCTACCGGCAGGTCGCGGCGGCCGCGGGCGTGGAGGCGCGCATCGTCCACGTCGCGTCCGATTTCATCGCGGCCTGCCTGCCGGAGATGCGCGGCACGCTGCTGGGCGACAAGTCCGTCAGCGCCGTCTTCGACACCACGAAGATCAAGCGCTTCGTGCCCGGCTTCCGCGCCACGACACCGTTCGCGGAGGGGATCCGGCGGACCGTGGCCTGGTTCGACGCGGATCCCGCCCGGCAACAGGTGGACGCGACCATGAACGCCCGATGGGACCGCCTGATCGCCGCCTACGAGGAGGGCCTGGCGAACGCCGTCAGGGTGGTCGGGGAAAGGACCTGAACCTCCGGACGCGTCAGTCCGGCACGCCTCGCCGAGCGGCGGGTGCGGCGCCCGGCGACACCGGCACCGGCGCGAGGGAATCCGTTCCGGCCGAGGGTTGCCCGGCGACGACGGCCGGGGGGTGCACGGCCGCGGCGGCCGGGGCGCGCGTGGCGGCCGGTGCGGGCCGGCGACGCAGCTGGATCGTGGCGATGGCCAGGATGGTGAGCGTCCCGAACACGAGCAGGCCCACCTGGATACCCCATCCGCCGGCGATCGATCCCAGCAGGAACGCCCCGATCGGCGTCGTCCCTCCCATCAGCAGCACGTAGATGCTCATGATCCGGCCGCGCAGCGCGTCCGGGGTGCGGATCTGCAGGAGGGTGTTGGCGTTGACCGATGCCACGACACCCGCGAACCCCGCGCCGACCATGATCACGAGGCTGACGCCGTACCAGGACGAGGCGCCGAGGAGCACGAGCAGGACCCCCATGGCGAGACCGCCCATGGCCAGGCGGCGCTCGCTGGGACGCCGATTGCGCGCCAGGACCACGCCGGCCACCAGGGACCCGGCACCCAGCGCCGACATGAGCGTTCCGAAGCCGGTGACCCCGCCGTGCAGCGCCACGGCCAGCAGTGGCAGCGCCACCTGCCAGTTGAAGCCGAGCAGCCCGACCACCCCGAAGAGCGCGACCACCGGCCGCACGGACGGCGTGCTCACCGCGTAGCGCAGGCCCTCGGTCAGCTCCCTCGCGAGCCGGACATCCGGCCGGCGCTGCCGGACCGTCACGTGCCGGGGCCGGATCAGGGCCAGGACCGCGATCGCGGGCAGGTAGCTCGCCGCGTTCAGGAAGAGCGCCCCCGCGATCCCCCACCAGGCGACCGCGATGCCTCCCACGGCGCCCCCGACCATCCGCGCGAGGTTGAACTGGATGCTGTTGATGGCCACCGCGTCGGCGACCAGTTCCGGGCCCACGAGTTCGGGCACGAACGCCTGGGCGGCCGGGTTGTTGAACGCGTTGGTGAGGCCCAGCAGGAGCGCCAGCACGGCCACTTCCCAGAGCTGCACCGTGCCGGTCACCACCAGCGCGCCGAGGAGCAGGGCCTGGATCATGGCCGCGCTCTGGGTCGCGATCAGCATCCGGCGCCGCGGCAGGCGGTCGGCGATGACGCCACCGAGCAGCGGAAAGATCAGCAGCGGCAGGAACTGCAGCATGGTCACGGTGCCGAGCATCACCGCCGAGTGGGTGAGTTCGAGCACGAGCCAGCTCTGGGCGACCGCCTGCGCCCAGGTCCCCACCCCGGAGACCAGCTGGCTGGCCCAGTACCAGCGGAAGGCGGCCACCAGCAACGCGGGTGGCAACAGCCGGGTGGTGCTGCGCGGCTGGCTCGCCCCCTGCCGACCCACCCGCTGCCGGCCCGCGCGCTGCTCGGCCGGGTCAGACATCGCGCCCTCGCGCACCGGGTGCCGCGCCGCGCGCAGCGTTCGAGGTTCCTCGCCGCCGGATCGTGACGGGGTGCCGGACCGGCGCCGTCTCGGGCCCCGCCTGCGCAGCGATGCCGGCCTCCAGGCGATCCAGCAGGGCCTGCAGCGTGGCGAGGTCGGCTGGGCCGAGCAACCCTTCGAGGTGAGCGTTCCAGGTGACCGCCCGGCCGGACAGTCTGTCGCTGACGGCCGTTCCCTCCGCCGTCGGCAGGAGCACCCGCCGCCGTCGATCGGCTGGATCGGTCGTCGAGCGCAGGAGGCCCGCCCGTTCCAGGCTGTCCGCCAGCCGCTTGACGTTCATGGGATCCGCACGCAGCTTCCGGGCGAGCTCACGAAGGCCCGTGCCGGGCTGTTCGGCGACCGCCCGCACCACTGCGGCCTGCGCGCCGGTCAGCCCGAGATCCGCGATCCGGGACTCCCACGCGGAGCGCAGCCGGCGGTGGGCACGACCCAGGCGAAACCCGATCCCCGATTCGAGCCCGGTCGCGGAAGGCGTGGGGGACCGCGAGTCGGCCACCGTGTCGGGCGGCGGGTTCGCAGCCGCGCCGGGCCCCGGCACGTCAACCGCCGTGCTCATGGACGCCGGGTTCCGGTCGTGTGGCCAGTCCTCCGTTGCATCGCGGAGATTGTAGCCATGACTACAGCTCTGCGTGCAGCGCACGATTTCGGTTCTGCACGCACGGCGCGATTTCGGCTCACGCCTCCCGGGCGTGGGTCGACAGGAACTCCCAGATGACCTTCGTCGCCGCGAACGTGTGGCTGGTCCGGCCGAAGAGCAAGCGCGGCAGGGGCTGCTGGTTGCCCGGCCACGTGTGGCCGCCGCCGTCGATACGGTAGAAGACGACATCGGACGCGGGCGAGGCGCCACTCCAGCGACGGATGGTCGTGTCGGGCGGCAGCGCCGTGGCGACCGGGCCGTCCTGCGCGCGGTTGACGCTCACCCACGCGCGGGCCCAGTCGTCCACCCCGACGCAGGGGCCGGCCGCGTGCCGGATCAGCAGCCGCGCGCGAAAGCTGCGCCGCCGGCCGCCCGCATACGACGCCGCATCGTCGCCCGTGCCGTGGACCTGGAGGATCGGCACCGGGATCGCCGGGTGGCAGCGCGCGGCGATCTCCACCGCCGCGGTGCCGGCAACCTGGGCGACGGCGGCGATCCGCTCGGGGAGTTCGCAGGCCAGGCGGCCGGCCATGGTCGCGCCGTTCGACATCCCGACCAGGTAGACCCGGCGCTGGTCGATCGACAGCAGGGCGCAGGCGTCGTCCATGACCGCCAGCAGGTAGCCGACATCGTCGGGACCGTCGCGCATCAGCTCCGGGTAGCGCCCGTCGTTCCAGATCTCGCCCACCGCGCTCGGCATCGCCAGCACGAAGCCCGCCCGGTCGGCGAGCGCCGAGAACCCCGTCCAGCGGTCGAAGGCCACCGGGTCGATGCCCCGCCCGTGGAGCTCCACCACGAGCGGGACGTTCCCGCCAGCGGGGGTGGCCGGAGCGTGGAGCAAATACGGCCGCTCGAGTCCCCCGTGGTTCAACGGGATCGCCTGGCTGCCGGCGCGCGACCCGCCCTGGCTCGTCGCTCCTGGTGGCACGCGAGCGACGCTAGCACGCGCCGCGGCCGGCCGCCGCCGGCGCGTTCCGCCCCCCCCGGTTTGCGTTTCGCCGTCGCGGTTCGCGCACCCGGCGTGCTATCGTCGCGCGATCGGTCGCCGTCCCCGACGCGATGAGCCACGTGGAGGGGCGGCCACGGGAGGCTGGGATCGCGATGGATCGTCAACTGCTCGTCCTTCTGGGCACGAAGAAGGGGGCCTTCATCCTCGAGGGCGACGCGTCCCGCAGGGAGAACCCTGGTGCGTGGCGCCTCCGCGGGCCACTCTGCGAGGGATGGCCGATCAACCACGTCTGCCACGACCCTGCCACGGGCGCCCTCTACGCGGGAGGGGGGAGCCCCTGGTTCGGGGCGGCGGTGTGGCGGAGCGAGGACCTGGGCCAGACCTGGACGCACTCGTCGGCCGGCCTGACCTACGGCGACACGGGACCGAAGATGCGCTCGGTGTGGCACCTGACGCCGGCCCACGGCGTCCTCTACGCGGGAGTCGAGCCGGCCGGCCTGTTCCGCTCGGAGGACGGG
>JAJYNP010000161.1 GCA_021786265.1 Chloroflexota bacterium
GTCGGTGAGGTGCCCGTACTCCATCGCGGCCAGGTAGGTGATCAGCTTCCAGGTGGAGCCGGGTGAGCGCAATGCCACGCCGGCCGAGTCGAACTGGCCCTGCACCTTCGGGCTGCGATCGGCCGGGTTCACCGACCCGACGTACGCGAGGATCTGCCCCGTCGCCGGGTCCTGCGCGACCAGCGCGCCGTTGTTGACGTTCAGGTTCGCCGGGAGCTTCGCGACGAAGCTCGTCACGTCGTGCTGCGCAATCCGCTGCAGGCCCCAGTCGAGCGTCGTGATGACCTTGCAGCCGCAGGAAGCCAGGACGCTGTAGCCGCCCATCAGCCGGCTGGCCTCGGCGATGACCCGGTCCGTGAACCAGGGCACCGGTGGGGCCGGCAGGCTCCAGCGCTTGAGCCCGAGGCCGTGCTTCTCGGCCGTTGCGCGCTGGCCGGCCGTGATGACCCCGGTGGAGACCATCGCGTCCAGGACCTGGTGCTGCCGCGCGGTCGCCTGGCGGGGGTGAAGGAACGGGTCCAGTCCCACCGGCGCCTTCGGGAGCCCGGCAAGCATCGCCGCCTGTCCCAGCGTCAGCTTCGACAGCGGTTCGTCGAAGTAGTGGCGCGCCGCGGCCGCGACCCCGTAGGCCTGCTCGCCGTAGTACACGGTGTTGAGGTAGAGCTCCATGACCTGCTGCTTGGTCAGCGCCCGGCTGGCCTGGATGCCCAGCAGCGCCTCGCGGATCTTGCGCGAGATGGTGGGCTGGCTCCCGGTGATCAGCAGCTTGACCAGCTGCTCGGTGATCGTCGAACCGCCCTGGAGCGGGCCGCCGGCCACGTCGTTGAGCGCCGCCCGCGCGATGGCCGGCACGTCGATGCCCGGGTTGGTCCAGAACCCGCGGTCCTCGATCGCGACGGTCGCGTTCACCAGGTCGGGCGGGATGTTCGCGTACGTGACGTAGTCGCGGTCCTGCGTGTAGATGGTGGCCAGCACGTGCGTGCCGGTCCGGTCGTATATCCGCGTGGTCTGCGGAAGCGACGCCCGCGACAGCCGCGCGATGTCGACCACGCTCGGCGAGGTCAGGGCCTGGAACGTGCCTGCCCCGGCGACCGCCAGGCCGGCCCCCGTCAGGAGGAGGCCGGCGACCAGCACGACGAGCACCGCCGCGACGATCCCCAGCCAGGCGGGCGAGCCACCGCGGCGGCGCCTGCGCAGCGTCGCGCGCGCGATTCCGACGCGGCGCGCCGTGCGCCTGTCGCCGGGCCGAAGACTCATCTGGCCGCATCCCTCGTCGCTGGAGTCGTGCCCGAAGGGCCGTGCATCGGCTGGCCGGAAGGTCGCGCGCACGGTCACACCGGCCGCGGCTGTGCCGCGGACCTCGATCGTGGATCGCGCGCCCCCTCAACCGCGACACCTGCGTGCGCGGCGGCATATCAATCTGCCACCCGACGGAGCGACGGCCCGACCACCCCACGGCTCGACAGCCCGACGGCCGCCGGAGACGGCCCGGCCCCACGGCCGTCGCGCCGTTGCAGCGCGTTCGGGCTGCGTGCCCGTGGAGATGATGTGACCCTGGGTGCACACTGTACGGAGGGTCGCCACGGACCGGGCTCCTTCGCGCGATCCCGGGTGCGGCCCCGGAGGACTCGATGTCGCTGCCGTACCGATCGCGCCGCCAGGTCGCGGGCGTTCGTGCGCGCGCCGCCACGGCCCCGGGCGGGCCTCGCGGCGTGGGTGCGGGGCGGCACCTCGCACGGCTCCGCAGGGGTCTCCCGAGGTTGACCCTGCTGCTCCTGGTCACCGCGCAGCTGGCGGACCTGGCGACGTTCGGGCTGGCCGTGCGCGAGGCCGGCATCGGTGGTGAGGCCGGGCCGCTCCGGATCGTCTACTACGTGGGCGGTTTCGGCGCCGTCGCCGGCGCGAAGCTCGTCGGCGTGGCGGTCATGCTGGTCATCATCCAGCTGTACTCGCGACGAACGGGCGGCGGCCGCTCGCTGGCACTCGTCGTGGCCGTGATGGGCGTCCTCGGTGCGTTGACCAACGTGATCGCGCTCCTGTAACGGCCGGCGCGAGCAGCACGGCCGGCGCGAGCAGCACGGCCGGCGCGAGCAGCACGGCCGGCGCGAGCAGCACGGCCGGCGCGATCAGAACGGCGGCCAGGGTATCGCGGGGCGCTCGGGATCCGGCTCGGGAAAGCAACCGGTCGAAAGCAGGTCCTCGATCCGGTTACCGACGGCGCGGACCTCCCGGCCGGCAAGGAGCTCGCGAAGACGCGCCCCAAGGTCGCCGGCCAGCGCCGTCCCCAGCCGTTCGAGCGTCGTGCGCTCGGGGCCGGCGATCGGCGATCCGCGCCAGCCCCACAGGATGGTCCGCAGCTTCGGCTCGGCGGCGAAGCAGATCCCGTGGTCCACTCCGTGCACGTGCCCACCGGGCACCGGGAGCAGGTGACCGCCCTTGCGGTCCGCGTTGTTGACCACGGCATCGAAGAGGGCGATGGGTCGGAGCCGCTCGTCCGACCGTCTCACCAGGTCCACCACGTCCACCGCCTCGTCCACGTCGACCCAGAGCTGCACCATGCCGGGCCCGAACGGACCGTCGCGAAGCAGCGTGGGGGGCGCGATTGCCCAGCCCGCCGCCTCCGAGACCAGGAACGCCGCGTACTCGCGATTGGCCAGGGTCCCGGCCGGGAAATCCCACAGCGGCCGTTCGCCGCGCACGGGCTTGTAGACGCAGGCCAGCTCGGTCTCGGCACCGTCCGGCCCCGAACCGGCGACGTGGCAGAAGAGGGTGGCGTTCGAGGCGTCCGCCAGGCGGCCGACCGGACGCAGCTGGCCCTCGCGAAGCACGCGAAGCGCGTCGCCCCCGTCCATGGTCAGTGGATGTGGCCGTTCCTCCGCGGGCAGAGGTGGCCCTCCGGGTTCAGCGGAAGCCCGCAGAACGGGCAGGGAGGGCGGCCCGCGGAGACGACCCGCAGCGCGCGTTCCACGAAGACACGAGCGGCCTGGGCGGGCATGCGCACCCGCAGCATGTCCGGGCCCTCGGGCGCGTCGTCGACCTCGTCGTCCTCCTCGTCCGGCTCTTCCTCTCCCTCCTCGAGCTGCGCGCGCGCCTCGACGACGATCTCCCGCGCCTCGCCGTCCCATGCGAGCACCATCGATCCGACGCGGAACTGCTCGACCAGCGGTTCGTCGAGCGGGGCGACGTCCTGCGCGCCGTCCGGCAGATCCTGTGGCACGTCGACGCCGCGGCGTCGCATCTCCTCGAGCAGCTGGCCCAGGCGGTCGGCGAGCACCGAGACCTGCTCCTTCTCCACGATCACGCTGACCAGGCGGGGCCCGCTGCGCGCCTGCAGGAAGAAGGTGCGGTGGCCCGGCTCACCCACCGTCCCGGCGGTGAAGCGATCGGGCGTGTCGAAGCTGAAGATGCGTCGAGGCATCGGTCCTCCGGTGGTGCGGGCGCTCCCGCGTCGGTCGAGTCTACCCTGCTCCGCCCGCGCCGCCCCCGACGACGGCATCCGGCGAGCGATGGCGTCGCTTCTGCTGCGGGAGCAGGTCGTCGACGCCGCCCCCGTTGTCGTTGATACGCACGACGGACGGCCGCAGTTGCGTGTAGCGGACCACGCTGAGCGAGCACGGGTCCACCTGGAGGCGCTGGAACAGGTCGAGATGCATGCCGAGGGCGTCCGCCAGCAGGGCCTTGATGACATCGCCGTGGCTGCACAGGACCCAGGTCGCGTCGGCCCCCAGGCGCGCGTTCCAGTCCCGCACGGCGTCCACCGCGCGCGACTGCACGGCCCGCAGCGGCTCCCCGTGGGGGAACTCCGCGGCGGACGGGTGGACCTGGATCACCCGCCACAGCGGTTCCTTCGCCAGTGCCTTCAGATCGCGGCCGGTCCAGTCCCCGTAGCGCACCTCGCCGATCCGTTCGTCGGGCTGGACCTCCAGGCCGCGCCCCTCGCCCAGGATCGACGCGGTCTCGACGCAACGCTCGAGCGGCGATGCGACGAGCGCGGCAAGGGGGACCCGGGCCAGCCGGGCGCGCAGCTCCCGGGCCTGTCGCGTGCCCCGTTCGTCGAGGTGGAGGCCGGGGGTCCATCCCGACAGGGTTCGGCCGGTCGCGGCGATCAGGCCATGGCGGACCAGCAGCAGTGTCGTCACGTGCTCATGGTACGTGGGCTGCACGGGTGGGCGCCCCCGGCGCCTGCCGCTGCCGCCCGCCCGTGTCCTCCGGGAGCTGCCCTCCGGAATCCGTCCGACGGCGCCTGTGTGCCGGTGCCTGTCCGATGGTGCCTGTCCGCGGGCGTTATTCTCGGCGGGTGTCCAGCCCGGACGAGCCGCGCGACCCATCGGACCGGCGGGGCGGTCGCGCGCACCGGGCGACAGGCGGCGGCGTCGGATCGCCGCCCGACGATCGTGCCGGCGAGCCCGGA
>JAJYNP010000222.1 GCA_021786265.1 Chloroflexota bacterium
GCTGGCGGATCTGGTAGACGTCGATGCCCGTGGACACCTGCTCGCTGAACCCGCCCTTGAGCAGGTTCGGGATGCCGCAGGCGAACTCCACGTTCTCCAGCCCGCGCGACACCTCGCCGAACGCGTCGGACTCGACCTTGCCGTGCTCGGAGCTCACGACTCGCGCAAGCTCGTCGCGGTGCGACTCGACGACGTTGCGCATCCGGAAGAGGATCTCGGTTCGCCGCGAGAGCGACGTGGCGCGCCAGGCGGGGAAGGCGTCGCGGGCCGCGCGGACCGCCGCGTCGATGTCCTCCGCGGACGCAAAGCCCACTTCCCGGGCGACCTGGCCGGTGGCCGGGTCGTACACGGGGCCGTGCCGATCGGACGAGGCGGGCACCATGTGACCGCCGATCCAGTGGTCGATCCGCTCCGTCCCGGAGAGGCGATCCGCGAGCGTCCGTTCCGTCAGCTGTGCCATCTCTCACGTCCCTCGTCGATCGTCGGTCGGAGTCACCCGCGTGGGCGGGCGGGGCCACTAACTCTACCGCGTCTGGGCGGGCGAACGGTGCCGCGTCGGGCCCGGCGAACCCCTACCGCGTCGGGGCCGGCGAACCCCTACCGCGTCGGGGCCGGCGAACCCGGGTCGGTCGCGGACGTCCGCCCGGTCCTCGTCCACCACGCGGCCACCAGGACGACGGCTGCCAGCGCCACGAGCGCCGCGACCTGCTCGGGCCTCAGCCCGGCGATCACCGCGGCGTCGCGCCAGGTGAACCCGACCACCACGCGACCCAGGAGCCACCACGCGAGGGCCGCGAGGTACAGGTACCCGGATCGGAGCGCGCCCGGGTTCACCTCGCGGCCCCGCGCCCGCCGCCCCTCCAGCCATGCCCCCTCCTGCCGCAGCCGCGCGGGGAGCCGGCGCTGGAGCGGCCCCGCCGCGAGCGCGAGCAGGAGGAGGACGCCGGCAAGCGCCCACGCGGCCTCGTAGACCTGGCTCGGTTGTGACGGGACGGCCGGCAGCGGCGACAGCCAGGGCCCGGGCCCCGCGAACGCCAGCGCGAAGCGGCCGTCGTACGGGAGCCCCTGCCCTCCACCACCCAGCAGGTAGGCCAGCTTGCCGAGGCCGATGGCGACGAGCAGCGGCACGGCGGCGACGTCGAGCCACCGGCGCGCCGGGATCTCGAGAAGCCGGCACATGTAGGCGACTGTCAGCGTCGCGCCGAGGACCGCACCGAGCAGCGAGAGGCTGCCCTGTCCCGGGTCGAGCAGGGCCCCGGGATGGGCCCGGTAGTAGTCCGGGTAGTCGAGCGCCGCCACGAGCCGGCCGCCCAGCACCGCGCCCGGGACGGCCGCCAGGGTCAGGAACAGGAGGTCGTCCAGGCGAAGCCGCGAGAGCCCCGCGCGGCGTCCGGCGGCACGGGCGAGCACGGCCGCGATGAGCAGCGCGGCGAAGAAGGCGGCCGCCAGGCCCAGTGTCTCCCAGCGGGCCGCGAAGGGGCCGGCGTGGAGGGTGGGGTCGAAGTCGAGCGTCACGACCGCCGATGGCACGGCGGCCTCAGGGTGTCGCGTCGAGGCGCGCGCGGGCGCCGGGCGGCGTCGGGACGACCATCGGCGGTAGTGTAGTGGGCGAACGGAGGACGATGACGACACGACCTGCCCCGGAGCTGATCCTGCACGGCGGACCGATCCTGCCCATGAGCGACGAGCGGACAGAGGCAGGCGCCCCGCCCGGGGCGATCGCGATCGCCGGCGGGCTGGTCCTCGCGGTCGGTGACGAGGACGACGTGCTCGCGCTCTCCGGCCCGGGAACGCGGCTGGTGGACCTCGACGGGGCGGCCGTCCTGCCGGGCTTCCAGGACCAGCACGCGCATCCGCTCCCGGAGGGGGTGCAGGCCGGGTGGCTCGACCTGACGAAGGCGCCCGACCTGCGATCGGCGCTGCGCCTCCTGGCGTCCGCCGCGGAAGGCGCGCGGTCGTCGGTCGAGTCCGAACCGTGGATCGAGGCGTGGTACCACCCGACCGCCTGGCGGGACGATCGCCACCCCACGCGAGACGAGCTGGACCGGGTGGTCCCCGACGTCCCGGTGCTGCTGCACCACGGGAGCGGCCACGCGGCCCTCGGCAACTCGATGGCGCTCGCGTATGCCGGGATCACCGCCGAACGACCGGACCCGCCCGGCGCGACCATCGAGCGGGATTCGTCCGGCGAGCCGACCGGCATGGTCCGCGGATCCGACCCGGTCGCCCCGTTCGCCGCGGCGCTGCCGGGCCTCACGCCCGAAGCGCTCCGCCAGGCGATCTGCCGGGTCGCCGCGCGGCTCTCCGGGGCGGGCGTCACCAGCGTCGCCGACGCGCATCTCGGCGCCCTCGTCGATCCGGTCTCGGAACTGGCCGCGTACGCGGGAGCGGCGCTCGGCGGCGACCTGCCTCAGCGGCTGACGGCGATGCCCGGGCTCGCGCACCTTGCACGCGTCGACGAGGATCCGCCGACGCCCGACGACATCGCCGCGCTCATCCCGCCGGACGTCCGGGACCGCGTGCGGGTGGGCGCCGCGAAGTTCTTCGCCGATGGCGCCCTGAGCACCGGGGATGCGTGGCTCCGGTCGCCCTATGCCGACGCGGGCACCCGGCCCCCGGAGCTCGCACGCGGCCGGCCTGCGCACGAGCCCTCCGAGCTGACCGAGCGCCTGCGGCGGGCGCACCTGGCCGGCTGGCAGCTTGCCACGCACGCCATCGGGGACGCGGGCGCGGCGCTGGTCCTGGACGCCTACCGAGACGCGCTCGCGGCCATGCCCCGGGCCGATCACCGGCACCGGGTCGAGCACGCCATGCTCCTGCCCCCCGACCTGCTGCGCGCGGCCGTCGAGCTCGGGGTGATCGCGATGCTGCAGCCCGAGTTCGTGGCCGTGACCGGCGATGTCTACCTGGCCCGGCTCGGAGAGAGCCGGACCGTGAACCTGTACCCGTACAGACGCTGGATCGACGCAGGGTTGCGCGTGGCGTTCTCGAGCGACCGCCCGTTCTCGCCCGGCGCGCCACTCGACGGGATCCGCGCCGCGTTCCGGCTGGCCGGCCCGTCCGGCCGGCGCATGAACGATGACCGCGGCCCGACCATCGACGAGGCGCTGCGGGCGTGGACGTCGGGCGCGGCGTGGGCGGCGCGCGACGAGCGGCGCACGGGCCGGCTCGCGCCCGGCCTCGCCGCCGACCTGGTGATCCTGTCGGCCGACCCCACCGCGGTGCCCTCGGAGCGCTGGGCGGCGGGCGACGACGGTGTCGAGGTGGTGACGACGCTGGTGGGCGGGACAGCCGTGTTCGGCGCCGACGCGCTCGGCTGACCCGCCCCGTGCCCGACCCGGGGCCAGCCGGGGCCGACCTGCCCTCTCGCTACGAGAGCGTGGCGAGCTTCTCGACCAGCTCCTTCACCGCCGCGGCCGACCGGTCGAACCGCCGGCGCTCGTCGTCGGTCAGCTCCACCTCGACCACCTCGGCGACGCCCGCCCGGCCGAGCCGGACCGGTACGCCCATGAACAGCCCCTCGACGCCGTACTCGCCGCTGAGGTACGCGGCGCACGGCAGGATCTTGTGCCGGTCCTCCAGGATGGCGTCGATCATCTCGCCGGTCGCCGCGCCGGGCGCGTAGTACGCGCTCCCGCTCTTGAGCAGCGCCACGATCTCGGCCCCACCGTCCCGGGTGCGCTGGACGATCCGCTCGATCTGTTCCTGCGACAGCAGCTGGGTGATGGGCACGCCGCCGACGGTGCAGTAGCTCGGCACCGGGACCATGGTGTCGCCGTGGCCGCCCAGCACGAAGGCGCTGGTATTGGCCGGCGAGACGCCCAGCTCCATCGCGACGAAGGTGCGGAACCGGGCGGAGTCGAGCACGCCGGCCATCCCGATCACCCGCGAGGGCGGGAAGCCGCTCGCCTTGAGCGCGACGTGGCACATCGCGTCGAGCGGGTTGGTGACCACCACGATGACGGCGTCAGGCGAGAGTTTCGCGGCCTGCTCCACGACGCCGCCGACGATCTGCGCGTTCTTCGCCAGCAGGTCGTCCCGGCTCATGCCGGGCTGGCGCGCCAGGCCGGACGTCACGACGATCACGGCCGAGCCCGCGGTGTCGGCATAGTCGTTGGTGCCGGTCACGCTGACGTCGTAGCCCAGGATCGGCGCCGCCTCCGCGAGGTCGAGCGCCTTGCCCTGGGGCAGCCCGGGCACGATGTCCAGCAGGACCACGTCGGCGAGGCCGGATTCGACGACGCGCTGGGCGACGGTCGCGCCAACGTTGCCGGCGCCGATGACGGTGACCTTCCTCCGGGGCGTGCGAGTGTACGGCACGTGCGATTCCCTCATGCTCACATGCTGATCGGGCGGGTGGGAGTGATCGATCGAATTCTACGCGCGGCGCAGGCCGCCGCCGGTGGCGGCCCGAGTGCGCCGGGCGCCCCGGCTCGCCACCGCCCGCCGCGCGAGTCCGCCATACTCGCGGTGACGCGGATCGCGTTCCATCGACGAGGACGGGCCAGGAACGATGAGCAACCCGGAGCCCACCACGGGTCACGAGGGCTGGCGACCGGAGACACTGGCGGTGCACGCCGGGCTGGAGCCCGACCACGAGACGGGCGCAGTCGCGCCACCGATCTACCAGACCAGCACGTTCGCGCAGGACGGCGTGGGCCGGCCGCGCGGCGGGTGGGAGTACGCGCGGACGGGCAACCCCACGCGGGCGCGCCTGGAGCGTGCCGTCGCGGAGCTCGAGGCGGCAACCCACGGCCTCGCCTTCGCGAGCGGGTCGGCCGCCACCGCCACCGTCGCCCAGCTCGTGCTGCCCGGCGAGGAGCTGGTCGTCGCCGACGACGTCTACGGAGGCACGTTCCGGTACTTCGAACGCGTGCTGCGTCCGACCGGCGTCCTGACCCGGTACGTGGACGTGTCCCGTGACCCGGAGGGCGTGCTGGGCGACGCGTGCACGGACCGCACCCGGATGGTCTGGATCGAGACCCCCTCGAATCCCCTGCTGAAGCTGGTGGACATCCGGGCGGTGGCGCGCGGCCTCGCCCCTCGCGCCGGGGCGCGCGGCGAGCGGCCCATCCTGGCGGTCGACAACACCTTCGCCACGCCGCTCTCCCAGCGGCCGATCGAGCTCGGCGCGGACATCGTCGTGCACAGCGCCACGAAGTACCTGGCCGGGCACTCGGACGTCGTGAGCGGCGCCGTCGCGACCTCGCGCGATGATCTCGCCGAACGGCTGGCGTTCCTGCAGAACGCGGCCGGGGCCGTGCCGGGGCCGTTCGACTGCTTCCTGGTGCTGCGCGGTCTGCGCACCCTCGCCCTGCGGATCGAGCGTCATGCGTTGAACGCTCTCCGCGTGGCACAGGCGCTGGCCGGGCGGGACGATGTCGAGCTGGTGCGCTACCCGGGACTGGCGTCGGGCCCTCACCGGCACCCCCAGGCGGACCTGGCCGCGTCCCAGATGCGCTACGCCGGTGGCATGGTGAGCTTCGCGCCGGCCGCTCGGGAGGGCCGGACCGCGGAGGAGCGCGCCCGGCGCTTCGCCGAGCGGACCCGGATCTTCGCCCTGGCCGAATCGCTGGGCGGCGTCGAGTCGCTGGTCGAGGTGCCGCTGGCCATGACCCACGCGGCGTCGGCCGGATCGGCGCTCGAGGTCCCCGCGGCACTGGTGCGGCTGTCCGTGGGCGTGGAGCATCCCGACGACCTCGTCGACGACGTCATCCGCGCGCTGGACGAGGCCTGATCCCGTGGGGGCCGGGCGCTGAGGCGGTGGAGCGACTCCCGACGCTTGTCCGCTGGCCCGCTCGACCCGAACCGCACCGGCCGGGCGCCGTGGTGTTCGACCTCGACGGGACACTCGTCGACACGGTCGCGCTGCGCGTCGCCGCCTGGGTGGCGGCCTTCGCCGAGTTCGGCATGCAGGTGGAACCGCAGGCCCTCCGCCTGCTGATCGGCGCCGACGGGCACCTGGTCGCGCGGGCCGGGACGCAGATGGCCGGACGCGACATCGACGACGCCCTGGCCGATCGGCTCGACCACCGGTCGGGCGAGCAGTTCAACCGCCTGAACGCGACACCGCGCCCGCTGCCCGGAGCCCGGGAGCTGCTGCTGGAGCTCGCACGCGCCGGAATTCCGCACGCGATCGCCACTGCGAGCCGTGCCGGCCAGGTCCTGGCCTCGGTCGGCGCCCTTGGGCTCCCGTCGCGCCCGATGATCGTCGACGGCAGCCACGTGCGGCACGCCAAGCCGGCCCCCGACCTGCTGCTGCTGGCCGCCCGCCGCCTCGGCGCCGCTCCTGACGCGTGCTGGTACGTGGGCGACTCGGTCTGGGACATGCAGGCCGCCCGCGCCGCGGGGATGACGGCCGCGGGGGTGCTCACCGGCTTCGCGACTGCGAACGACCTGCGGGAGGCAGGAGCCGACTTCGCGGCGCAGAGACTGGTCGACCTGCAGCGCCGCATCATCGACGCGCCCGCATAGCGGGGCCCGACACGGAGGTGCCCGACGTGGCCGACGACATCGACACCATCGCAGCCGACTACTTCGAGTTCCGGCTGCGGACCTCGCCCACGTGGGCGCACCAGCTCGCCAGGTACGGGTACGCGGGCGCGTTCGAGGACGTCAGCCGGGCGGCCGAGGACACCGACATCGCCGAGGCGCGCGGCTTCGCGGCGCGGGCCGGACTGGTCCCTCCCGACGGCCTCGGCCCGCAGGACCTCATCACCCGGGACATGCTCGTGTTCGACGCCACGGCCAGGGCCGACCTCGCCGAGGCGCGCCTGGCGGAGATCGACGTCGACCCGATCGGCGGGCCGCAGGCGATGCTGCCCGTGGTGGTGCCGAAGCTCTCCCTGCCGTCTGCGCCCGTGGCCGAGGCGATGATCGGGAAGTTCCACGGCATCGCCAGGATGTTCGCGGATCTCGGTGAGCGCCACCGAGAAGGTGCCGCTCGCGGCAGGACCCCGGCGGACTTCGCGGTCCGGCAGACGATCGAGCAGGTCGACGCCTGGCTCGGGCGGCCGATCGACGGCGACCCGCTGCTCGACGTCGCCGAACCGACCGGCCTCGACGACCCGGCGGGCTGGAGGGAACGGCTCCGCGACGTCGTCGCTCGGGACGTCCGGCCCGCCATGGCACGGTACCGAGGGATCCTGCACGACGAGATCCTGCCCCGAGCGCGGCCGAACGACCGGCCCGGCCTGGCCTGGTTGCCGGACGGCGTGCCGGCGTATGAGCGGGCCATCCGGCTGCACACCACCCGGCGCATGCCGCCGCAGGAGATCCACGACCTCGGGCTGCAGCAGGTGGCCCGGCTTGCGGACGAGTACCGGGAGCTCGGTCCCACGGTGCTCGGCACGGATCATCTCGGGCGGATCTTCGAGGGCCTCCGGTCCGACCCGGCGCTCCACCACACCAGCGGCCAGGAGATCGTCGCGGCGTCGAAGGCGGCGCTCGTCAGGGCCCGGGCAGCGATGGGCGAGTGGTTCGGGGTCCTGCCGACGGCCGAGTGCGACGTCGAGGAGACGAAGAGCGGCGCGGTGGCCTTCTACTTCCCGCCCGCGCCGGACGGCAGCCGTGGCGGAGTCTTCTTCATGAACACCGCCGATCCCACCGCCTGGGGCCGCTTCGACGTCGAATCGACCGTCTACCACGAGGGGATCCCAGGCCACCACCTGCAGCTGGCGATCTCGGGCGAACTCACCGGCCTGCCCGAGTTCCGCAAGCATGCCTGGGTCACTGCCTACGGCGAGGGCTGGGGCCTGTATGCCGAGCGGCTCGCCGACGAGATGGGCCTCTACTCGACGCCACTCGACCGGATCGGGATGCTGTCGAACGACTCGTTGCGGGCCTGCCGCCTCGTCGTGGACACCGGCATCCACGCGCTCGGATGGGGGCGCGAGCAGGCCGTCGCGTACATGGTCCAGAACTCGCCGATCCGGGAGGCGCACGCCCGCGCCGAGGTCGACCGCTACATCTCGTCACCCGGACAGGCGCTCGCGTACATGATCGGCCGGCTCGAGCTCCAGCGGATCCGCGCCGAGGCCGAGGCCGCCCTGATGGACCGGTTCGACATCGCGGCGTTCCACGATGCGGTCCTCACGTCAGGATGTGTGACGGTGCCGGTGCTCGATCGGCTCGTCCGCGACTGGGTCGCATCCGCCGATCGGGTCCCCTGAGGGCGCGCCGGCCGTCCCGGCGCTCAGGCCCTGGCCGCGCTCGGCTCCTCCTCGCCACACCCGACTGCTCCGCCATCGCCCCGCAGGTCCATCGGCACGAAGTTGCGCTTCGTCGCACCGACGTAGATCTGGCGCGGCCGGCCGATCTTGGTGTCGGGGTCGGCCATCAGCTCACGCCACTGCGCGATCCATCCGGGCATCCGCCCGATGGCGAACAGGGCGGGATACATGTTGGTCGGGAAGCCCAGGGCCCGGTAGATGATCCCGCTGTAGAAATCGAGGTTGGGGTAGAGCTTCCGCTCGATGAAGTACTCGTCGGCCAGCGCCGCCTCCTCGAGCCGGAGGGCGATCTGCAGCAGCCGATCGTCGGCGCCCAGCTTGGACAGGATGCGCTGGGCGGCCTGCTTGATGATCCGGGCACGGGGATCGTAGTTCCGGTACACGCGGTGCCCGAAGCCCATCAGCCGGAAGTGGTCGTTCTTGTCCTTGGCCCGGGCGATCGCCTTCCGGACGTCCCCCCCGTCGGCGTCGATCTGCTCGAGCATCTCGACGACCTCCTGGTTCGCGCCGCCGTGCAGCGGCCCCCAGAGGGCCGACACGCCGGCGGAGACGGAGGCGTAGAGATTGGCGCGCGCCGAACCGACCATCCGCACGGTGGACGTGGAGCAGTTCTGCTCGTGGTCGGCGTGGAGGATCAGCAGCTGGCGGAGCACGTCGGCGACGTCGGGGTCCACGTCGTACTCCTCCGCCGGCACCGCGAACATCATGCGGAGGAAGTTCTCGACGTACTCGAGACGGTTGTTCGGATACACCGGCGACTGGCCGATCGCCCGCTTGTATGCGAAGGCGACGATGGTCGGGACCTTCGCGAGCAGCCGGATCGTGCTGATCTCGACGTCGTCGGGATCGTAGGGATCGTCGGTGTCCTGGTAGAAGGTTCCCAGCGCGGCCACCGCGGACGCCAGCACCGCCATGGGATGCGCGTCGCGCGGGAACGCCTCGAAGAAGCGGCGGAGGTCCTCGTGCAGGAGCGTGTGCCGCTTGAGTTCCTGCGTCCACGTGCCGCACTGGTCGCCGGTCGGCAGCTCGCCGTGGATCAGCAGGTACGCAACCTCGAGGAAGTTCGAGTGCTCGCAGAGCTGCTCGATCGGGTAGCCACGGTATCGCACGATCCCGGCATCACCGTCGATGAAGGTGATCGCGCTCCGCGTCACGGCCGTGTTCGCGAAGCCGTAGTCCAGGGTGGTGACGCCGGCGTCCCTGAGCAGGTTGCCGATGTGAACCCCGCGCTCGTGCTCCGTGCCCTCCTCGACCCGCAGCAACAGCTCCTTGCCGTCGACCGCGAACCGAGCCTCCCCGACCTCGAGGTGTGCAGTCTCGCTCATCGCGTCCTCACTCGATCCTGGGGGCGGCCGCCAGGATCTCCGGCGACACGCCATCGGCGAAGGTCCGGAAGTTCTCGACGAACATCCGGGCGAGCTTGCGGGCCTGCGCGTCGTATGCGGCGGCGTCCGACCACGTCGATCGGGGCTGGAGCACCTCCGCCGGGACACCCGGGCAGGCCGTGGGGACCTGCAGCCCGAAGATCGGGTCGGTGACCAGCGGAACCCCCTCGAGCCCGCCCTCCAGCGCCGCGTGCACCATCGCACGGGTGTGGGCGATGCTGATCCGGTGGCCGACCCCGTACGGGCCGCCTGTCCATCCAGTGTTGATGAGCCACGTCCGGGCGCCATGACGCGCGATCCGCTCGCCGAGGAGCTTCGCGTAGACGCCGGGATGGCGAGGCATGAACGGGGCCCCGAAGCAGGTGGAGAAGGTCGCCGTTGGCTCCGTGACGCCGACCTCCGTGCCGGCGACTTTCGCCGTGTAGCCCGAGATGAAGTGGTACATCGCCTGCTCGGGGGTGATCCGCGAGATCGGCGGCAGCACGCCGAAGGCATCGGCCGTCAGGAACACCACGTTCGACGGATGGCCCGCCCGCCCGGTCGCCGACGCGTTCCGGATGAAGTCGAGCGGGTAGGCGCCGCGCGTGTTCTCCGTCAGTGCCTCCGAGTCCAGGTCGAGCTCGCGGGTGAGCGGATCGATCACCACGTTCTCGAGGATCGTGCCGAACTCGCGGGTCGCCGCGTAGATGTCCGGCTCCGCGGTCGGCGAGAGCCGGATCATCTTGGCGTAGCAGCCGCCCTCGAAGTTGAAGACGCCGCTGTCGCCCCAGCCGTGCTCGTCGTCGCCGATCAGCGTCCGCTCGGGGTCGGCGGACAGGCTCGTCTTGCCGGTCCCGGAGAGCCCGAAGAAGATCGCGACGTCGCCGCGCTCCCCCACGTTCGCCGAGCAGTGCATGGGCAGCACGCCCTCGTCGGGGAGCAGGTAGTTCATCACCGAGAAGACGCTCTTCTTGATCTCGCCGGCGTAGCTCGTGCCGCCGATCAGGACCTCCCGGCGCCGGAGATGGACCAGGATGAACGTCTCGGTCCGGGTCCCGTCGCGCGCGGGATCGGCCTTCAGGGACGCGGCGTCGTAGACCATGAAGTTGGGCTCGAACCGCTCGAGCTCCTCGGCGCTCGGCCGGATGAACAGGTTGTCGGCGAAGAGGCTCGCCCAGGCGGTCTCCGTGGTGACGCGGAGCGACCGGCGATGCGCCGGATCGGCGCCCACGTAGCAGTCCTGGACGAAGACCTCGCGACCGGCCAGGTGGTCCATCACGCGCTCGCGAAGCGCCTCGTAGCGCGCCTCGCTGATGGGCTGGTTGATCTCGCCCCACCACACGCTGGCCGAGCTGCCGGGTTCCTCGACGATGAACTTGTCCTTCGGTGAGCGGCCGGTGTGTTTCCCGGTCTGGACGACCAGCGCTCCCCCGGCCGAGGTCAGGCCCTCCTTCTGCCGGACGGCGGCCTCGTAGAGGGCCGGCACCGAAAGGTTCGCGTGGACCACGCGGGAGATGGCACCCTGCGGCGTGAGGACGTCCGTCACATCGAGCTCCTGCGCTCTGCGCATGTGAGCCGGTCGGCTCCGCGGCCCGGCCGAAACAGGGGTTCTCGTAGGGGTCCGAGTGTACCCAAGAGCGGGCCGTTCGGCGCGCCGCGGGCTACCTCTCGCGCGCGCTACCCCTCCCGGCCCGCGTGGTGCGCCAGGTACTCCAGCACGTCGAGCTTCGTCACCACGCCGACCGCGTGGCCGTCCCGGGCCGCGAGCACGGCAGGAGCGCCGGCCGACAGGAGCGCGAACGCGTCGTCGAGGGCCGCGGACTCGGCCACCACCGGCAGCGGCGGGTCCATGGCCTCTCCGACCGTCCGCGACACGAGTTCGGGGTCGCGGAACGCCCGCTCCAGGAGCCCCTTCTCCGCGATCGACCCGACCATCCCGTCGATCGCGTCCCCATCCGCCTCCGAGACCGGCATCTGGCTGATCCCGAACCGCTGCATCCGATCGATGGCCGCGCCGACGGTGTCGGTGGTGCGGGCGATCACGAGCGGCGGCAGCTCCGCCCCCTGCTGCCGCTCGCGCATGAGCGCGCCGACCCGCACGAGCGCCCCGGAGCTGACGAGCAGGCCGTGCTGGCGCATCCACTCGTCGGTGTAGAGCTTGGAGAGGTAGTTGCGCCCGGTGTCCGGCAGCAGCACGACCACGACCGCGTCCGGCCCGGCCGCCCCACCGGTCAGCTCGCGGGCGACCTGCAGCGCGGCGACGAGCGCGGTCCCGCAGGATTCGCCGGCCAGGATCCCCTCCTCGCGCGTCAGCCGCCGCGCGGCCGCGAACGCGTCGCGGTCCGGGACGCGCACCCACCGGTCGACCAGCGCGGGGTCGAACGTGGCCGGGAAGAAGTCCTCGCCCACGCCTTCGGTGAGGTACGGCCGCACCGTGTCTCCCGACAGCACGCTCCCCTCGGGATCGGCGCCGACCACCACGAGCTCGGGCTTCTGCGCCTTCAGGTGGCGAGCCGCGCCCGTGATCGTGCCGCCCGTGCCCACGCCACAGACGAAGTGCGTGATGCGGCCCTCGGTCTGGGCCCAGATCTCGGGCCCCGTAGTCGCCTCGTGCGCCGCCGGGTTCTCGGGGTTCGAGTACTGGTCCGGCTGGAACGCGCCGGGAATGTCGCGGGCCAGGCGCCGCGCCACCGAGTAGTAGCTCTCGGGCGACTCGGGCGGCACGTTGGTGGGGCACATCACCACCTCCGCGCCATACGCGCGGAGCAGCGCCTGCTTCTCGGCCGACTGCTTGTCGGCCATCACGAAGATGCAGCGGTAGCCTTTCAGGGCGGCGGCGATGGCCAGCCCGTGTCCCGTGTTGCCGCTGGTCGGCTCCACGATCGTGCCGCCGGGTCGGAGCTGTCCGGCACGCTCGGCCGCCTCGATCATCCCCAGCGCGATGCGGTCCTTGACGGAGCCGCCGGGGTTCAGCATCTCGAGCTTCGCGAGCATCGTGGGCTGGTGCTCGGCCGGCCCCAGGTCGCGGGTGACCCGCGACAGCCGGACCAGCGGGGTGCCGCCGATGACGTCGAGGATGCTCTCGCGGACGTCCACCGTCAGGCCGGGGTTCGTTCGCCCGCATCCGGGGTCGAGCTCGCGGGTTCCGGCCCTGCGCCGGCCCCGGCTGCTCGCTCCCGGTCGACGTCGGCCGTCGACGGCCCGGGTTCGCGGTGGCGCCACCAGATCGTCAGGGCGCCGAACGCCATCGCGGCCAGACCGACCAGGATCGCGGTGGGGATCCCGAAGAACGTCCAGTCGTAGCCCAGCCGGAACAGCTCGAGAACCGAGCGGACGCCGCCGTACCAGATGAACCAGAACGAGAAGAGGTCGCCGTCGCGCAGCCTGTCCGCCACGCGCCGCGCCAGGTAGAACGCGATCAGCGCCCCGATGAAGTCGAGCGACGACTCGTAGAAGAACAGTGGCTGGAACCCGGTGTTGGCCGGGTAGATCGAGCAGGAGTACTCGACCACCCGCCTGGAGCAGTCGATCGCGATCCCCCAGGGCAGGTTCGTGGGCGGGCCGTACAGCTCCTGGTTGAAGAAGTTGCCCCAGCGGGCGATGGCCTGCCCGACCAGCACGGCCGGCACGGCGATGTCGGCCCAGCGCAGGAAGGAGAGGTGGTGGCGCCGGGTGTAGATGAGGACGGCGATGACGCCCCCGACGATCCCCCCGTAGATTCCCAGCCCCGTGTACGGCGGGAGGATCGCCTTGATGGGGTCGGAGGCGTACAGCGTGTTCCACTGGTCGATCAGGTGGTAGAGGCGCGCGCCGATCAGGCCAAGCACGAAGACGAAGATGATCCCGTTGCCGATGTGGTCGGGGTCCTCGTGGCGCAGCCGCGCCTGGCGGGAAGCGATCCACACGCCGACCGCGAGCGCGAGGGCGTACCCGATCCCGTAGAAGTCGATGGTGACCGGGCCAAGCTGCAGCGCCGTCGAGGCGGGACGGATGTCGATGAGGCCGAGCGGAAGCATCGAGCGAGGATAGCGGGTGCCGGGCGAGGGCGCCTGACCGGGGCGCCTGACCGGGGCGCCTGACCGGGGACCGCGGTGCGGCTCCTATACTGCGCCGGGATGAACGACGAGTACGCGTGGTGGTTCCTGGTCGTCGGGCTGGCGGTGGGCGGCGCGCTGGTGTGGCTGGTTCGCGGTCAGATGGCACGGCAGGAGGACGACGTCGCCGAGTCGGAACGAGCGCCGGAGGCCGAGTGGATCAGCCGGACGATCGAGCGGGCGGGCGGAATCGCACCGGCCGACCTGGTGGCCCAGGTCCTCTCGCTCCACCGGAGCTACCTGCGCGAGGCCGACCCGTTCGAGCCCGCGGACGGCGGCGAGGGCGCCGGCGCCGCCCGGCTCAGTCGCGCGGAGGAACCCTCCCGCGGTGAAGCGCAACCACGCCGGTCGTGAGGCGGCGGTAGGCGACGTCGACCAGCCCTGCCGCCCGCATCGTGGCGGCCAGCTGCTCAGCCGACGGGAAGGCGTCCAGCGAGTCGGGCAGGTAGCGGTAGGCCCCGGCCCGGCGCGCGACGAGGGCGCCGGCGAGCGGCGCGACGTGGCGGAACATGGCGTGGTAGAGGCGAGCGTACGTGCGCCGGCGCGGCAGTGACAGCTCCAGGCACACCACGGTCCCGCCGGGGCGAACCACGCGTGCCATCTCGCGGAACCCCGCCTCGTAGTCCGCCAGGTTGCGGAGCCCGAACGCGATCGTCGCGGCGTCGAACTCCCCGTCGCCGAAGGGCAGCGCAAGCGCATTCCCCACGCGAAAGTGCAGCTGCACCAGGTCGCGGAAGACCCGCCGCCCGCGGCCGATCATCTCCTCGGACAGGTCCACCGCCTCGACGCGCCCAAACGGACCCACCCCCTCCGCGAGCAGCGCCGCCAGCTTGCCGGTCCCGCAGGCGACGTCGATCGCGGCATCGCCGGTCCGCAGGCCGGTCGCGTCGCGGGCCGCCCGCCGCCACGCGGAGTCACGGCCCAGCGTCATCAGCGAGTTCATGCGGTCGTACGCCGGGGCGATGCTGTCGAACATCGCCGTCACGTCGGACTCGGGGACAGGGTTCCCCGTCTTGGGGGTCTCGGGCGAATGCGAAGCCCGGGTGCCGCGGATGCCCCTCATGGCTCGTCGTGCCCCACCGTCAGCCCCCGGAGCGCCGCGAACGGCGAGTCGGCGAGCGCGTCGTCGGCATCGCCGGGCTCGTCGCCGAACGAGAGCGTGGCCCCTGGTCGGACCGGCCGTTCCCGCGCCGGCAGCGCCTCGCCCCGCTCAGCGGCCGCGCTGCGCTCGAGCCGCGCCGTCACGTTCGCGTCGCCCTCGTCGCGTGCCTCCCGGAGGAGCGCCAGGTCCTGGTGGGCCAGGTACGCGGCCAGGCGCTCGGGATCCAGCCGGAGGAGCGCACGAGGCGGGAGCGGCGCGTTCGCGACGAGGTCGGCGGGCTCCACCTGCACCACGTCCTCCAGGCGCGGGTCGTCGATGACCAGCGGGCCTCGGTCGGCCTGCACCAGCACCACCGCCGTTTCGACGCGGTCGTACCGCAACTCGAGCAACCGTCGCGCCCGCGCGAGTTGCGCGAACCCGCGGCGCAGCGCCGCCGCGTTGCTCGTGAACTTGACCTCGAAGATGCGGCTCGGCGTGCCGTCACGCCCCTGGACCGCGTCCAGCTCCAGGAACAGCGGCGAGTAGCTGCGTCCGCCGCGGAAGAGCACGTCCGCGGCGACGACGCGCTCCTCGAGCATGGGCACGCGCTCGGCGAGCCAGCCACGGACCGCCAGCTCGACCCGCCCGCTCACTCGGTACGTGGCGGTCTGCTCCTCCTTGGGACCGAAGCGACGATGCGCGAGGGCCTGCTCGGCCATCGCCGAGACGTAGGCGGGGTCGTCGGGCGACACCAGCCTGACCGACCGGACCTTGTGGATCGTCTCGCGTGGACTCACGCCGCAGAGCCTACCCGAGAACGACCAGGTGCGGACCGGAGGTCACGGGCTGAGCGGTTGCCCCGTCCCCGGGCCGCCCGGATGCCCGGATGCCCGGATGCCCGGGTGCCCGGATCAGAACGAAGCGAGGAGCACCGGCGGAGGTGCCCCACCCCCCGGGCCCGCCACCAGGCTCACCCCGATGCGGCTCCCGAGGCCGATTCCGCTCGCCGGATCGACCCAGCCGACCCAGTAGGCGAGCCCCTCCCCGAACTCCATCTGTCCGATGACGTGCCGGATGCCGTCGCGCTCCACCCAGCAGCGGTACGTGCTGCCGGACGGCGGTGCAGCGAGCGCGTCCGTCACGACCGCGAGGCGGCTGCTCGTGGGGCCCCAGACCACCGAACCCACCGCTTCGCCGGTCGCGGTGCTGGCGAGCGACGCCACGCGGTGGCCGGGTTCGGCCAGGAGCGCATCGAGCGTGCCGGTCACGCCGGCGAGCTGCTGTGCTTCGCTGCGCGCCAGGTCGCGCTCCTGCGTGGCCTGGTCCCGCTGCCGGGCAAGATCCACCACCAGGCCGCCACCTCCGAGCAGGACCACGACGGCCGCGGCCGCGGCGAGCGACTGCCGCATCCGGCGCCGTCGCCGTCGCCGGAGGTGCGCGATCCCGATCGCGTCGCCGGTCGGCCGTGCCGCTGTCGACGGACCCGTAGTCGCCGACGTCCCCACGGTTGGGGACGACCCCGCGTTTGGGGACGGCCCCGGCCGCGCGATTCCTCGCTCCGCCACCAGGCGGAGCGTCCGGTCTCGCAGGTCGGCCGGCAGCTCGACCGGTGAGCCGGCCCTTTCCGGAAGCACATCCGGCGCCAGCGCATCCGCCAGCGCATCGGCCGCCCGGAGCCAGGCGTCCCGTTCGGCCGTACACGAACGGCAGGACCCGACGTGCGCGGCAAGCTCCCGGTCGGAGACGAGCAGGCGCTGGATCCCGTCCCGCTCGAGGGCGGCGTCGCTCAGCCGGGCGAGCACCTCCCGGTGCTCCATCGCCTCATCGCGCACCGCGCATGCCCTCCGCCGATTCCTCCAGCACGTCACCCAGGGCCTCGCGCAACCGCATCAGGCCGCGCCGGGTCCGCGTCTTGACCGTACCCAGCGGCCACCCGGTCCGGGTCGCGATCTCGGCCTGGCTCAGGCCAGCGTCGTAGGCCAGCTCGAGCGCCCGTCGCTCCGCATCGGGGAGTGTCATCATCACCGCCCGCACCACGGCCCGCGTCCAGCGACGGGCGACCGCGGCCTCCGGATCGACGTCGGCATCGCGTGTGCCGATCGGCTCACCGGCCGCCAGCGCGCGCTCGAGCGCCGCATCGTCCGGCCCGTCGCCGGTGCTGCCGATGGGGATGAGGGCAGGCTGCCGTCGCGCCGCCCGGAAGCGATCCAGGCTCCGGTTTCGCGCGATCGCCAGCAGCCACGCCACCAGGGAACCTCGCGCGGCGTCGTACCGGTCCGCCCGGTTCCAGAGGGTGAGCCATGTCTCCTGCACGACCTCCTCCGCCGCACCGCGATCGCCCAGCAGGCGCACCGCCGAGCCGAAGATCGCCTGCGCATACCGGTCGTAGACCTCCGCGAACGCGGACTCGTCGCCCACGGCGACACGGGCGACGAGCTCGGCGTCCGAGACCGGCCCCGGGCGCGGGTCCATCTCCACACCGGTACGCTGCAGGCCAGGGGGCGGTTTCGCGCTCAGTCCGCGCCCTGGGCCCAGCCGGGCCGGTGGAGCACCCGGCGGGGCAGGGCTCCGGGCGGGAGGTGCGCCTCGAGGCAGCGCACGCCGTCGCGTCCCGCGGTCGCCTCGTGGAGCGTGTTCGAGGGCAGCTCCAGCCGATCGCCGGGCTCGAGCCGTGCGGTCCGGGCGTACTCGCGAAGCCAGAAGTCGATCCGGCCCTCCACGCAGACGAGCACCTTGTCGTAGTCGTGGCGGTGCGCCAGGTACCGCTCGCCCGGCCCGCTGCTCCACTCGGAGGCGTCCAGGCCCTCGGCGGAGAGCCGGGCCATGGCGCGTGGATGAACGCCCGACGCGTGGTCCAGCGCGTCGCCCGCCGCCCCGTCGCCGCGTGGATCGTCCGTCCCGTTCACCGTGCGCCGACCCCCTCGATCATCCATGGTTCCGCTCAGCCAGGGACGGCCGGACCGCCGCATCCGCCTCCGCCCAGCCGGGAGCGGCGTCCGGGTCCCCCGGGCCGCGATCCTGGTCCAGATCCGCCAGGTCGGGTGCGGCATGGCGCCACGCCACCAGCTCGTCATCGGCCTGGTCGTACACCGAACGCGTGACCAGCAGGCTGGCGATGCCGAACGCCAGGCCGAGCCCGGCCGCGAGCAGCACCGGGAAGTCGAGCCAGCGCCAGAAGATGCCGGTCACGACGACGGCGGGGATCGAGGCGGCGACGAACGCGCGCCGGGTGGGCATCCGCACCTCCTGTGTGGGACCGTTGCCGTGTCGGTCTCTCCCGCGGCGGTCACCGGCATGCTACCCCGGGCGCGCCCCGGTCACCCGCGACCGGTGCGCTCGAATCCGGGCCGTCCGGCCGGGCGGGCGGTTCGGTCGCCGGCGCCCCACCTTGCCGGCGCGCCGCCGTGGCCGCATGATGCCGTTCGCTGGCCCCGGACCCGTGCGAGGAGGAGGAGACCGTGCGCTGGATCAGGCGTGTGCTCTCGATCATCGTGGTCCTGCTCATCGTGGTCCTGGTCGCCACCACGGCAGGCCTCGCCGTGATCGTCCAGCGGGGTTTCCCGCAGCGCTCGGGCACCGCCGCTCTCCCGGGCCTGTCCGCCGACGTTCAGGTCGTCCGGGACGCGTCCGGCATCCCGCAGGTCTACGCCTCGACCCCGTCCGACCTGTTCGCCGCCGAGGGCTGGCTCCACGCGTCCGAGCGGATGTGGCAGATGGAGATCTGGCGGCGCCTGGGTTCCGGCCGGCTCGCGGAACTGTTCGGGAAGAGCGAGGTCAAGAGCGACGCGTTCGTCCGCACGCTGGGCTGGCGACAGTCGGCCGAACGCGACCTCGCAGCCATGGACCCTGCCACGCGGCAGGCGCTCGACGCGTACGCCAGCGGCGTCAACGCATGGCTGAACACCCACCGCGACGGCTCGCTGCCCTTCGTGCTCACCGGACTCCTCGGCGCGGGCGGAGGCCTGGCCGGGTTCCGCCCCGAGCCGTGGACAGCGGTCGACTCGCTGACGTGGGCGAAGGTGCAGGCGTGGAGTCTCGGCGGCAACATCGACACGGAGATCTTCAACGCCCTGCTGGCAGGACGGGTCGACCAGAAGGCGGTCGCCGAGCTCACGCCGCGCTACCGGTCGGGCTGGCCGGTGACGGTCCCGACCGGGGCGCCGGGATCGGGCGGAGCGGGCGCACCTGCGGGTTCCCGGTCGACCGGATCCACCGGTGGCATGGGCACAACCGGATCCACCGGGGCCGCCGGGTCGGGCGCCCTCGCCTCCGGGCCCGTGCCCGCCTCGGTCGCCAATCCAGGGGTGCCCTCCGCGCTGGCGGGCATGCTGGACATCGCCTCGGTGAGCGACCGGATCTCCCAGCTGGCCGGCTTCACCGCTCCGGGCCAGGCCGGTCCGGCCGGCCTCGGGTCGAACGACTGGGTGGTGTCCGGCGCACACACCGCGAGCGGCCACCCGATCCTCGCGAACGACCCCCACCTGGGCGTGTCGATGCCGTCGGTCTGGTACATGATCGGGCTCCACTGCCGGCCCGTGAGCGTCGCCTGCCCGTACGACGTCGCCGGCGTCAGCTTCCCGGGCGCGCCCGGCGTGGTCCTGGGCCACAACGCGCAGATCGCGTGGGGCTTCACCAACGTGAACCCCGACGTCGAGGACCTCTTCATGGAGAAGCCCGACCCGGCCGATCCCACCCGCTACCTGTACAAGGGCCAGTACCTCCCGTTCACCACCCGGACCGAGACCATCAAGGTCGCCGGAGGCCCGGACGTCTCGCTGACCGTGCGGTCCACCGTCCACGGGCCCGTCATCAGCGACGTGGAGGATGTCCTCAGGCCGGCCGCGGAGGGGGGCGGGGGCCTGGGCCAGCCAGGCGTGGTCTACGCCCTCGAGTGGACAGCCACCGCGCAGGTCCAGCGCACCTTCGAGTCGATCCTCGCCCTCGACCGGGCGACGGACTTCACCTCGTTCCGGAACGCGCTGCGCACCTTCGACGCGCCGTCGCAGAACGTCGTCTATGCCGACGTCCACGGCCACATCGGCTACCAGATGCCCGGCCTCGTGCCGATCCGGAAGTCGGGCGACGGGAGCATGCCGATCCCCGGGTGGGACGGTTCCCACGACTGGACCGGGTACATCCCCTTCGACCAGCTGCCCTACCTCTACGACCCACCCTCGGGGATCATCGCCACCGCGAACAACGCCGCGGTCGATGCGAAGTTCCCCTACTTCATCGGCGAGGACTGGTCGGCGGGGTATCGCGCGCAGCGGATCATCCAGCTGCTGAAGGCGACACCGAAGCTTTCGGTCGCCGACATGCGGAACATCCAGGGCGACACGCTGGTGCTGCAGGCGAAGCCGTTCCAGGCGGCGCTCGCGTCGTCGTCGATCGCGCCGGCCACCGCAGATGGGCACACGGTTCTGGACCGGATCCGCGCCTGGGGAGGCTTCTGCGACACCGCCTCCACGGGGTGCGCGCCGTACAGCGTCTTCGTGTACCACCTCCTGCGGGACGTGTTCGATCCGCGGCTGGGCGCGACCGGCAAGGACGGCATCGCGCGGCTGTTCGTGGGGAGCGAACGTTCGGCCGAGGTCCTCATCGACCTGCTGGGCCAGCCGACCAGCCGGTGGTGGGACGACCCGTCGACCCCGACGGTCGAAACGCGCGACCAGGTGATCTCGGAGGCGCTCGACCAGGCCGGTGCGGACCTGCGAGCGGCATTCGGCGACCCGGCCAGCTGGACCTGGGGCACGCTGCACACGGTGACGTTCCGGGAACCGAGCCTCGGGTCGTCCGGGATCGGGCCGCTCGAGGCGATCTTCGACAAGGGGCCCTACCCGGTGCCGGGCGCGCCGGAGGCGATCGACCAGTCCTACTACGACCTGTCCGCGGCCTACCCCGATCCCTACGCGACGGCGCCGGAACCCGCGCCGGGGAACGACGCGGCGGGGATGCGAGCGCTGTTCCAGATGGTCGCCGGGCCGTCGTACCGGCTCGTGATCGACATGGGCGATCTCGACGGCGGGTCGATCGTGCTGACGACCGGCCAGTCGGGCGTCCCGTTCGACGCGCACTACGGCGACCTGATCGGCGACTGGCTGAGCGACCGGGACGTAAGTCTGCCGTTCACCCAGGCGGCGGTGAACCGCGCGGCGACCCAGCGCCTGACGCTGGCTCCATAGTCCCCGTTACGCCATCAGCAGGGCGTGGCAGAACCCCAGCGCCAGCGGCGCCCGGTGCCGCAGGTAGGCCGCACAGAACACGAGCCCGACGGTGGTCTGCAGAACGGCGGCGTTCGCGGCCGCGATCCACCAGTCACCGCCCGCCTGCGGAAGGTTCATGGCGACGTGGGCGGCGCCGAACGCGACCGAGGCGAGTACGGCCGCGGCGTCCGGGCGGCCGAGGGTGGCCTCGATCCGGGCGGTCAGGCCGACCTGCAGCAGTACCTGCTGCATGAGCCCGCTGGCGAGGCCGCCGAACGTCGCTCCCACGATCGCGACGCCCTGGATCGGGAGCTTGGGCAGTGCGATGACCAGCACCAACGGCCAGAATGGCCACCAGCTGCGACCAGCCCAGGCGATGACGCCGGGACAGGAGTGACCCCGCACCCCTTCACGGATCCATGCCGCCACCGCGACCGCGACCCACACCAGCGCCGCGGCCTGGAACGTCGTCCACGCAGAAGGCCAGGGCCCGACCGGCCACCAGCCCAGGAGGGATCCGGAGAGACCAGCGTAGGCGACCGCGATCGCGGCGAGCTCGGCTCTCGGCGCGGCCACCGGATCCGGCCGAGGGTGCGCGCCGGGCATCCGTCCGGCCGTCCATGCCAGGAGGCCGGCGACGAGCGCCCCGCCGGCGACGATCGCGAGCAGAGGCACCATGGCCGGACCACGCCGCGCCACAAGGTACGATGACGCCACGAACTCGAGCGCCACGTACGCGCGCACCGGCCCGCTGCGGAGCGCGGCCCGGGCGTCGGCGAGCAGCGCTGGCAGCATGCGGTCGTGGCGCCTGGCGCCATCGATCCCCGCTCCCGGTACCGCTGACATCGCCACCCCCGGCCGCTCAGCCTGGCGGGCCCGCCCTGCGCAGGCAAGTGCCGCTCGGACCCGGCGGCCGCGTGACGGCGCGCGGGTGCCGCCACGCGGCCCGCTACTCGTTGACGGGGATCTGGCCCTCCGGAAGGTCGAGCACGATCCGGCCGTCCACGACGGAGGCCGGGTAGGTCCGCAGTGGCAGTTCTGCGGGCGGGTCGAGCGCCTCGCCGGTCGCCAGGTCGAAGCGCGACAGGTGCAGCGCACAGGAGATCGAGTCGCCGGTTATGAAGCCCTTGTCGAGCTCGAAGTACTCGTGCGAGCAGACGCCCTGCATCGCGCGGACCGCCCCGTCCTGGTTGACCAGCAGGATGTTCGTGCCGTCGACCTGGACCATCAGCATGGTCCCCGGCGGGACCTCGTCGAGGCGCGCGACCGCGACGTGCCGGGTCACCGGGGCGCCGGCGCCAGGCGACACGCGGCCGCCGTGCGCGAGGTTTCGCCCGCTGCCGCCGGACGCGGCGCGAACCTGGCCGTCACTGGCCGGGGATCCACTTCCGGTCCAGCAGCTCGCGCAGGCGGTCCTGGGCGGCCGGAAGCGGGATCCGCGCCACCACCGGCTCGAGGAACCCGAGCACGATGAACTTGCGCGCCAGGTCCCGCGAGATCCCCCGGCTCATCAGGTAGAAGATCTGCGTCTCGTCGATGGGGCCGACCGAGCTGGAGTGGCTGGCACGCCGCACGTCCGGCTGGTCGATCTCCAGTGACGGGATGGTCACCGAGCGCGCCTTCTTCGCGAGCAGCATCGAGAACTCGCCGAGGAAGCTGTCGGTGCCCTTCGCGGACCGCTCGATCTCGATGAGTCCCTTGAAGAACCCACGGCTGGTGCCCTGGAAGATGCCCTTGCTGAGCAGGTCGCCGGTGGTGTCCTGGCCGCGATGCCGCGTGTAGCTGGTCAGGTCGAAGCGCTGGTCGGCGCCACCGAACGCGATCTCGGCCTGGTGCACGCCGCCGCCGCGCCCGACCAGCACGTTGTCGATCCGGCTCTTGACGTACGCGCCGCCGACCACCGCCAGCGCCCAGGTGAGTGCCGCGGACTCGCCGACCGTGGCGTGACGGTTCACGAACGAGACGGTGTCCGCCCCGAAGTCCTCCTGCCCCGCGACGTCCAGCGTGGCGCCACGGTCGAGCACGACCTCCGTGGTGCCCATCCACAGCGCCTGGCCGGCGCCATCCCGGGCAGCGGCGGACGCGACCTGCTCCTCCAGGAACGTGGCATGGGCATCCCGCCCCAGCGACACGACCGTGCGCGTGAGCAGCGCGCGTCCCTGCTCGCCCTGGGCCCAGCGCACCACGATCGGGCCGGCCAGCTCGACGCCGTCGGGGACGTGGACGAGCACGCCGAGCGTGAACGCCGCGCGGGCGGCCTGCGCGAAGCGGTCGTTGCCGGGGAGCGTGGCGCCGCCCTCGATCACGCGACGGAGCAGCCCGGGATCGCGCCGCAGCACGCGATCGAACGTGTCGACGATCACGCCCTTCGCGGCGGCCTCGGGGCTCAGCCCGCGTGCCACCACCGTGTCGTCGCGCACCTCGAGCAGCGCCGAGGCGCCTTCCGGCACGGCCGGCGACACCTCGCGCGCATCCCCGGTCCTGGCGTACGCGGCCATCTCGCCGAACCGGACCGGCCGCAGGTCCACGTACGTGGTGAAGAGTGGGTTGCTCTCCACGGGGAGTTCGAGCGCGAGCGCCTCCGCGGCCATCCGTTCGTCGAGGAGCCAGTCGGGTTCGCCCAGCTCCCGGGCCAGGTCGCGCGGGGACGGCCCGGCCGCCAGGCCGAGCAGGGTGCCGGCGGGTGCGCCGGCGGGCATCGTGAGCGTCATCCGAGGGCGCCGTCCATCTCCAGCCGGACCAGGCGGTTGAACTCGATCGCGTATTCCATCGGCAGCTCCTTGGTGAACACCTCGAGGAAGCCCTGCACGATGAGATTCTGCGCCTCGTTCTCGGTCAGGCCGCGGCTCATCAGGTAGAAGACCTGGTCCTGGCTGATCTTCCCGACGGTGGCCTCGTGGGTCATCGTGGTGTCGTCTTCCTGGATGTCGATGTACGGGTAGGTGTCGCTGCGGCTGGAGTCGTCCAGCATCAGCGC
>JAJYNP010000290.1 GCA_021786265.1 Chloroflexota bacterium
GGCGGCGTGGTTGTAGACCAGGTAGCGCTGGAAGTCGCGCACCTGCTCGTCGGTCAGCACGACCTCGGAGAACTCGCCGATCCCGGTATTGGTGCCGTACATGATCTCGCGCGCGGCGAGCTTCTCTTCGAGCATCGTCCGGCACACGCGGATGCGCTCGAGCGCCGCGGGATGCAGCTCGACGCGCTCGCCGTCGCGGGCGACACGCACGAGCCGTTCGATCGTCAGGGAAGAACCGTCCAGCACGATGGACATCGGGGATACCTGCCTTGCGAGAGGGCAGATCGACGTCCTCCGACGACGCCGAGCCGCGTCCATCGTAGTGGGCGCCGACCGATCCGTGGGGGGAGCACGAGCCCGCCGACGGGGGGCCGATCGGTACGCGATTCGGAGCGCGATTGGTGTTGACGTCCGGGCCGCTGCAAGTAAAATAGACCGACAGTCGGTTTGTTTTACGGAGGATCGGATGGCACGGACGCTCGACCCCGCCGCTCACGCCGTCCGGCGCGACGCGTTCGTCGAAGCGGCGCTGCGGCTCATCCAGGCGAAGGGATACGACAACCTGAGCATCGCCGACGTCATCCAGGAGGTCGGGGCGTCGAAGGGGGCGTTCTTCCACTACTTCGGCTCGAAGGCCGAGCTCCTTGCGGCGGTGGTCGACCGGATGGTGGAGGTCGGCATCAGCCGCGTGGAGCCCGTCGCCGCGGACCCGGACCTCGGCGCGCTCGCCAAGCTGGAGGGCGTGTTCTCGGGCATCGCGCAGTGGAAGCGCGAGCAGCCCGAGTTCCAGCCGGCGGCCGTGGCAGAGCTCATGCGCGTCTGGTACTCCGACGAGAACGCGACCGTCGTTGCGCGGCTCCGCGCCGCGACCAGGATGCGCCTCACCCCGCTGCTGGCAGGCATCCTCCGCCAGGGGGCCGCGGAAGGCGCGTTCTCGGTCGCGTCACCGGAGGGCACGGCGAGCGTCATCACGTCCGTGATGCTCGGGCTCCAGGACGAGATCATCCCGCTGTTCCTCGGCCGCCTGGACGGGACCGTCTCGTTCGAGACCGTCCAGTCGACCATCGGGACCTACATCGGGGCCTTCGAGCGGATCCTGGGCACCTCACGGCTTGCATGGCCGATCGCCGACGAGGCGACGCTGCGCTACTGGTTCGACCCGACAGCCCCCGCGAAAGGACAGGCAGCATGACCGCCGTCATCGAGACCGAGCAGCTCACGAAGTACTACGGGCAGGCCCGCGGCATCGTCGACGTCGACCTGACGGTCGAGCAGGGCGAGGTGTTTGGCTTCCTCGGCCCCAACGGGGCCGGCAAGACGACCACCATCCGGCTGCTCCTGGACCTGATCCGCCCGACCCGCGGATCCGCCCGCGTGTTCGGCCTGGACTCGACGAAGGGGGCGGTCGCGATCCACCGCCGGATCGGCTACATCCCCGGAGAGTTCACGCTGTACGACCGGCTGACCGGGAAGCAGACCCTCGAGTACTTCGCGAACCTGCGCGGCGGAGTCGACCCCGCGTACCAGGCCTCGCTGATCGAGCGCTTCGAGCTCGACGCCTCCCGGCGGTTCCGGGAGTACAGCAAGGGCAACAAGCAGAAGGTCGGCGTGATCATCGCGCTGCAGCACCGCCCACAGCTCCTGGTCCTCGACGAGCCGACCTCGGGGCTCGACCCGCTGGTGCAGCAGACGTTCTTCACGACCCTGCGCGACTGCGTGGCGGACGGCGCGACGGTGTTCCTCTCCTCGCACATCCTCTCGGAGGTCGAGAAGAGTTCCGACCGCGTGGCGATCATCCGCGAGGGACGGATCGTCAAGCTCGACACCGTGGAGGGGCTGCGCGACCTCGCCCACCACCAGGTCGAGCTGCGCTTCGCGGGCCCGGTGCCCGCCGAGGAGTTCGAGGCGCTCCCCGGGGTGAGCGACCTGGTCGCCGACGACCACGTCCTGCGAATGCGTGTGGCGGGCGCGATCACCCCGGTCGTCCAGGCCGCCGCCCGGTATGAGCTTCTCGACTTCGTGTCGCGCGAGCCCTCGCTCGAGGAGACGTTCCTCGCGCAGTACGGCCGTGAGGCCGTCGAGGAGAAGTAGCCATGGCCGTCAGCGCGACGCCGCAGCGGACCGCCACCGCCGCCATCCGGCCGATTTCCCTCCGGAGCCGCCTGGTCGGCTTCGGCAGCATCTACGGCAAGACCATCCGTGACTCGCGGCTCTCGTTCATCATCGCCGCGGGCCTGTTCGGCGGCCTCTCGCTCGTCCTGAGCGCCGCGATCGGGACCGTGTTCCCGACGGTCGCATCCCGCCACGAGGTCGACAAGCTCGTGACGAGCATGCCCGCCTCGATGGTCAACCTCTTCGGCAATGCCACCCTCATGGGGCCGAAGCTGGGCACCCTCGGTGGGTACCTCACCTGGAAATACGGCTCGCTGTTCGCAGTCGGCGCGGGGCTGTGGTCGATCCTCGCGCTGTCCGGGACGCTCGCCGGAGAGGCAGCCCGGGGCAGCCTCGATTTCGTCGCCGCGTCGCCGTTCGGCAAGCGCCGTATCGCGCTCGAGAAGCTGGCCGCCCACCTGACCGTCCTGTGGCTGGCGATGGCCTTCATGGCGGTACTCCTCACCGTTGCCTCGAACGCGTTCGGCGATCCCTCGCTCGGCGACCCGATCCCGCTGGTCGGCTCGATCGGCTTCGCGCTGTGGGTCGGGTTCACCGCGATGTGCTTCGGCGGCCTCGCGCTCGCGCTCGCGCCGATGCTCGGGCGGGCGGGTTCGGCCGGCGTGGCCGGCGTGGCGATGGTCGTCCTGTGGATGGCCAGCGGCCTGGACGTGGGCGGACCGCTCGTGACGATCAGCCCGTTCCACTGGACGGCAAATCACATCCCGCTCGTCGGCATCTACGACTGGCCGGGCCTCGCGCTCGTGGGGGTCGTCGCGGTCGTCTTCCTCGCGGTCGGCGTCGAGCTCTTCATGCGCCGCGACCTCGGGGTGACGTCCGGCCTCTCGCTCCCGCACATGCCGGGGGCGGTCCTCGGCGTCCGCGGGCCGGTCAGCCGGGCGTTCGGCGACCAGCTCCCCCGGGCGCTCGCCTGGGGCATCGGCATGGGGCTCATGGGCGGGCTCCTCGCCTCGCTCGTCGGCCCGTTCTCGAGGCAGGTTTCAGGCGAGGCGAACCTCATCGCCACGTTCTCGAAGGTCTTCCCCAGCTTCGACTTCACGACGGCGGGCGGCTGGCTCCAGCTGTACGTGTCGCTCTTCTACATCGCGGCCGGGTTCGCGGCGACCACGTTTGTCTCGAAGTGGGCATCGGACGAGACGGACGGCCGGCTCGAGGAGATCCTCTCGGTCCCGATGTCGCGCGCCCGCTGGGCGATTGCCGGCGGCGTGGCCGCGATCATCTCGGTCCTCGTGATGACCGTGATCGTGGCGGTCGCGATCAGCGCGGGCGCAGCGGCCGGAGGTTCGACCGCGGGTGACGCGCTACTCGGCTCGGCCTCCCTGGGGGTCTACGCGATCGCGATCGTCGGGGTCGGATTCGCGGTCGGCGGGGTCTGGAGGACCTCGCTGGCGGCCGAGATCGCCGCGCTCTTCGTCATCGCGACGTATCTCATCGACCTCCTTGCGCCGCCGCTCAAGCTCCCGGACTGGTTCCACCAGCTCGCGCTGACCGCGCACTTCGGCCAGCCGATGATCGGCGACTGGGATCCGTTCGGCGTGGTGGCCTGCGTGGTCATCGCCGTGGGCGGGATCCTGCTCGGGGCCTGGGGCATGTCCAGGCGCGACGTGTCGCGCTGAGCCGCGCGAGGATGAGCTGCCGCGCCCAGCCGCGCGAGGACGAGCTGCCGCGCTGAGCCGCGCGAGGATGAGCTGCCGCGCTGGGTGCCGCGTGCGGGCTCCGCAGCGCGCGTCGGAACCCCTGCCGGACAACTCCGGCAGGTTGGGTCTTGCATGGCGGTGGGCGGGCTCGTAGGTTCCGGGCATGACGACTGCATCAGAGGCTGCGCGCCCTTCGCCCACGCTCACCGGTCCCAGCGGCTCGCCCATCGTCACCCCCGGGCACGGCCCCCGGCCGGTCCGGGCACCCCGCGGCCCGGAGCGCTCCTGCAAGGGCTGGGGCCAGGAAGCCGCGCTGCGCATGCTGATGAACAACCTCGATCCCGAGGTCGCCGAGGCGCCCGACCAGCTGATCGTGTACGGCGGCACGGGGCGAGCGGCCCGCAGCTGGGAGGCCTTCGACGCGATCGTGGCCGCCCTGCGCGAGCTCGAGAACGACGAGACGCTGCTGGTGGCGTCGGGCAAGCCGGTGGGTATCTTCCGCACCAGCGCGGAGGCGCCCCGGGTCCTCATCGCCAACGCCAACCTGGTGCCCCACTGGGGGACCTGGAGC
>JAJYNP010000228.1 GCA_021786265.1 Chloroflexota bacterium
GTACAGCAGCCGCGATGGGACGCCGCGCCGCTGCAGGGCGGTGAACACCGCGAGACCCTCTGCGTCGCTCACTCGGAAGTCGAGCGCGCCGTGGATGACGAGGGTCGGGACGCGCCATGCGGCGACGTGATGGATCGGGTTGTGCTTCTCGTAGCTCGCCGGGTTCTCCCACGGCGTGCCGGCGTGCTCCCACTCGGGGAACCACAGCTCCTCGGTCGAAAAGTACGCGAACCGCTCGTCGAGGTTCCCGTCATGGGTCACGAGGCAGCGCCAGGGCTCGTTCCAGAGGCCCGCGATCAGGTTGATCATGTAGCCGCCGAAGCTCGCCCCGAGCGCGGCCGCGCGGCTCGGGTCCAGGAACGGATAGCGTTCGAGCGCAGCCGCGTACCCCTTCCGGAGATCCTCGAGCGGCTTGCCGCCCCAGTCGTCGCCGATCGAGTCGGTGAAGGCCTGGCCGTAGCCCGTCGACCCGTGGAAATCGATCATCACGACCGCATAGCCCGCCCCCGCGTACACCTGCGGGTTCCAGCGGTAGTGCCAGTCGTTGCCGGAGCTCGCCTGTGGGCCGCCGTGGATGACGAACGCGATCGGGTACTTCTTCGACGCATCGAAATCGGCCGGGCGGACGAGGTATCCGTGCACCGTCTCCCCGTTCCAGCCGGAGAACGAGAACTGCTCGGCCTCGCCGAGGGCGACGCCGCGGAGCCGCGTCTCGTTCAGGCGGGTGAGCCTGCGATGGTTCCCGGCGACGAACGCGTAGAGGTCGGCCGGACCCTCGAGCGAATCGAGGACGTAGAAGATCCGGTCGCCCACGGCCCGCACGTGCGAGACGTGCCCCCGCCCGACGATGGACGTCACCGCACCCGTCCCGACGTCGACCGCGAAGAGGCCGCGCTGGCCCGTGTCCTCGGCCGTCACGTAGAGCGTCCGGCCGTCCGGGGACCACGCGAGCGACTCGGCGCTCCGGTCCCAGTCATCCGTCAGCCGGCGATCCCGACCATCCGGCCAGTCGCGGACGATGACGGTCTGCTTGTCGGCCTCGTACCCCGGCCGGATCATCGCGAGGTAGGCGAGGGTCGTCCCGTCCGGGCTGAACGACGGGTCCAGGTCTGCCGCGCGGTTCTCCGTGGTGAGCTTCACCGGCGGCGCGCTTCCGTCCACCGGGGCAAGGAACAGGTCGAGATCCGTGCTCCACGCCTCCTCCCGGCCCACGTCGCGCGCGGTGAACACGACCCCGGCGCCGTCGGGGGTGAACGTGAACTGCTCGTGGCCGCCGAACGGCCGGCTCGGGGCGTCGGCGTCCATCGCCGGCATGACGTCGACCGCCCGACCGCCGCCGATTTCCTGGACGAACAGGTGACGCCGCCGGCCGGCCCTCCACTCGTCCCAGTGGCGGACGAAGAGTCGGTCGTGGATCCGCCCGGTCGCGGAACGGCCGGCGTCCTCCGCGAGCCGCCGGGCGGTGGAGGCAAGCGTGTCACCCGCGGCGTCGGGGAAGACCGCCGCCGAGAACGCGACCCGGCGGCCGTCGCGCGAGAGGACGAACGACTCGACATCCACGGGCGACGCCGTCACCGGCACCGGCTCGCCGCCGTCCAGCGGCAGCGCAACGATCTGCCGTCCCCCGGACGCCAGCCGCGAGATGTAGTAGAGCGTCCGCCCATCCGGCGCAAAGGTGGGGTCGGTGTCGCCGCTACCGGAGCGGGTGAGCTGGCGCAGACCGCTCCCGTCGGCGCTGACGATCCAGAGGTGCGCGTGAAGCGCGTTCTCGTGCGGCGCGAGGCGCTCGATCTTCAGCACGACTCGCCGCCCGTCCGGGGAGACGGCGATCCCCTGGAGCCGGCGAAGGTCCACCTGGTCGCGGATGGTGTACGGGTGCCGCGGTCGAGAGCGTGGCGAGGGACGTCGGTCGGTCATGGCGCGCAGTCTCGCACGCCGAGGCTCCATGCTGGAAGGCGCAGCACTCGTCAGGTCGCCCCGGCGATCTGCGCGACCTGCTTCGGTCCCGGTCGGCAGGGCGGCGTTGCACGCCGGTGCCTCCAGGGACAAGCTTCGCCCAGGGATCGGCTCTGCGGGACCGGCATCGGGGGCTCGACCCGCTGGCATGCCCCGGTGGCTGCGGCGAACATCCGCACCTGAACCCGGTCGACCCGGCGAGAAGGAGGTGAATCCCATGCGCGACCTGGCCATCCGGCCGGCCTTCGACAGCTGGCCCGAGACCAATCGGCGGCTCCGGGAGGCGGTGCGGGGCCTGACCGTCGAGCAGCTCGCGCGGCGCCCGGGCCCTGGCCGGTGGCCGCTCTGGGCGATCGTCGGCCATGCCGCCTGCCAGCGGATCTTCTGGCTGTGCGATTTCGCGGGCGAGCCCGGCGCCGGCACGACACGGTTCACCGACGCCGCCTCGAACTGCCCGGGCGATGACGACCTCGAGTACCCGCTCGATGCGGCCGAGCTGGTCGATGCCCTCGACTCGACCTTCGAGATCGTCGAGCGATGCCTCGACCGCTGGACCCTGCCGATGCTGGTCGAGGAGATCCGCCGGCCGGAGTGGGGCGAGGAATGGGTGCACACCCGGGGCGCGGTGATCCAGCGGGTCTTCGCCCACGACATCTGGCACGTCGCCGAGATGAACGAGGCGTTGACCGCCGCGGGGCTACCCCTGATCGACCTCTGGAACTGAACGGTCAAAGGCGCAGTCGGGACCGCCAGGACGTGCGGTCCGGGAGGAAATGGGCCAGGACCATCGAGACGATGCTGATGACGATCGAGCAGAGGAGGGCAGCCACGAACGCATCCAGGCTGAGGTGCGGCGGGAACGCGGCGAGCTTGAACCCGAGCGAGAACGCATCGGAGACGAGCGCGAGCAGGAGCAGGAGCACCGCGTTGATGACCAGGCCGAACAGCCCGAGCGTCAGGATCCGCGCCGGCAGCGATAGCAGCTTGGCGATCGGCTTCAGATAGGCGTTGATCAGTCCGAAGATCAGGGCGACGACCAGGAGCTTCCACCAGTCACCCGCAGGGAAGGTCTGGGCGGCCGGGAATGTGACGTTCGGGACGATCCGCACGGCGACCCAGAGCGCGGCGGCGTTGATGATGATTCGGATGGCAAGTGGTCCCATGCCTGTGCCTCACCTCGTGGTGACCGACTCCGCCCTGCGGAGCGGTCGGCTGCTGGTCTCATTCGGACGATGCAGTCGCGGACGCGCCTCCCACCCGGGCCGATGGTCACTCCACGGGGATCTTCGTGGCCATGAGGTCCTGGTAGCCGCAGGCCGGGCGCTGCAGGTGGAGATGCGGGGACATCCTGCTGGCGTGCCGCATCGCAGGCTGGGCTGCCCGCCCCGCTCAGAGCCTGACGACGCCGAGCAGCAACAGGATCACCACCACGATCACGATCACGCCGACGATCCCGATGCCGCCGCCTCTGTTCAGCTCAGCCTCCTGTTGTATCGAGGGGCAGGCTGCGGCCCGGTCACAGGCGCTCGAGGATCCTGGTCCGCTTGGCCTCGTACTCCTCGGCGGAAATGAGCTCGCGATCACGCAGGCTGGTGAGCTCCGCCAGCGCGTCCGCGGCGTCCGCGGGCTTCGGTGTGGAGGCCTGGCCCCGGCCAGCCTTGAGCCGGTTGAAGCCGAAGCCCACCGCGAGGAGCATCCGTGTCGCGATCAGGACGACCGCCGTCCACACCACGCCATAGAGCAGCACGACCACTACGTTGGAGCTGAGGACGACGTGGTTGATCGCGAACAGCACCCACCAGCCAGCGGCGATCGCCACCACGGCCAGCGCCACGAGCAGGATCCGCGTCGAGGCGTGCATCTCTCCAACCACCCGCTTTCTCGCGCCGGATCACCACGGTCCCAGTGTGGCCTCGCCCGATCACCGCGTCATGACGGTCCGTCATGGCGTGCGCCACCGGCAGTCGGGGCCCCGACATGGCAGGATCCCGCCGCTGCGTCTCCCGGGGGAGATCGTCTGCCCTGGCTGGGGGGGCCGACAGTTCGCTCTCCCGGGTGCGCGCGACGGGATCCTGCGGCCGGGAGTCGCCGCGCTCGACGCCTCTCGGCCTGGCCGACGAGCCGCCCTGACCCGGACCGGCTGCGGCTGAGCGCGCCCCGTCGCTCACAGGCGCTGGGCGCTACGGGAGTGTGCCGCCACCGGCGGCCGCGCGTCATGACGGGTCGTCATCTCCACGCAAGCGGCGGCGCCGCGCTAGTCGGGGGGCGGCTCGCCCTGCTGCGACCCGCCGTCCCAGCCCTGGTTCGAGAAGGTGGGGAGGAAGCGGTAGCCCTGGCCCGGCACCGTGGCGATGAAGCGCGGATGGCGGTAGTCGTTCTGCAGCTTGATACGCAGGCTGCGGATGT
>JAJYNP010000250.1 GCA_021786265.1 Chloroflexota bacterium
ATATCGGTGGCGATTTCTTGCCGCTCCGTCCGGCGCGCCGCGCGAGGGAACTGCAAAAGACGCGCTCCCTGTGACCGCCGCGTGACCGCAAGGGACAGCGCTCAGGCGCGCTCCATCTCATTCGTGGAGGGCGCACGGTCTCGCGGCTGCCGGTCCGGATGATCGTGGGGCCCGGTAGTCGTGAACGGCACCCCGACGATCGTACCGCGGCCGAAGCCGCGTTGGACCAGTAGGATCTGCTCTCGATCGAGAGCCAGCCAGGAGTTGCACCCCCCTTGGAGGTTACGGGCACCGCGATCACCTCGGCGCTCGCACTCGGGCACCGGGTGCTGTCCCCAGCGCGCGTCCGGGCTGCTCGCGATGGCTTGGCCTTGGTCGGAGCCGCGCTCCTCGTACTTCTGATCCTTTACGGCCCGGGAACCGATGCGACTTCCTATTGGTCGTTCAACCTTGCCCATCCCTACGGCGCCGCGACGCGGAGCTTGACCGGTACCGACGCGTTCCGCTACGCGCCCCCGCTTGCGTATGTGTTCCTTCCGTTCCACGCGCTCCCGTTCGACACGTTCCGCGTGCTGTGGATGGCCATCGAGTTTGGCTGTCTCGTCGCACTGGTCGGCTGGCGCTGGGCGCTTGCCCTCGTCGCGATCTACCCGGTCACGCTCGAGCTCTCGTCGGGCAACATCCACCTGCTCATGGCGCTAGCGGTCGCGATCGGGTTCCGCTTCCCGGCCGCTTGGGCGTTCCTGATCCTGACGAAGATCACCCCCGGTGTCGGGCTCGTTTGGTTCCTGGTCCGCCGGCAGTGGCGCGAACTGGGGATCGCAGCCGGGGCGACGCTCGCGATCGTGCTCGTGTCCTGTGCCGTGTCACCGGATCTGTGGCAGCAGTGGGCCACCATGCTACGTGCCGACCTCTCGCTCAGCATCACGGGTAGTCACCCGTACGTGCCCATCCCGCTTTCGGTGCGCCTCCCGCCCGCGATCCTGCTCGTGGCCTGGGGCGCGCGCCACGATCGAGCTTGGACCGTCGCTGTGGCGGTCACGCTGGCGCTGCCGACGATCTGGATCCAGAGCCTTCCGCTGCTGCTCGGGGCGCTGCCGTCCCTCGTTGGCTCGCCATCGCGTGGGCGCTGTACTGGCCGGATGCGCGCCGGCGGTCCTGTCAAGAGCGAGGGTGCGCAGGCCGCATGATGATCTGCATGACAGATGTGCGCCCGTTCTCTGCTTCGCCAGGCTCCCTGCCGTGGCGCGGTCTTGCAGAACACCGTCGCAAAGCTCACGCGTCGGCGTGGCCGAGGTTCCGCCAAGCGTCAAACGCACCCATCGCCGTCTTCCTTCGCGGACCGTTCGCCACGTCATGAGTGCCACTCGCTCGAGCCGTCTCGCCAGCGCATGCGTGTGCCTAGAGACCGCGATCCGCCGCGCCGTCCCGGACGTCCATCCTCGCTTGACGTTCGGCGTGCTCAGCTTGGTCATCCTCGCCTCGGGCGCCTTGTATTGGGCGACGGTCGCATCGACGCCCGGCCTGCTTGAGCGCTACGCCGGCATCGACTACCGCCTCTACATGAACGCCACGTCGCAGTGGCTCTCGGGCGGCGCGTTCTACGCGCCCTGGCAAGCCACTGGCCCCTACGCGCTCGTGGATCAGCAAGGCTTCGCGACCGGGGCGATCCTATACCCGCCCATCGCACTGTATCTGTTCGTGCCGTTCACGCGGCTCCAGCCGGTTCTCTGGTGGGGCGTACCGCTCGCACTTACCGCGTGGGGCCTGTGGCGCTTACACCCGGCGCCGATCGCGTGGCCGCTGATGGCGTTGTGCCTCTGGTATCCCACGAGCGGCCTGAAGATACTGACCGGCAACCCGACGATGTGGGTGCTGGCCGCGGTCGCGCTGGGTGTGCTGTACCACTGGCCGTTCGTGGGCGTGCTCGTCAAACCAAGCCTCTTTCCGTTTGCTCTCCTCGGGGTCCGGCATCGGAGCTGGTGGGTCGCGCTCCTCGTGCTTTCGCTGGCGGGGCTGCCGTTCGCGTTCCTCTGGCGGGACTGGGTCGTCGCCCTGCTGAACGCACAAGGTGGCGGACTGCTCTACTCGGTACAGGAGGTCCCGCTCCTCTGTCTGCCGCTGGCGGCATGTGTTGGCCGTGCCAGGGCGCCGCGACCATGGGCGGGTCACGGGCCGACCGGCGCACCGGCAACGAGGCTAACCATCCCATGAAGAAGCCGGGGCCTATCGCGGGCCGCGTCGATCCCCCGACAGCCAGCGGGCCAGACTGGGGGGAGCGTCTTCGGCTCCGCCTGCCCTACCCGCTCGGGTCGCCGTTCGTGTGGGCCTGGAGCCGGCGATGGCTCCTCTGCGTCTACTTCGCGAGCACCAGCGTGGTGTGGGCGGCGACCGCGAACGAACCTCTTGGGAACGACGCCCGGATCTACGTCCGCGCGGCTGCCGCCTGGCTGCAAGGCGCCGACCCCTGGGCCGCTTCGACCAGCAACGGGACGTATGTCTGGCACTTCGCCGCCCTCCCGACCGCGCTGTTTCCCATGGCGTCCTTCGCGCTCATGCCGGAGAACCTCGCGGTCGCGCTCTGGCTCCTGCTCTCCCTCGCGGCCGCCGTCTACGTCGTGCGCGTGCTATCGCTGCCGTCCTGGTGGCTCCTGTTTCCGCCGCTGGTTGTCGGTGTGTGGTCCGCGAACCCGGGCGTCCTTCTGCTCGCTCTGCTCGTTTCCGGACGATCCTGGGCAGGCGCGTTCGCCACGTTGCTGAAGGTGTACGCCGGTATACCGCTGCTCGGGATGCGAGCATGGCGAGCGATCGGCCTGACCGCCGTCGCCACCGCGGTGACGATAGCGATCGCGCCCGCGACCTGGTGGTCCTATGTCAGCCGGTTCGGCATGATCAGCGCGCGCATCACGTCGGAGAGCCATGGCGGGGCGTCGGCGTGGGTCTATCCGCCGCTCGTCCCGCTCACGGCAGCGGCCCTCGGACTCGTCTGGTGGCTCGACCGGCCCCGTTTCTGGTGGGTGGCCGTCCCGGCCCTGTGGCCGGCAGCAGAAATCCACTGGTCGGTGCTGGTGTTGCCGGTGATGACGCCCACGCTCGCCGTGCTGCTGGCCCCAATCGTCCCTGGCCTACCGGCCGTGGCGACGGTCGTCTATGCCGGACAACTACTCTACCGACAAACCAGGGTGGATTACATCAGCGCGCCAGGGGTGAGATCCATGCCCTAGGGCTCCGTGGGGGCTCAAGCCGCAGCGCATGGCCCGCCGGAGCGATCGCTGTCCCCGCCGCGGCCGCGCGGGCCGGTCCAGGTCCTTCGGGAACCCCGCGCCGTCAAGACTGCGCAGTACGTTCGGGTAATCGGCGCTGCCGCGGGCCGTTGCTACGATGCAGCGTCGTGCAGCCTTCCTCCGTCCGAGCCGCAACCGCGCCGACTTGGTCCGAGCCAACCCCAGGGCGTGACCGGCTCCGCGGCCTGCTGGCTTGTCCGGTCCGGACGATCCTGGGAGCATGGGCCGGGTCGCGCCTGGTCGTGATCCTTGCCGCGGTGGCCGCCGAGGCGATCGTCCCACGCAACCCGCGGCTCGTCCCTGGTAGCGGCGGCCCGATCCTCTCGAGCCTGACGAGCTGGGATGGCTGGTGGTACCTGGGCATCGCGCGGTCCGGCTATCACGCGGCGCCGCTCACCGACCAGTATCACGACTACGCGTTCTTCCCGCTCTACCCGGCGCTGGTGCGGGCGCTGTCGATCACGACGCCGGCGTTCGACGGACTGATCGCGGTGCTCCTCTCGAACGTCCTGTTCCTGGTCGCGCTCTGGCTGCTCTACCGGCTCACGCGGGAGGTGCTCGACGAGGAGCGAGCGGTCTGGTCGGTGGTGCTGCTGTGCCTCTTCCCCTTCAGCTGGGTCTTCTCGATGGCGTACGGGGAGAGCCTCTTTCTGGCGCTCAGCCTGGGCTCGCTGCTGGCGGCCGAGCGGGGCCGTGCGGGGTGGGCGTGCGTCTTGGCGTCGCTCGCGGGGTTGACGCGCCTGCCGGGCGCGCTGCTGGTCGTGCCGCTGGCGCTGATCCTCTGGCGACGCGTTCAGGATCGGCGGGCCCTCGCGTGGCTGGCGGTGGTGCCGGTGGGCGCGCTCGGCTTCGTCGCCTACGTCGCGACGCTGACGGGGAGTGCAGCGGCGTACGGGGCCGCGCAGGACGCCTGGGGGCGCAACGGGATCGGCGCGGCGGCAGCTGCGGGTGGAAGCCTGGGGGCGCAGCTCGACCTCCTGCGGCTCTCGTTCTTGGTGACCTTGCTCGCCTACGTCTTCCTGTTGGTCTACCTGCGGCCCGACCGGATCCCGCTGGCCTACGCGCTGATCCCAG
>JAJYNP010000329.1 GCA_021786265.1 Chloroflexota bacterium
TGTCCCGACCAGTGCCACTGACGATCGAACTTAACGGCCCGGAGCGGGGGACCGCCGACCGCTCGATCGCCTCACCGGGTCTCGAACGCGCCCACCCTCGAGTGATCTCACTGGCAGGCGCGCAACACGTGGGTCTTGGGCCAGACATTCCGACCGATGGCGGAGTTCCTTCAGTCGGCGGGCTATCCGGACGACTTGGTACGTACCGACTACCCAGTCTGGGGTCCGCCCGGGATTGCTCGTTTCGACGTTGCGGCATTTGGTCGATCCATCCCGAAGGACATGAGCACGCTTGAACCTGCTGGTCCCTGATAGTCGGTACCCGGCACGACGGACCGCGGGCGCGCCAACGGAGTCGATGACGCCCCACTGATCGGCCGCTCGGGACCAGCGATCGGCGGGGCGGAAGCCGTGTCGGAACCGGCACGTTGACGGCAGATCGGACCAGCGTTAACGCGGGGTTCATCCCCCGATGTCCAGCGGCTGAGACGCTGCCGCCAGAGGTCGGGGCGCGCGTGCCTCGGCCCGACAGTGGAGGACCCTATCGGTGCATGCTCCGACACCGCGCGTCTCGAGGCGCGTCATCGCCCTGGTGGCGGCCATCGCCGTCTCGCTGCCGGCGGCCGCGATCGCGGCCGACTCGGTCGATCGCACCAATCAGGTCAGGAACGCGATCGAAGGCGGCCAGGCCAAGAACGTCATCCTGCTGATCGGCGACGGGATGGGCGATTCTGAGATCACGATCGCCCGCAACTACACGGTCGGTGCAGGCGGCCGCCTCGCCATCGACGACTTCCCGCTCACCGGCCAGATGACCACCTACTCGGTCCTCGAGAGCGATCCTTCGACGCCCGACTACACGCCCGAGTCGGCCTCGACGGCGACGGCCTGGTCGACCGGCATCAAGACCTCCGACGGCCGGATCTCGACCACGCCCGGGACCGACGAGGACGCGCCGACGATCCTCGAGCTGGCCAAGGCCGCCGGCTACGCCACGGGCGACGTGACAACCTCTGAGCTGACCGACGCGACGCCGGCCGCGCCCGTCTCGCACGTCCGCCTCCGAGGCTGCCAGGGCCCGCTCAACATGGCGTCCTGCCCGCAGGACCGCAAGTCGGTCGGCGGCGCGGGCTCGATCGCCGAGCAGGCGGTCGACCTCGGCGTTGACGTCCTCCTTGGTGGCGGCAAGGCCCGCTTCGACCAGGTCATCCCGCTGGGCGAGCCAAATGCCGGCCAGACCGTCCTTCAGACGGCGACGGCGCAGGGCTACTCGGTCGTGACCGATAGGGCCGGCCTACTCGCCGCGGAACCCGGCACGCAGCTGCTGGGGCTGTTCAACGCCGGCAACATGAGCATGGACTGGACCGGTCCGGTCGCGGCCAATCCGCCCGTCGGCCCCGTCCGTTGCACTGAGGACCAGCGGCCGGCGAACGAGCCGAGCCTGGCCGAGATGACCGCGACCGCGATCGCGCTGCTCGACCAGTCACAGGGCGCCAAGGGCAAGGGCCAAGCGAACGGTCGCCCCGGCTTCTTCCTCCAGGTCGAGAGCGCCTCGATCGACAAGCGCGACCACGTGTCGCAGGCGTGCGAGCAGATCGGCGAGACGGTCAACTTCGACGAGGCCGTGCGGGTCGCCCTCGACTACGCCGCCGACCACCCGGACACGCTCGTCATCGTGACCGGCGATCACGCTCACACGAGCCAGATCGTCGAGGACGATGCGACGCCGGCGGGCTTCGGCATCAAGCTCACGACCGACGAGGGCGGCTTGATGCAGATCAGCTATGGCACGGGCTCAACCGCGACGTCGCAGGAGCACACCGGGTCCCAGATCCGGGTGGCGGCCCGAGGTCCTCAGGCCGCCAACGTCGTCGGCCTGATCGACCAGACGGAGGTGTTCGACATCATGGCCCGCGCCCTCGGCGTGGACTGACCGCGAACGTACGCACCGTCCAGGGAGCCCGGGTCGTTCCGACGGCCGGGCTCCGATTCTGTCGGCGGCATCGAGGTTCCGATTGCGTCAGGGCCCGACCATCACGGTCCAGGCCAGGTGGCGCCACCGTCTGTCGAACGGAAGAACTCCGTCTCGCGGCTCACCACGGCGACTGTCTGGCCGGCGGCTGTGGTCGCGATCGCGAAGGCTGAGCCTCGATACCCAGTCGCTGCCCATGACCGACCACCGTCGGAGCTGCGGTACAGGCCATCGGGCGATCCCGCGTAGATCACGTCGCCATCCGGGGTCGCGGCCAGCGCGGTCATCGGGTACGTCTCCGGCATGGACAGGGCGGACCAGGATCGGCCACCGTCGTCGCTGACCACGAGGCCGGAGGGGTCGACGCCGAGGAGCCGCGTCCCGGACCCGGTCCTCACGGCAAGCGGGAAGATGACGCTGTCGTCCCGGACTCGCTCCCAGCTATTGCCGGAGTCCCGGCTCTCCCACAGGCCGCCGGTGGCGAGGTACGCCCACATCCGGGCCGGGTCGTCCGGGTCCCGCGTGAAGCCGTGGATGTCGAGGCTCGGCAGGTCGGCCGCGATGGGCGACCAGGTCGCGCCGCCGTCCCGGCTCGCGGCGAAAACGTTGTGACCGGCGATGACCAGCGAGCCATCGGCCGCCGGCGACGTGCTCATCGCATCGTCGCGAACCGGCAGCGACGACCAGGTCCCCCCGCCATCGTCCGACGCGTACAGCCCGCCGTGATGCCCGAACAGCAAGCGCATCGGATCGTCGTCGACGAAGGCGAGCGAATGCACATCCTGCGTGCCGAAGCGAGTCCAGGGCACCGGCTCACCAGTCGATCGGCTGCCAAGCAGGAACGCAACGGCCATGCCGCCGATCGTGATGGCCAGTCCGATCGGGATCAGCCAGCGGGGCGCCCGCCGCTTCGGGCGCTCGACCTTGCCCCGCTGACTCGAGCGGACCGTGTTCGCGTCACGTTTCGCCGTGTTCCTCGCCCTCCCACGCCTCGCGCGCCTCGCGGATCAGGAAGACCGCGATCACCAGTGCCGCGACCGGATCGGCCCACCACAATCCGAACGCCGCGTTGAGGGCCAATCCGGCGAACACGTGGCCGAGCCGTCACCATCGAGACTTGTCGAGTAGCTTCATGAAGTTGCGCTTCCGGCCATGGGCTGCCAGGACCGATGCGTGGTACGTGACGAAGTCGGCTTCCCGGTCGAGCCGGGTCATCAGCGCGCGGATGCGCCCGAGGAGCTTGACGGCCGCCTCGTACCCATCGGTGCGTTTCGTCTCCAGGAGCGCATCGACCTCTCGCTGGTAGATCGGCAGCGCGTCGGCCGGGTGGTCCGGCTCGCGCTTGACGGCGAGCTCATACCAGAGCGCATCGGAACAGCCGAGCGCCCCAGCCTCCTGCCAGGCAGACTCCAGCTCACCCTCCCACAGGTGGATCCGCACGAGCGGCGACCCGTCCGCGGGCCCCTCCCACCGATTGCGAGCCGGTCGAGCCGTCCGTTGCTCTCGGACGATCGACGCGCGGGCGGCCTCGAGCGCGCGGGTCCGCCAGGCCGGCCAGGCCTCGATGCGATCGGCGTGGGACTTGAGGAGCTGGTACCGCTCGAGCGATGGGCGCTCGACGAACTCGGCCCAGATGAGCGCCATCGCCTCGTCGTGACGGGAGCGGCGATGGTACAGGTCGGCGAGGAACTCACGCAGGCGGCTATCTGTTGCGGTCGGGAAAGCGCGCACCCCGCGCTCCGCCCAGTCGAGCGCCTCGTCGTCGCGCCCGGCGTCACGACAGACCTGCGCGATCTCGAGGAAGTGGTACGCGACCGAGAGGTCCCGGCTCTTGATCGCGACGAGCTCGTCCACGTCGCCGGCTGCCCGGGCGAGTGACTCCATGATCGACGTGACCCGGTATCGCCGGCTCGAGTAGGGACGGCCTCCGCCCGACTCGGGTCCGAGCGCCGGCACCTTCGCCCATTCCTCCTCGGCCAGCCGTCGATACACCGCCAGCCCGACCGCGCCGAGGACGCCCGCATACGTCTCGGCGGCACCATGAAAGACATCCCACTCGTCGCCGAGCTCCCAGGCGAAGAGGCGCGCGGCCAGCTCCTCGGGATCCGGCCGACCGGCTCGGCAGGCGGCGAGATGGAGCGCCTGGAGGCGTTCGAGCAGACCGCCCATCTCGCCGTCGGAGTCGTCGACCGACTCGATCGCCTGCTCGACGCGGCGCAGGGCATGCTCGCTCAGCTCGATGACGGCGGCCGGCTGCCCGTCGCGGAGCAGGCCCTCGACGAGATCGATCGCATCGTGGATGCCACGGGCGTAGTCGTAGGCGCCCCCGTAGTCGACGAAGCCCCCGACGCGGACGGCCCGGTCGATCGCCCGCCGGATCTGTCC
>JAJYNP010000337.1 GCA_021786265.1 Chloroflexota bacterium
GGTCGGTCGGAGCGGATCGGCGGGAGCGAGTCGAAGTTGTGGGCCGGCGGCGGGGAGCTGGTCGCCCACTCCAGCGCGAACCCGCCCCACGGGTCGGCCGGCGCGGTGGCGGGCTGCCGGAGGGCGACCGCAATCGCCACCAGGAAGGGAATGGTGCCCACCCCGAGCAGAATCGCACCCACGGTCGCGACCATGTTGAGGTCGCTCCAGCCGGTGGCCGGTGCGTAGTCGGCGATCCGGCGGGGCATGCCGTCCAGCCCGAGCTGGTACATCGGCAGCAGCGTGATGGGCACCCCCACCAGCCAGGTCGCGAAATGGAGCTTCCCGAGCCGCTCGTCCAGGAACCGCCCCGTCATCTTGGGGAACCAGTAATAGAAGCCGGCGAAGGTGAGGAAGACCGTGCCGCCGATCAGGACGTTGTGGAAGTGGGCGACGATGAAATAGGAGTCGTTGAACTGGAAATCGAGCGGCGGAGATGCCGCCATCACGCCGCTGATCCCGCCGATGGTGAACGTGTAGAGCATGCCGATGCAGAACAGCATCGCGGTCGTGAGCCTGATCTGGCCCTTCCACATGGTGGCGATCCAGTTGAAGATCTTGACCCCGGTCGGGATCGCGATCAGGTACGACATCACGCTGAAGAACGGGTCGTTGACCACGCCGGTGGTGAACATGTGGTGCGCCCAGACCGACATCGAGAGGAACGCGATGGAGAACGTCGCGATCACGATCTGGCGGTAGCCGAAGATGGGGCGCCCGCTGAAGACGGAGACCACCTCGGACATGATCCCGAAGAACGGAAGGATGATGATGTAGACCTCGGGGTGACCGAAGAACCAGAACAGGTCCTGCCAGATCACCGCGTCGCCGCCCTGCGCCGGCGCGAAGATGCTGCCGCCGAGATGCCGGTCGATGAACAGCATCGCCAGTGCCGCGGTCAGCGGGGGGAACGCAAACAGGATCATCGCCGAGGTGACCAGCATGTTCCAGGTGAAGATGGGCATCCGGAACATGGTCATGCCCGGGGCGCGCTTGGTGAAGATCGTGGTGATGAAGTTCACCGCGCCGAGGATGCCGGAGAACCCGACCATCCCCACCCCCAGGATCCAGAGGTCCATCCCGCTCCCCTGGGTGTACCCGTCGGAGAGCGGCACGTACGCGGTCCACCCGTTCTGCGCCGCGCCCCCGGCCACGCCGAAGCCCGAGACCACCAGGACGCCGCCGAACAGGAAGAGCCAGTAGGACAGCGCGTTCAGCCGGGGGAACGCCATGTCGGCCGCGCCCACCTGGAGCGGGATGAAGTAGTTGCCGAAGCCGATGGCCACGGGCGTGGCGAAGAACAGCAGCATCAGCGTGCCGTGGATCGTGAAGAGCTGGTTGTACTCGGACGTGGTCAGGAACTGGAGCCCGGGCGCCGACAGCTCGGCGCGCATGAACTCGGCCATGAGGCCCGCCAGCAGGAAGAAGACGATGGCGGTGCCCAGGTACAGCAGTCCGATCTTCTTGTGATCGGTGGTGGTGATCCACTCGAGGAGGTCGGCACCGGCGCGCGGGCGCTCGGCGGGGACGACGTCGGTCAGCGCGGTCATGGCACGCTCCCTGGAGACGACGCGGGCGACGACGCGCCCGGCGCCGGCGATGGCGCGCCCGGCCGGGGTGACGGCCCGCCCTGGCCGGCGGCCGGCGATGCGACCGCGGGCGACGTGAGCCCCGGAACCGGCGACGATCCGGCCGCCCGCTGCGCCGCTAGCCACGCCCGGAACTGCGGAGCCGGCATGGCACGCACCACGAACGTCATCTGGTCGTGGTACAGCCCGCAGTACCTGGCGCACTGGCCGCTCCACGTCCCGGGCTGCTTGATCGTGAACGCGAACCGGTTGGTGACACCCGGGATGGCGTCCCGCTTGAAGAGGAAGTCGGGCACCCAGAACGAGTGGATGACGTCGGCCGAGTTCAGCACGATCTCGGTGGTCTGCCCGGCCGGCAGCACGAGCTCGGGCGGCTGCGTGCCGTCGCCGGTGACCACGACCCCCTGCCCCTGGTAGGTGAACTGCCAGGACCAGCGGAAGGCCAGCACGTCGACCGTGAGCGGTGGGTCGCGCGGAACGGCGTCGACCGTCGAGAGGGTCAGCAGGGTCAGCACCGAGAGCCCGGCCACGGTCAGGAAGGGAAGCGCGGTCCAGACGAACTCGAGACGAGTGTTCTCGCGCACCTGGCTGGGCAGCACGTCGCTGCGCCTGCGGTACCGCAGGACGACGACGGTCGTGAGGATCCACACGATGGCGGCGACGACCCCACCGGCCCAGAAGAAGACCTGGTACAGGTTGAACGTCGCCTGGCCCTGCGTGGTGGCCGCCTGCGGCATGCAGCCGCCGGCCGCCAGCGCGGCGACCAGGAGAAGCGGCAGGGCCCGGCGCAGGCGCGTCACGGCTCGCCCGCCCGGTGGGCGACCGCCTCGGTGGACCGCTCGTGGATCTCCTCGAAGCCGCCGCTGGCGTTGCGGCGCAGCGCAATGCCGCCCGGACGCGAGATCGGCGCGGCACCGCGGCGCAGGCGTCCCCGGGCCAGCCCGTACGTGACGAACCACGCGACGACCGGGAGCACGAAGACCAGGACCCGGAACAGGACGGTCAGCGTCTCGACCGGGATCCCAAGCCACGCGCCGATCACGTCGTTGGCGCCCGCCAGCATCAGCACGACGAAGACGGCGGCGATCCCGATCCCGGTGGCGGCCCGCCAGGGCGCTTCCCACGGCCAGTCGAGCAGGTGGTGCTCCCGGTGGTCGCCGGTGATCCTGGCCTCGATGAAGGGCCATGCCCACAGCCCGCCGAACAGCAGCCCGGGGATCACCACGCCGGGCACGAACGGCTCCGGAATGGTCACGCCGAACAGCGTCACCTGCCATCCGGGGGCCATGCGCAGCAGCCCCTCCAGCCAGCCGATGTAGTAGTCCGGCTGCGCCGGCGAGGCCGCCGTGTAGGGGACGAACGGCCCGTACTCCCACACCGGGTTGATCTGGAACAGGCCGCCGAGCAGCGCGATCACCGCGACGGTGAGGAAGAAGAGTCCGACCGAACGGAACGTCTGTCCCGGCCAGAGCCGCAGCCCGACCACGTTGTGCTCGGTCGCGCCGGGACCCTTGTACTGGGTGTGCTTCTGGAGCCACACGATCAGCAGATGGATCGAGATCCCGCCGATCAGCGCGCCCGGCAGCAGCATCACGTGGATCACGAAGAGGCGGCTGATGAAGCCGGCCGACGGGAAGGCGCCACCGAAGAAGAGCGAGGCGAACCACGGCCCGATGAACGGGATCGACAGGGCTGCCGAGTAGGCGATGCGGAGCCCGGTGCCCGAGAGCAGGTCGTCGGGGAGCGAGTACCCCGAGAAGCCCTCCCCGAGCGCGAGCAGCAGCAGCCCGAACCCGATGATCCAGTTGACCTCGCGGGGGCGCCGGAACGCGCCGGTGAAGAAGATGCGCGCCAGGTGCGTCACGATCGCGGCGACGAAGATCAGCGCCGCCCAGTGGTGGATCTGCCGCATCAGCAGCCCCGCCCTGACCACAAAGCTGAGCTGCATGACCGAGTCGAAGGCGCTCGAGACGGTGGCGCCCCGCAGAGGCACGTAGGGGCCGCCGTAGATGGTCGGGGTCGTGTCGGGCCGGAAGAACAGCGTCAGGAACGTCCCGGTGAGCAGCAGGACGACGAACGAGAACGCCGCCACCTCCCCCAGCAGGAACGACCAGTGGTCGGGGAAGACCTTCTGCAGCGCGTTCCGTCCGAAGGTCGCCAGCCCCGTCCGCTCGTCGAAGAAGCGCACCGCGCCTCCGACGATCGGGATGTCCTCCCCGGGCGCGGCGTACGCGCCTGCCTCCCCATGGCCCGCGAGGGCCTGGGCGTCTCCCGGAGCCGCAGCGTCGGCACTCGGAACGCGCTCGTCCGCGGGCCCGGGCGCCGCCACGCCGCCGCTCATGCGCCGCCTCCCGAGGTCATGTTCCAGAAGCTGGGTCCCACCGGCTCGGGGAAGTCGCCGAGGGCCACGAACGTGCCGTCCGGCTGCAGCTGGATGGGGAGCTGTGGCAGGGGGCGGGCCGCCGGCCCGAACCTGGGGATCGCGCCATCGAGCACGTCGAAGGTGGACTGGTGGCACGGGCAGATCAGTCGATGCTCGATGGCCCGGTACAGGCCCACCGGGCATCCGGCGTGCGTGCACACCTTCGAGTACGCGACGTAGCCGTCGGGCGCCCACGCCATCCGGGCGGCCGGCAGCCGGAGCAGGTCCGGCGGCACGCGGATCAGCAGCGTCTGTGCCATCGCGTCGCCGACGGCGCCCTCCGGGAAGACG
>JAJYNP010000260.1 GCA_021786265.1 Chloroflexota bacterium
GTGCGCGACCTCATCGCGTATGGCTCGGCGTGGTACCCCTGGTACATGCGCCGGCTCGCGGAGCGGCCGGCCAACGTGCTCTTCGCGCTGCGGCAGATCGTGGGGTAGCCAGGAGTATCGTGGAGTCGTGAAGGGCGATCGAGTCGAGGCCGTCGTCGACACCGGGCAGGGCGTCCAGACCTTCGAGATCGTCGCCACGCGGGCCGGTCGCCGCATCGAGGTCGTGACGTCCCGCGGGGTGGTCGAGGTCCGTGAGGTCACCCGCACCGGCCAGCCCGTGCGGACGGGCCGGTTCATGACCAGCCGCCTGATCGCGCTGGTCGAGCATCCCGCGGTGGACGAGCGGGGCCGGGTCGAGGTGACCACGCGACATCGCATCCAGCGCGACCGCGGGTAGGCGGAGGTTCCGCTCGGCTACCGGACGAGGCGAACCCGCCGGCGCGATGCGCACGCTCTCCGCCACTCGACCGCCGATCCCTCGCGCGCACTCGCGAGCCCACGGACCGTGGCCTGGGCCGCGGACGGACACGGCGACCGCTAATATCCGTCGATGAGCGTTGACCGGTTCTCGGCGCTGGCCGACCCGAACCGGCGGCGGGTACTCGGTGCGCTGGCGGGGAGCGGACCCGGCGGTGCGACGGCCGGGGAACTCGCCGCGCTACTGCCGATGGGCCGCTCACTCGTCTCGTACCACCTGGCACGGCTGGTCGCCGCCGGGCTGGCGTCGGCCTCGCCCGATCCGGGCGATCGCCGTCGCCGCCTCTACCGCACATCGGTGCCGGTCGCGCCGCGACACACGCCGGCCGTCCCCGGGGCGTGGGACCGTGGCAGCCCGATCCGTCCGCTCGTCCCTCCGGCCGGGGAGTTGCCGCAGCCACAGGCCGGCCAGCTGGCCATACCGTCCGGTGGCATCCAGCCCAATCTCGGCCAGGCCCTGCCCGGGCCGCTGCGGGACGCGCTCGCCCGGTTCCTCCGGGTGCGCCGGGTGGCCACGGGCGAGCTGCTCTTCTCGCAGGGCGATCCGGCCAGCGGCATCTGGTTCGTCGAGTCCGGGGCGGTCCGGCTGTACGCCGCCGACGAGGACGGACGGGAGCAGACCCTCCAGGTCGTGCGGCCCGGGGCGTCGTTCAACGAGGTGCCGTTCTTCGATCATGGGCCCGAACCGGTCGCGGCGCAGGCCGTCGAGGATTCGGTCGTGCTCGTCCTGCCCGCCGAACGTCGCGACGAGATCCTGCGAGAGATCCCCGGGCTCGCGATCGCCGCGTCGGCGAGCTTCGCCTTCCGCCTTCGCCAGACGATCGCCCTGGTGGAGGATCTCTCCTTCCGCCAGGTGGCGGGTCGCGTTGCGCGCGTCCTGCTGCAGGCGGTCGAGCCGCACGCCGGGGTCGGAGCGGGATCGGGAGGGCTGGCGCTCACGCAGCGCGAGATCGCCGAGATGGTCGGGTCGAGCCGCGAGGTCGTGGCCCGCACGCTGCGGCAGCTCGAGCGGGAAGGGCTGATCCGGATCGCGCGGGGCCGCATCGTGCTGCTCGACCGGGACGGGCTCGCCGGCCGGGACTGACCGGGGCGCTCGCACCGAAGTCACAGCGGGTCGGGCGGACTGCGGGCCACCCTGTCGCCGTGATGCTCAGCATCCTCGAACCGGCCGGTCAGGCCCTTCTCGCCCCACCTCCGCGGGTCGATCTCGTCCGCTGCGTGCTCTGCGGTGCGTGCGTGGTCGCCTGCCCAGAAGGGGCCATCAGGCTCGCGCCGGACGCGTTCGGCAAGGCCTCGGTCGCCCGGGTCGACGACGCGCGCTGCACCCGGTGTGCAACGTGCGAGGAGTCCTGCCGCCGCAGGCCGAGCGACCAGGCCTGATCGCCTGGGAAGCCCGAGGCAGAGGGGCCGCATGGTCCAGGCCGATGTCGGGGCGACGTGCCGTCCCCCGGGTACGAAGTTGGACCACGTGGTCGGGATGACGACGGCTCGACCTCGAGGCCCGGTCGAGGACGACGCCGGGCTCCACTGGATGGCCTCGGCGATCCGGGAGCTGGGCGCGTCCCGATCGTTCGGCGACCTGGCGGCGACAGCCGCCTCCGTCACGGCACACATCGTCGAGAGCCGCGCAGTGGTGGTGCTGATCCGGCTCCACCCCAACGGCGTCCGTGTCGTGTCGTCGAGCGCCGGTCCGATGGAGCCCGCCGACGCGCTGCTGTGCCTGTTCCATGACGGCCAGTGGGGCGCTCCGTCGATGCCACTGCCCGCGGCGTGGCTCGGATTGGCGCCGGCGGATCCCCCCGTGTGCTGGATCGACGCGGTCCCCCTCGACGACTCACGAGGCACCGAGGGCTGCGTGCTGCTGACCGAGCTGCCGGACGGGTCTCCCCCTGGCACCCGGGCGCGGGCGCAGGCCGGGCTGGTGGCGGCTGCCGTGGGGGCCATGCTCAACCATCTCCACCCCGGCGTCGAGACCTCGGCCTTCGAGGAAGGTGCCCGCTGCGAGCGCCGGCGCATCACCATGGAGCTGCACGACAACGCCATCCAGTCGCTCTACGCGGCGGGTCTTTCCCTGGAGGCCGCCGCCCGGTGCGACTCCACGCCGGGACCCGCACGCGAGCCGCTGCGTCGCTCGCGCGCGACGATCGACCGGGCCATCGACGATCTCCGCGGCTACATCGACATGCTCGAGCGCCGCGACCCGACGGTCCCGGAGCTCGGCGCCGGGCTCGACGCGCTGGCCGCGGAGGCGGCCGCTGCCGGCATCGCCGTCACCGTCGAGGTCGCCACGTGCGAGCCCGTCTGCCTTCCCGACGGACCGCGCCGGGAGTTGCTGCTGCTGGCCCGCGAAGCGGTGTCGAACGCGAGCCGGCATGCGCATGCCGCCCATGTCCTGGTGCACCTTGCGGTCGACGCCAGGACCGTGCACCTGGTGATCCAGGACGACGGCGTCGGCTTCGACCCGCTCGACGCGTCGCCGGGTCTCGGGATGCGCACGATGGAGGACCGGGCCGCGGCGCTGCGCGGGCACCTCGAGATCACCAGCGCACCCGGCCAGGGCACGCGCGTGGTGTTCGAGGGGCCCATGCGCTGGCTCCCGATCGTCCGCCGGGCCGAGGTGCCCGCTTGACCTCACCGATCCGCCTGCTCATCGTCGACGATCACGAGGTGGTCCGCGCCGGACTGCGGGCACTCTTCGACGTGGTCGATCGGGTGGAGGTCGTCGGCGAGGCCGAGGACACCGCCACTGCGCTGGCCGAGCTGGACCGCACCGACCCCGATGTCGTGCTGATGGACCTCCGGCTGGGCCACGAGAGCGGCGTCGACGCCTGCCGGGCGATCCTCGCGCGACGCCCGCCCACCCGGGTCCTGCTCCTCTCCGCCTACGCGGACGAACGGGCCGCCGCACAGGCGCTCGAGGCGGGGGCCGTGGGGTTCCTGCTGAAGCGCTCGAGCGGCCAGGCGATCATCCGCGCGGTCAAGGGCATCGGGGATCCCGACGCCATCGTCGACCTGGAGGTGATGCGTCGACTGGCCGGCGCGACGCACCCGTCGGTTTCGATCGAGCCGCTGACGCCGCACGAGCGGGAACTCGCAAGGCTGGTCGCGGAGGGGCTCACCAACCGCCAGATCGCGGCTCGGCTGGGCTCGCCCGAGGCGACCGTCAAGGCGCAGATGAGCCGGCTCCTCGCCCGGCTGGGCCTGGCGAACCGGGGCGAGGTCGGGGCACGCCTGGCCGTCCTTTCGGAGGGCCCGACGCCCGACTCGACCGAGCCGGACTGAGTCCGTCAGGACCATCGGACGTCCGTCGCCGGAGGACCCGGGACCTCCCGCGTGACGTTCGGCGCTGCCGCTGGCGAAGATGCGCGGTCACGCTGCCGCCGAGCACGACGGTGCCGTCCGCGACGTGCGTTCCGACCGGAGGAATCACGATGACCGAAGAGAGTCCCGGCGAGCGGCTCAACCTGGCGGATCACCTGTCGCAGCTACCGCGGCGACGGCTCTCCCGCCGGACCTTCCTGAAGGGCTCCGCGGCACTCGCCGGCACGGCTGCCGCGGCCGGCGTGCTGGGATCCGAGACCCCGGTGCTCCGGGCGCTCCAGCCGGCACAGGCCGCGGACGCAACGAGCCCCGAGACCGTGGTACGCACCGGCCACTCCAACAACTGCGACGGCGCGTGCGGGCTCGACGTCCACGTGGTCGACGGCAAGATCAAGCTCATCGAGGGCGCCCCGTTCGACTCGACCACGGTCAGCGGCGCGGCCGCCCAGGACTTCCCGCCCCGGATCTGCCTGCGAGGCGTCTCTCAGGCGGAGAACGTCTACAGCCCGGACCGCGTGAAGTACCCCTACCGTCGCGTCGGTGAGCGCGGCTCCGGGCAATGGGAACGGATCAGCTGGGACGAGGCCACGACCGAGATCGCCACGAAGTTCAAGGAGATCCAGGGGAAGCACGGGCCGACGTCCGTGTGGGTGGCGCCGTACACCGGGTCGCTCTCGATCATCGAGGGGGTCATCGGCGCGGGGTACCGCTTCGCCAGCGTCATCGGGGCCTCGGCCGGCGACTTCGAGGGCGACAACGAGGGCGACAGCTCGACGCCGGCGGGCTTCAACTACGTGCTCGTCGACCCGCAGAACCCGGCCAACGGCGGCGGGTTCCTCGACGGGCACGAGTACACCGACCTGGCCAACGCCAACGTCCTGTTCGCCTGGGCCAACAACCTCGCCGAGACGGCCATCCCGGACTGGCGGATCATCTCGACCGCTCGCGAGCAGGGCATGACGCTCGTCGTGATCGATCCGCGCTTCACGCCCACGGCCGCTGCCGCGGACCTGTGGGTGCCGATCCGGCCGGGCACGGACGCCGCCCTGGTCGACGGCATGATCAACTACGTCCTCGCCAACAACCTGTACGACGAGGCGTACGTCCGCGCCTACACCGTCGCGCCGTTCCTCGTCGACCCGACCACGAAGCTCTTCATCCGCGAGAAGGACCTGGTCAAGGGCGGCAAGGACGTCCCCATGGTCTGGGACGAGGCCGACAGGAGCCTCAAGACGGTGGACGACAAGGGGCTCCGGAAGGCCGCGCTCCTGGGCAGCCATCCGGTGAACGGCGTGCAGGCCCGCACCGCCCTGCAGGTGCTTGCCGACACCCTCGCGAAGTACACGCCCGACAAGGTGGCTGAGATCACCGACGTCCCGGCCGACACGGTGGTCAGGCTCGCGAAGCTGTACGCGAACGCGAAGCCGGCGGCCATCAAGTGCGGCTGGGGCCTCTCGCACTGGTACCACGGCGACCTGACCTACCAGGCGATGCTCACCCTCTCCGCGCTGTGCGGCTACATCGGCGAGCACGGCGGCGGGGTGACGACCTTCAGTGGCGCGATCGTGACCATGGCGTTCGACGTGCCCGGATGGTTCTTCCCGGACAAGAAGCAGTACACCTACCTGCCGCCCATGGCCGCCAGCGACGCGATGCTCAACGGCAAGCCCTACCCGGTGCGCGCGGCGTGGTTCATGATCGACAACTTCGCGCAGCAGATGTCCGACCGCAACAAGGTGGCCCAGGCGCTGAAGTCGCTGGACTTCCTGGTGGTCTCGGACTACGTCATGTCCGCCACCGCGGACCTCGCGGACATCGTCCTGCCGGCCTGCACGTTCCTCGAGAAGACCGACCTGATGGGCACCGCCAACTACTACCTGCAGTACATGCCCAGGGTCATCGAACCCCTGTGGGAATCGAAGTCCGACCTCGACGCGATCACCATGGTGGCGCAGAAGATGGGCGTCGGGCAGTACTTCGACCAGACCGCGGACGACTACATCGCCCAGATCCTGCATATCGGCGACCCCAAGGCCGACCCGACGGTCAACGGGCTCACGTGGGACCAGCTCAAGTCGGGCGCCCCCCGCATCAACACGGCGACGCTCCCGTATGTGCCGTTCTCCGACAAGACCTTCCCCACCAGGACCGGGAGGATCGAGTTCTACGTGGAGCTGCTGGTGCCCTACGGCCAGGAGGTGTGCGACTACCAGGAGCCGATCGAGGCGTCGCCCACGAACCCGTTGTTCCAGAAGTACCCGCTCACGTTCCTCTCCACCCACACGCGCTTCCGCACGCACTCGCAGTACTGCGACCTGCCCTGGCTCAACGAGATCACCAGGAGCGGTGAGGGCTTCCTGGAGATCAACCCACTGGATGCGGCACCGCGCGGCGTCGGGGACGGCGACGTGGTGCGGATCTTCAACGACCGTGGCTCGCTCAAGGTCCACGCCCGGCTCACCGAGTCGATCAAGCCCGGCGTCGTGAACTGCTACCAGGGGGGCTGGGACACCAACCAGGTGAAGCACTACATCGAGGGCCACCCGAACAACCTGACCCACCAGATCGCCAAGCCGGCGCAGTCCATCATCCCGAACTTCCAGTCCAACGCGGCCTACTACGACTGCCTGGTGGAAGTCGCGAAGGCGTGATCGGCAGCTGACGATGCGATACGCGAAGCGGGAGAATCACGATGACTGACGCGACTGCCGGGGCGAAGCCGAAGAAGCGACTCGGCCTCGTCATCGACACGAACCGGTGCACCGGCTGCTGGACCTGCGCCGTCGCCTGCAAGGTCGAGAACAACGTGGGCGAGGGGCTCTTCTGGAACCGCATCCTGACCATCGGCGGAGCGTCCATCGACACGCCGTCGGGGACGTTCCCGGACCTGCGGATGGCCTACCAGCCGACCAACTGCTTCCATTGCGACAACCCACCCTGCGTCAAGGCGTGCCCGGTGGGCGCCACCTTCAAGCGCGACGACGGGATCGTGATCATCGACTACGACCGGTGCATAGGGTGCCGGTACTGCATGATCGCCTGCCCCTACAACAACCGCGTGTTCAACTGGCGGACCCCCGTGCAGCACCCCTCGCCGGACGTGGCGCCGGTCGGGAACGTGCCGGCCCGACCGCGGGGCGTGGTGGAGAAGTGCACGCTGTGCGTGCATCGGGTGGACCAGGGTCTCGATCCGCGGTGCGTCGTGGCGTGTCCCGCCGGGGCGCGCTACTTCGGTGATCTCAACGACCCGACCAGCACGGTGGCGACGCTGGTGCGGACGAAGGCGACCTACCGCGTCTTCGAGGACAAGGGCACGAGCCCCAGCGTGTACTACGTCACGCGCTCCAACGCGTCGATCGAGGAAGGAGCCGAGTGATGTCCACCCTCGCGGCCGAGCCGAGGCGCATGCCTGCGGCGACCCATCGCTCGCCCGCCGCACGCGCGTGGATCGGGGCGCTCGTCCTTGTCTGGGCGGCCGGAGTGGCGGCCTGGATCTACCAGCTGAACCAGGGCCTCCAGGTCACGGGCATGCGCGACAACGTGATGTGGGGCCTCTACATCGTGTTCTTCATGTTCTTCGTCGGCCTCTCCGCCGGCGGGCTCATCGTGGCATCGGCGGGGCGGCTGTTCGGCGTGGATCGCTTCAAGCCGATCGTGCGGCTGGCGGTCCTGGAGGCGACGGTCGCCGTGCTGATCGCGGCGACCTTCATCCTGCCGGATCTCGGCCATCCCGAACGGCTCCTCAACCTGCTGCTCTACGCAAACCTCACGTCGCCGATGATCTGGGACATCACGGTCATCCTCATCTACCTCGTCCTGTCGCTGACCTACGTGTGGCTGTACACCCGGCGCGACCTGGCGGCCCGGGGCAGCTGGCTCGCGCTCGGCACGCACGACACGTCCGACGCGGCACGCGCACGCGACGAGCGCTGGACGAAGGCGCTGGCCTGGGTCGCGCTCCCGGCGGCCGTCCTCGTCCACTCGGTCACGGCCTGGATCTTCGGCCTGCAGATCTCGCGAGGATTCTGGTACACGGCCATCATGGCGCCGCTGTTCATCAGTTCCGCGCTCGTATCGGGGCTTTCGCTCGTGGTGCTCCTCGCCCTGGCGCTGCGCCGGATCGGGCGGGTTTCCTTCGACGACGGCCTGGCGAGCTACCTGGGCGGGCTGCTCGGCGTGTTCCTGGCCGTGCAGGGGTTCTTCGTGTTCTGCGAGATCCTCGCCGGGTACTACCCGGGGAACGAGAGCGACGCCGTGCGGAGGATGATCGAGGGCCCCTACGCGCCGCTGTTCGCGCTCGAGGTCGCATGCCTGGTTGTGCCGTTCGTCCTCGTTGCGATCGGCGGCCTGCGCAGGCGTCCGGGGGTGGTCGCACTCGCGGCGCTCGTGGCCGTGGTCGGGATCTTCGTTCACCGGCTCAACATCGTCCTCGTCGGGCTGAGCAACGCGCCGCTGCCGTACCCCCCGGGAACGGCGATCGGCACGCCGCTGGGCAACGGGTCGTCCTTCGCGGCGACGAGCAGCTACGTCCCGACGGGGATCGAGCTGACCATCGTGGCCGGCGTGCTGGCCCTCGGCACCCTCCTCTTCACGCTCGGCGCCTGGCTGCTGCCGCTCCGGGACGAGCATCACTGATGGACCCGGGCGAGGCCGGGGCACCGGCGGGCGAGGCCGGGGGGCCAGGGGACGAGGCGCTGGCTGCGGCCGCCGCCGCCCTGGCGGACGTGGCGGCAGCCCGCGGCCGGGTGTACGCCGCGCTTGCCGCCGGCTTCTGGCAGCCCGAGGAAGCGCTCGTGGACGACCTTGCCACCGGCACGTTCGCCCACGAGATCGCACGGTCGGTGGCATGGCTGGGGCCGGACGCGTCGTGGTACGGTCCCGGCCTCCAGGATGTCGCCCACGCGGCCTCGGCCGTCCAGGCCGGCCTCCCGGACCGGGCCTTGCTGGCGCTGCGGGTCGAGCACGCTCGCCTGTTCGAGGGGCCCGGCCGGCCCGTGGCCGTCCCGTTCGAGTCGGCGTGGACCGATCGTGCCGAGATGGGCGGGACGGCGCTCAACGGGCCCTCGGCCGCGCGCGTCGCGCTGCGGTACCGCCAGGCCGGCCTGGAGCGAGCCGCGTCGCATCGCGAGCTGCCCGACCACGTGGCGGTCGAGCTCGAGTTCCTCTACGAGCTGTGCCGCCGAGAGGCCGGCGCGTGGCGCGCGACCGACGACGGCACGGCTCGCGACCTGCGCGCCATCGCCGACCGGTTCCTCCGCGATCATCCGGCCCGGTGGTGGCCGGCGTTCGCCGAGCGCGTGATCCTGGAGAGCCGCCACGACCTGTACCGCGGGCTCGGCCGGATCCTCGTCGCCCACCTCGGCATCGAGCTGGGCGAGGCCATGGAGCCGTCGATGTTCCCCTGGGCGGCCGGCAGGCCGCCTGGCTGAGTGAACGGCCTGCGTCTCCTCGACGCGACCCTCCGGGCCTTCGACTCGAGGCTCCCGGACATCGTGCCGCCGCGCTGCACGGCGACCCGCTACCGGGCCGGCGAGTGCCGGCGCTGCCTGGAGGCCTGCCCCGCCGACGCGATCCGCCCGTCGCCGTGGCTGACCGTCGACCCGGACCGCTGCACCGGGTGCGACGCGTGCGCCGCCGCCTGCCCCACGGGCGCCCTTGACGCACGGGAGCGGCGCGCCGCCTGGCGCGCCGCGCTGACGGATCGCGCGTCAGCCGGGGTGATCACCGTGACCTGTGCGCGGGCGGGCGGAGCGCCCGCGGCGGCGAGCGATCCCGTGCTCCCGTGCCTCGGAGCGCTGGCGGCGTCCGACGTGGTGGCGGCGCGTGCGGCTGGCGCAACGGAGCTGCGGCTGCGGTCCGGGGACTGCGCCACGTGCCCGTCGGCCGGGGCGATGGAGCGCCTGGACCGACGCCTGGAGGCCGCGATCGCCGCCCTGGAGGCGCTGGGGGCGCCGCTCCGCGTGTCGGGACAGCCGGCAGACGAGCCGGCACACGATCGGGCACACGATCAGGCACGCCGCCCCGCGGGAGACACCGTCTCGCGCCGGGACTTCTTCACGTTCGCCCGGAGTCGCACCCGCCGCGCGGTGCTGAACATGCTGCCCGAGCGACGCACGGACGTGGCCGTCCTCCACGGTCACTCGGCGCCACCACCGACCCACGCTCGGCTGCTGGCCGACCTCGAGATACTCCGGCCCGCCGGCACGGTCCCCGTCGAGTTGCCCGCCAACGTGCTGCCACTGGCGCGGATCTCGGTCGACCCGGCCTGCGACGGCTGCGGGCTGTGCGTCGCCTACTGCCCGCATGCGGCGCTCCGCGTCGAGGAGGCCCGGCCCCGCCTCGACGGGCGCCTGTGCACCGGGTGCGGGCTCTGCGTCGAGGTATGCCCGCCCGGGGCACTCGCCCTTCGGGCCGCTCTGGTGCCCCTCGATGCGCCGGACATCCAGGCCGACGGCGCGCCGGTCGCGCACGCCGGCCGGACCACCCGGGCCGTCGAGGCGGCGCCGCCGGCCCGCGAACGCGACCCTGACGCCCGCATGCGCGAGGAAGCCGCGCGGCACCTGCACGGCGGCGCCCGATGATCCGCGACGAGAGGACGCCCGGACCCGTGCTCGATGCGCTCCAGCGGCCGCTCGCGGACCTGCGCGTCTCCGTGACGGACCGGTGCAACTTCCGATGCACCTACTGCATGCCGGGGGACGTCTTCGGGCCCGGCCACGCCTTCCTCCCGCGGGCCAGCGTCCTGACGTTCGAGGAGATCGAGCGGGTCGTCCGGTGCGTCGCGGCCCTCGGCGTCCGGAAGGTCCGGCTGACGGGCGGCGAGCCGCTGGTGAGACGCGACCTGCCCACGCTCGTCCGGCGTCTGGCCGCGGTCCCGGGAATCGTGGACCTGACCATGACCACCAACGGTGCGCTGCTCTCGGCCCTCGCCTGGCCGCTCGCGGCGGCCGGGCTGCGACGCGTCACCGTGAGCCTGGACTCCCTCGACGACGCGGTCTTCGGGGCGATGAACGGCGTGCGCTTCCCGGTCGCACGGGTGCTCGACGGGATCCAGGCCGCCCGGGCCGCCGGCCTCACTCCGGTCAAGCTCAACGCGGTGGTGAAGCGCGGGACGAACGAGGCGAGCGTGCTGCCGCTGGCCCGCTTCGCCCGCGACCAGGGCCTCGTCCTGCGCTTCATCGAGTACATGGACGTCGGACGCACGAACGGATGGCGCATCGAGCAGGCGGTTCCCGTGGCCGAGATCGCGGCCACGCTCGACGCCGTACTCCCGCTCGAGCCGTTGCCGCCGGCGTACCCGGGCGAGGTGGCCACCCGCTGGAGATACCGCGACGGCTCGGGCGAGGTCGGCTTCGTGGCCTCGGTGAGCCAGCCGTTCTGCCGTGGCTGCACGCGGGCTCGTCTCTCTGCCGACGGCCACCTGTACACGTGCCTGTTCGCGACGGGCGGCCACGACCTGCGGGCACTGCTGCGGAGCGGCGCCGACGACACCGCCCTCGAGTCACGGATCGCGTCGGCGTGGCAGGCACGGGCGGATCGCTACTCGGAGCTGCGCCAGAGCGTGCCATCCGCCGGGCCACGGCCGGAGATGTTCGCCATCGGCGGATGACGGGCGACGATCCTGCTCTCCGGCGCCGGAATCGCCCCGCCGGACCGTCTCTCGGCCGTCGCAACGATCCCACGTTCCTGCATCGATGCCGTATCGTCGCCTCGGGCGCGACGAACGGCGCCCCCGACTGTACTGCGCCAGGGAGAACAGACCGGTGACTGCCGGAACGGAGGAGATGCTCGGGCTCCCGGCGGCCGAGCTGGCCGCCGTGGTGCGCCGGGGCGACGTCTCGGCGGTCGAGGTCACCGAGGCCACCCTCCGCCGCATCGACGCGCACGCCGCGGGTCACGCCTTCATCACGACCTGCCCCGAGCGCGCGCTGCGCCGCGCGGCCCGGCGCCCGACCGGCCCCCTGGCGGGCGTGCCGCTCGCGGTCAAGGATCTCTTCGACACGGCCGCGGTCCGCACCACGTACGGGTCCTCGATCTTCGGTGACCACGTGCCGTCGCGCACGGCACGGGTGGTGCGGGCGCTCGAGGGGGCAGGCGCCATCGTGGTGGGCAAGACCAACCTGCACGAGTTCGCCTGGGGCGTCACCAGCCAGAACCCCCACTACGGCACGGTCGAGAACCCGGCCCACCCAGGGAGGGTGGCGGGTGGCTCGAGCGGTGGCACCGCCGCGGCGCTGGCCGACCGGCTGTGCACCATCGGCCTGGGGACGGACACCGGCGGCTCCCTGCGGATCCCGGCGGCCTGCTGCGAGGTGGTCGGCTACAAGCCCCGCTTCGGGTCCCTCTCCATCCACGGCACGTTCCCGCTGGCGCCTTCGTTCGACACGGTGGGGCCCATGGCCCGCACCGTCCGCGACGTGGCGCTGGTCCAGGCGGTGCTGGCGGGGAGGCCGGAGCTGGCCCCCGGGCTGGCGGGGACGATCACCGGGCTGGCAGGGCGGCAGGGCGATCCAGCCTCCCGGCTGGCGGGCGTCCGGGTCGGCGTGCTCGAGGCGACCGGGTTCGAGGACGAGCTGGCCGCGCTGGGGGCCGTGGTGACACCCGTGACGCTGCCGGAGCCTGTCGCCGACGTGATGCCGGTCTTCACGGCCGAGTGCGCGATCACGCACCTGCCGTGGTTCCCCCGGCTGCGCGAGCGGTACGGCGCCGACCTGCAGCTCAAGCTGGACGCCGCGCAACAGGTACCCGCGGTGGACTACCACCGCGGCCTGCTGGCCTTGCGCGAGTTGCGCGAGCGGGCCCGCGCCGAGCCCGCGGTGGACGTGGTCGTCAGCCCGACGCTGGCCATCGAGCCGCCGCCCGTCGATTGCTGGGAGCCCGACGTCCGCGGCCCCCTCACCCGCTACACGCGCCCGTTCAACTTCCTCGGCTGGCCGACCATCGCGATCGGCAACCTGCAGATCGGGGGTCGGGACGAGGACACCGTGCTGGGGGTCGCGCTCGCCTGGGAGGAAGCGCACCCCCTGGCGTCGGGTCAGGGCCTCGCGAACAGGTAGAGCGCCCAGCCCAGCGTCTCGTACCGGTCCCATTCGTCGCCCGAGCCGACCAGCGCCAGGAGCGGCACGAGCCCCTCCCCTTCGCCGGCCTCGACGTTCCCCCGGTGCGTGCCGAGGCGGACCTCGGCCCGGCACCGGACGAGCGCAGAATCGGCGCATGGCACCGCGCGTGCTGCTGGTCGAGGACGACCCGTCGATCCGGGAGGTGATCGCGCTGGGCCTGGCCGCCGGCGGGTTCGAGGTGGCGACGGCCGAGGACGGCCCGGGCGCCCTGGCGCGGTTCCGCGCGGACCGCCCGGACGTGGTCGTGCTGGACGTCATGTTGCCGGTCCTGGACGGACTCACGGTGTGCCGGACGATCCGCTCCGAGTCGGCGGTGCCCGTCGTGATGGTGACGGCGCGGACCGACGCGATCGACGTGGTGGCCGGGCTCGAGGCGGGCGCGGATGACTACGTGCGCAAGCCGTTCGAGCTGCCCGAGCTGCTCGCCCGCCTGCGCGTCGCGCTGCGGCGGAGCGCCCCCGCGGAGGCGACCACGCTCCGCCTGGGACCGCTCGAGATCGACGAGACTGAGCACGCGGTCCGGCGGCGCGGCATGGAGATCCCGCTCAGCCACACCGAGTTCCGGCTGCTGGCGACCCTCGCCCGGCGGCCGGGCCAGGTCTTCACCCGCGACGCGCTCCTCGACGCGGTGTGGGGCTACGACTTCCTCGGCGATTCGCGGCTGGTGGACGTGGCGATCCAGCGCCTGCGGGCGAAGGTCGAGGACGATCCGGCCGACCCGCGCCTGGTCCTGACGGTGCGCGGCGTGGGGTACAAGGCGGCACGGGAGCGACCATGACTCCGCGCGGCATCCGCGGCCGGCTCATCATCACGGTCATCGGGCTCGTGGCGCTGACCTCGATCGTGCTCGGGATCGGCGCCTATGCGTACGTCGCGACGTCCCTCCGCGCCCAGCAACTCGACGCGGCCCGCGAGCTCACCACCTACAACGTCGCCGTGCTCGCGGTGGAGCGCCTGTCCACCACGGCGACCCGGACAGACCTCGCCGCGAGCCGCCTGCTGGACGGCTTCGCGTCGCGTGGCATCGCCGGGACCATCGTCGACTTCGGTGACGGCGACCCGTACGTGTCGAACCTCCTGGCCGCCGCCATGGCGGACCGCCTCTCGCCCGCGCTGCGGGCCATCGTGGCGGCCGGCGACGTCGGCTACGAGCGGACGTCCCTGGGTGGGCAGCCGCTGCTCGTCACCGGCGCGCGCCGTCCGCCCTCGGGTCCCGCCTTCTACTTCGTCTTCGACGCAAACGGGGTCGAGGGCGCGATCCATCAGCTTGGCCAGGCGCTCCTCGCCGGGGGCCTGCTCCTCGTCCTGCTGGCCGCCGCGGCCGCCGGCGCGGTTGCGCGTGGCCTCCTGCGACCCGTCCGGGACGCTGCGGCGGCGGCCGAGCGGATCGCGGGCGGGGATCTCTCGGCGCGCCTGGATGCCGGAGGCGGCGACGAGTTCGGGCGCTGGGCGGCCTCGTTCAACCGGATGGCCGCGGCGCTCGAGGCCCACGTGGGGCAACTCCAGGACGCCCGTGCCCGGGAACAGCGCTTCGTCGCCGACGTGTCGCACGAGTTGCGGACGCCGCTCGCCGCGCTCGTGGCCGAGGCGTCGCTGCTGCGCGACCACCTCGAGACGCTCCCCGCCGACGCCCGTCGCGCGGGGGAGCTGCTCACGGCCGACATCGGCCGCCTCCGCCGGCTCGTCGACGACCTGATGGAGATCTCGCGCTTCGACACGGGGAGCGAACGCGCCGACTCGTCGGAGTTCGAGCTCGGGGCGTTCGTCCGGTCGACGGTCGCCGCGCGGCTGCCCGAGGCCCGGGTCGCCGTTCCATCCACGACCGACGGACCGTTGATCGTGGCCACCGACCCGCGCCGGCTCGAGCGGGTCCTGGGCAACCTGCTGGACAACGCACGGGTGCACGCGGGCGGACGCGACGTCGAGGTCGAGGCGCGTGTGGAGCCGGGCGGGGACGGAGGCGATGGGGAAGCGGTGGGCTCCGGTTCGCGCACGGTGCTCGTCCTGGCCGTCTCCGATCGCGGCCCCGGCGTGCCGCCCGGGGAGCTCCCGCACCTGTTCGACCGGTTCCACAAGGCCGACCCGTCCCGCCATCTCGGCGGCAGCGGCCTCGGGCTGGCCATCGCCCGCGGGCAGGCGCGGCTGCTGGGCGGCTCGCTCACCGCTGCGCCCAGGTTCGGCGGCGGCATGCGGTTCGAGCTGCGGATTCCCGTGACACCATCGTTACCCGCCGGCGATGAGGGGGCGACAGGCGAGATGCAGGCTGGGCCGCAGCTGGAACCCCACACGGAGTCGCTCAGATGAACCACGACGCGCGGCATCGGCACGCCGGCGACGGCCATGGGCCCGAGGACGGCCCTGACCCGGCCGGCGGCCCGACCTGGCTCGTGGCCCTGCTCGCAATCATCTTCACCGTCGCCGCGTGTGCCCCGACCGTCGGCGATGCCGGCCCCCTCCCGTCCACGCCGGCCACATCCCCCTCGCCGGCGGGCGAGCCGATCTCGCCGGCCGTGTCGAGCGTGCTGCCGTCCGCCCCGGCACCGTCGTCCGTGGCCCCACCCTCGCCGGGTTTCGCGGCGGCGTCACCAGCCGCCGGGACGCCGATCCCGGGCACCACGCACCTGCAGGTCTACTTCTTCCTCGGCGACCGGCTCGTCCCGGTCCAGCGCGAGGTTCCCGCGACCGTCGCCGTCGCGCGGGCCGCGATGATGGCACTGCTGGCCGGGCCGGCGGCCGCCGAGTCGGCCGGCGCTGCCGGGTTGACCTCGGTGATCCCGGCCGGGACCGCGCTGCTCGACATCTCCGTCGGCGGGGGGACCGCGGTCGTGGATCTCTCGGGCCAGTTCGAGTCGGGTGGGGGCTCGGCCTCCATGTTCGGCCGGCTCGCCCAGGTGGTCTACACGCTGACCCAGTTCCCCACCGTGAACGGCGTCACGTTCCGGCTGGACGGCCAACCGGTCACGACGTTCTCCAGTGAGGGCATCGTGCTGTCGGGGCCGTCCGCCCGGGATGATTACCGGGACTACCTGCCCGCGATCTTCGTCGACCGGCCGGCCTGGGGCGGGACGCTCCCGAATCCCGCACGCGTCTCCGGGACCGCAGACGTCTTCGAGGCCCAGTTCATCGCGGAGATCGCCACTGCCGACGGGACGGTGCTGGCTCGACGGAACGTCTCCGCGTCGTGCGGCACCGGCTGCTGGGGTACGTTCGACGCGACCATCCCCTACCGGGTAGACCACGCACAGCCGGGCTGGATCACGGTCTACGACCTCTCGGCGCGCGACGGCACGCGCGAGAACGTGCGCTCCTACCCGGTCACGCTGGCACCAGCCGCATAGGTTGCGCGGGTTCGCAGGCGTGCGGCACTCGGCTGCGGGCCCACGGAGACCACATCGTCACCCGTGTACTCCCCGGATCCGGAGCGAGAACCCCGCCGGCAGCCCGGCGCGGAGCGCCGCGTTGAGGGCCTCGAAGTCCGCGCCGGCCGGACCGACGATCTCCACCTCCTCGGTCGCCTCGATCGGGGCCGCAGTCGTTTCCACGCCAACAGGCACCCCGAGAACCGGTGGTGCAAGGACCTCCGCCCGGCCGGCCCCTGCCAGCCCCGCCACCGCGCCCGCCGGCTCCCGCGCCTCCGCTTCCGCGCCGGCGCGGACCCGGAGGTCGCCCCGGAGGACGCCGGCGTGATAGCCCAGGAGCGCGATCGCGACCACCAGGACCCCCAGCGGGCCGCTGAGATCGGATCCGAGACTCACGGCCTCCAGCCCGACGACGACGCGAATCGTCTCGTACAGGATCACCGCCAGCGAGGACGCGGCCGCGACGAGCGTCACGCCGCCCACCAGGACGAGGTACGCCCGGCGCGCCGTTGAGGCCGCCTCGATGCCGGGAGCCACGGCCGTCCGGGTCTGCACGCGGTACCACGCCGCGAGCCAGATCGGGGTGGCGACGATCGCGTAGCCGGCGAACTGGCTCACGTCATGGCGCCAGACCTCCTCGAGCCCGAGAACCGCTGACGGGCCGCCGAGAGCGACATCGAGCGCGATACCGAGCGTCCGCGCGGCGGCCACGCCCGCGAATGCGAGCCCGACCAACGAGACGAGCAATTCGACCAGCCGGTCCGTGGACGACCGTCGCGACTCGCCGCCGAAGGCGAACCCCTCACCCACGGCCCGACGCCGGTGCCACCACCAGGCGACCACGAACGGGACCGTCGAGAGCGGGGGCCCGACGACATCCTGGACGAGACGGGCCGGATCGTCGTATCCGGCGACTCCGAGGCCCCATGCGAGGACGGAGCCGACGGCCGCGGCGAGGGCGACGACGACGACCCCGACGCACGCCACGATCAGCCACATGGAGCACGCCACGCGGACCCGCGACCCGCGCTCCTCGACCACCCACGGATGGTCGGGCGCGACGAGACTGCCCGCGTAGCGCCAGTGCCCCACCCAGACGAGGCCGCCGACGAGGCCCTGGGCGATCGACGCGGTCACCGGGGCGACCCACCAGTCCGTACCGCCGGCGAGCGGCTCTCGCCCCACGGCCACGCTGAGCCCGGTCGCGATCAAGTCCGAGAGGGCAAACAGCGCGGCAATGGCCCCCACGAGCACGGCCCCGTACAGTTCGAGCCGCGAGATCCACGCCGACGCGCCGGTCATCGGCCCAGCCCGGACATCCCGCGCCCTCGTCCAGGCCAGGTACGACCACGCGAGGAGCGCGACGACGGCGATCGCCAGCGAGCCCGCGACGTCCGCGTAGTAGTCCAGGCGGGTCCCCGAGAGGTTGCGCAGGCCCTCGCGCAGCACGTCGGCGCTCGAAACGGCGCCGGCCCAGAGGGTCGCGCCAAGCGCGAGCGTGAAGAAGACGGCGCGGAGCACGGATCGTCGCTCGATCTCCGCCGCGGCGCCCCCGTTCCGGACCATCCGCTCGGTGTACCAGGTGTGCCCCAGCCACAGGGGGAGACCGACGAAGGTCAGGGCGATCGCGAGGCTCAGATCCTCCCGCGTGCGGTCGATGGCGGGCGTGATGAGCGTCTCACCGGTCGGCCCGAAGCCGAGCTGGTCGAAGAGGAGGCGCAGCAGGCTGACCAGGCCCGCGAGCAGGAGCCCGAGGCCCGCCGCAGACACGCCGTAGAGATAGAGCCGCCGAGCCGTGAGCATCGGACCTGACCTCCCTCAGGTGTACGAGCGCTGGGTCCCGATCAACCGTTCGTCGATCCGCCACGAGCCGTTCTCGAGAACGAGACGGACCGTGTCGGTGTAGCGGTAGCGAGAGGATTGGAGGCCGGCCGAGTAGGTACGCTCCAGGGTCAGGTGGAGCGTTGCCCGGTCGCCGCTCCGCTCCGCTCGATCGATCCAGACGCGGACGTTCTGGTCCGCGTCGGAGCGTGCCGTGCTCTCGTCGATGAACGCCGAGAGGGTCATCCCGGAGCGGACCCGCGCGGAGAAGTAGGTGTAGGCGGTCTCGTAGTCGTTCGCGTCGAACGCCGCCAGGTAGCGCTGGTAGGCCCCCTCCGGCAGATCGGGGGCGTACGTCGTGGGCCGTGCGCCGAGGAACAGGACGGACGCGATCGCCGCGACGACGAGCAGCGCCACGACACCAGCGATCGCAACGAGCGGGCGACGTGCGCCTGCGGCGGGCCCCGCACTCGGCACCGCTGACGAGGCGCCCATGATCACCCCCCTGCGCCCTTGCCGGAACGTACCGGGCTCGTCCCCGCAGCGCGTACTGTCCGCCGCCGTACTCCGCGGGACAAGTGCCGGTAGGCCCACGCTCCTCGCCCCCGGTCCGCCTCCCGTCTGTCGCGGCCTCCGGGCGAGCCCGAGGCGGGTTGCGCTGAGCGGGGGCCCGGCCTCATCACCTGCCGCGCGGCGGCAGGTCCGTGTCCCTCGTGATTCCCACCGCGCGCGCCATTGCCACGGCCGCGGTCCGGGAGGTCACCCCGAGCCTGGCGTACGCGTGCGACAGGTGCGTCTTCACCGTATTGGGCGACACCACCAGCCGCCCCGCGATCTCGTCGTTCGAGAGGCCGCTCGCCAGCAGTGCGACGATCTCGGCCTCGCGGGCGGTGAGCGACCCGTGCAGTGGGATCATGGCGCCGGTCCGGTCGGCCGCGGGAGTCGCCAGCGCTGCTGGCGGCGAACCGGGCGCGCGGGCCTGACTCCGCGCCAGGGCGCTGCCGCCCAGCAGGACGACCAGCGCGAACGCGCACAGCGCCGCGAGGTCGAGCGGCCGGTCCGCGTTCCCCGTCCCGGCTGGGTACGGGTCCCGGCTGGGTACGGCCATTGCAGGTCGATGAGCACCGCGGCGACGAACGCCGTGACCAGGCTGGCCCAGAAGCCTGCCAGGCGCGCGGTCGCCATGACCGCGACCACCACCGACAGCAGGGCAACGTCGAGGCGTCCGGGGGCGAGCGCCAGCCCATCGACGGAGCGGCGCGCGGGCGAGTAGCGTCCCTGTCCAGGGAGTATGCGGGTCGCAATATCCCCTCCAGCGTTGCCGGGGCCGCTAGCCGTGCGACAAGGGATCACCGCGATCGACGGCGGCGCACCCGACGCGCTCCTGGCCCCCCGGACTCCAGGGTCGGTGCGCCTGCCGATCGGGATCGCCCGGCGGAGACCCTGCTGCTCCGGGTGCCGCCGATCCCGAACCGACTGCTGTCGGCGTTCAAGGCCCGTCGGTACCGCTGTGGGGGATATCGCCCGCAGCAGGCGCGCGAGGTCACACAGGTCCAGCCGGCGCCAGGTCTGTGGTGGCAAACCGGCTCGGGCGCGACGAGTCACCGGCCGCGACGATCGGGCTCCGGCACGACGATCGGGCGGCAGGTGGCCCCGCCCCGGCGATCGGGCGGCTGGTGGCCCCGACGATCGGCCCGCCCCCGACGAGCCGTCGCGCTAATCTGCCCGTGCACAACGACGTGGCCGGAACCAGGAGGCACAGCCATGGTGTCCAGCGAGATCCCCGATGGAGTCGAGATCGAGCGAGTCTGGGCGATCGAGGCGGACTACGCACCCGACGGCGAGGCCCGCCGACGACCGATCCGTCACGCCCACCTCGCCAACATCGCGCGCCTGATGCGCGAGGGGATCGTCATCGTGGCAGGTGCCGTGGGCAACGTCGAGTCGGCGTTCATCGTGGTGCGGGTGGCGGACGAGGCTGCCGCCCGCGACCTTGCCGAGCACGACGTGTACTGGACCTCCGGTGCCTGGTCGAGCATCCGGGTCCGGCCGTACGGGCTGGTCACCTTGAGGGACAGCGGCGAGGACGACTGACCGGGCTCGCCACGTCAGCCGAGTGGGCCCCTCGCTCCCCGTGCCGCGCGCCGTGCCTTGACGCGCTTGAGCCGGAACCGCTCCTCGCGCTCGCGCTGCTCGAGGGCGAGCTCGATTGCGCGCGTCTCGGCCTCGAGCCGCGGCACGATCCGCGTGCGGAGCGCGTTCACGCGGCTCCTCGTTCGCCGGATCTCCCGCGCCAGCCGGCGCACGCGTGCCTCCATCGTCGCCTGCCGGAGCGCGATCGTGAGCTCCTCCTCGAAGCGGAGCGCCGCCAGCTCGAGGGCGGGCCCCGACGCCGCCAGCGCGCGACCGCGCTTGTCCGGCGTGCGCACCAGGTCGCGCGGGGCCACCGCCGGGACGGCCACGCCGAGGACGGTCAGCGGGAGCAGGTCGACCCCGACCTCGCCGTCCGGCGGCGTCGCGGCCGCGGCTGACACGGCCACGTCGCCGAGGCGGACCTCCGCCTCCACGAGCGCGAGGCGTGCGGCCGCCGCGGCACGCTCGAGCTCGGCGTACGACGCGAAGACGAGCGGCACCTCCCGGTAGAACTCGCGCAGCAGCGCATCCCGCTTCTGCTCCAGCAGGGACTGGCCCTGCCGCGCCATCTCGAGACGCGCTCTCCCCAGGAGCAGCGCCATCCGGCTGCGACTGCCGTTCACGTTCCGGACTCCGCGGGCCGCCACCGGCGGTCGATCAGCTCGTCCGGGAGGCGCGTCAGCTCCTCGCGCGGGATCGCCGCCAGGAGCCGCCAGGCCACGTCGAACGTGTCCTCGATGGTCCTGCGCTGCGGACCCTGGGCGATCAGCTCGGTCTCGAAGCGCTCCGCGAAGCCGAGGATGCGTCGCTCGGACTCCTTGAGGGCACCCTCGCCGATGACCGTGATGAGGCGGCGCAGCTCTCTGCCGCGCGCGTACAGCGCGTACAGCTGGTCCGCCACCACGCGGTGCTCCGGCCGCGTCTTCCCCTCCCCGATCCCGGCGTTCATGAGCCGGGACAGGCAGGGCAGCGCGTCGATCGGCGGGAAGACACCGCGCGCGTGCAGCTCGCGGGAGAGGACGATCTGCCCCTCCGTGATGTAGCCGGTCAGGTCCGGGATGGGGTGGGTGATGTCGTCGTCCGGCATCGTGACGATCGGCATCACGGTGAGGGAGCCGGGCCGGCCGATGACGCGGCCCGCGCGTTCGAAGAGCGTCGCCAGATCCGTGTACAGGTACCCCGGGTAGCCGCGCCGGCCCGGGATCTCCTCGCGTGCCGTCGACAGCTCGCGCAGCGCCTCGCCGTAGGCCGTGATGTCGGTCATCACGACCAGGACGTCCATGCCCATGTCGAACGCGAGATGCTCCGCCAGGCTCAGCGCGCACCGGGGCGCGAGCAGCCGCTCGATGGCGGGGTCGTCCGCGAGGTTCAGGAAGAGCGCCAGGCGGTCGAGCGAGCCGGATGACGCGAACGCATCGAGGAACGCGTCCGCCTCCCGGCGCGTGATCCCCATCGCGGCGAAGACGGTGGCGAAGCGTTCGGATCCGAGCAGCCGCGCTCCGGTCGCGATCCGCGCGGCCAGCTCGTCGGCCGGGAGCCCGGCACCGGTGAAGATCGGCAGCTTCTGGCCCCGGACGAGGCTGTCGAGCAGGTCGATCGCGCTGATCCCCGTCTCGATGAAGTCGACCGGGTTCGCCCGCGCCGCCGGGTTGATCGCCCACCCGTTCACGTCGACCGAGCGCAGCGGGACGATCGGCGGCCCGTCGTCGACCGGGCGCCCCCGGCCATCCATCGCGCGCCCGAGCATCGCCGCCGAGACGCCCAAGCGGAACGGTCCGCCGGTCAGCTCGACGGTCGTGGAGCCGAGATCCAGGCCCGAGGTACCCTCGTAGACCTGCACCACGACGAGGTCCGCGGCAAGCTCCAGGACGCGGCCGTGGCGCGTGCGGCCGTCGCGGCCAGTGACGAGCACCTCCTCGCCGAGCGCCACGTGCGGGAGCTCGCGCATGACGAGCAGCGGCCCGGCCAGCCGGTCCGCACCGGAGACCCGGTGCGCCGAGAGCGTCACGGCGCACCCCCCAGCCGCGCCGCGAGGGCCTCCAGGCGCGCCACGATCCCCTCTCCGGTCCACGACTTGATGCGCTCGAGCTCGCGCAGCGCGGGCGCGGACGTCGCCTCCTCGACGGTCGCGCCACGCCGCAGCGCGGCGACCATGCCCTGCCGCGCGGCCAGAACGGCGCGCAGCGCGGCGAGCTGGACGTCGAGCGGCCGCGACGCGTCGACGGGGTCGAGCGCGTGCTGCTGGAGGAACACCTCGCGCATCAGGCGAGCTGCCTCGAGTGTCAGGCGGTCCTCGTCGGGCAGGGCGTCGACGCCCACGAGCTCGACGACGTCGAGCAGCTGGCGTTCGCGGGCAAGCAGGCCGATCGCCTCCGACCGCAGCGCGTCCCAGTCGGCTGCCACCCGCGCCCGGTACCACGGCGTGAGCCGGTCGACGTACAGCGAGTACGACTGGAGCCATCCGATCGCGGGGAAGTGGCGGGCGTGCGCGCGCTCCGTGTCGAGCGCCCAGAACGTGCCCGCCAGCCGGAGGCTCGCCTGCGTCACCGGCTCGCTGAAGTCGCCGCCCGGCGGGGACACCGCGCCCACGACCGTGATCGATCCGCGCCGGGACGGGCGCCCGGGCGTGGTCACCTGCCCGGCGCGCTCGTAGAAGCCGGCGAGCCGGCTCGCCAGGTAGGCGGGGAAGCCTTCCTCCCCGGGCAGCTCCTCCAGCCGGCCGCTGATCTCCCGGAGCGCCTCCGCCCACCGCGACGTCGAATCGGCGAGCAGCGCCACGTCGTACCCCTGGTCCCGGAAGTACTCGGCGATCGTGACCCCGAGCTGGATCGATGTCTCGCGGGCCGCCACCGGCATGTTCGACGTGTTGGCGATCAGCACCGTCCGGTCCATCAGCGGCGCACCCGTCCGCTGGTCGAGCAGCTCGCGGAAGCTCGTCAGCAGGTCCGCCATCTCGTTGCCACGCTCGCCGCAGCCCACGTACACGACGATGTCCGCGTCCGACAGGCGCGCCAGGGACTGCTCGACCACCGTCTTGCCGGTGCCGAAGCCACCCGGAATGACGGCGACGCCGCCCCGCGCGACCGGGAACAGCATGTCGATCACGCGGATGCCGGTCACGAGAGGCGCGTCCGCGGGGATACGCCGGGCGGGCCGGGGAACACGCACGGGCCAGGGATGGGCGAGGGTCAGCGGCCGGATTCCCTCCGCCGTCTCGAGCATCCCGATCGGCTCGACGACCGTCGGGTCACGCCCGTCGATCGCGAGGAGCCTCCCGGGACCGACGCCGGGCGGCACGAGGATGCGGTGCTCGAGCGAGCCTTCGGCCACGGTCCCGAGCTGGTCGCCGGGCCCGACCTCGTCGCCCACGCGCCGCTCCGGCACGAAGTGCCAGCGCCGCTCGAGGTCGAGTGGCGGGGCCTCGAGTCCCGGGGCGAGCGACCAGGTCCCGGCGCGGGAGAGTGCGCCGAGCGGGCGCTGGAGGCCGTCGAACGTGGCGCCCAGCAGCCCGGGGCCGAGCCAGGCCTGCAGCGCCGCCGCCGTCTGCACGACGGGATCGCCGATCCCCAGCCCGGAGGTCTCCTCGTACACCTGGACCGTCGCGATCCCCGCTTCGAGACGGATCACCTCGCCGAGGAGCCGGTCTCGACCGATTCGCAGGACCTCGCCCACAGCGGGGGCGGTCAGCCCGGCGGCCCGGATGACGGGGCCGCCTGCCTCGACGACCACGCCCGGCGCCGCGCCCGACGTGGGATCGTTCCCGGCGCCGGCCGGGACGGTGCTCATCGCCGGCGGGCCGGGCACCGCGCTCACGGGGTCGGTGTGCGCCGCGCTCACGGGGTCGGTGTGCGCCGCGCTCACGGGGTCTCCCCACCCGGCCGCGGCTCCCCCGACAGCTGGATCCGGTGGCCGATCGCGCGCTGGAGCGCCTCGCCGATCATCGCGCGGGACGCCGCGACGTCCGCGCCGGCGCCGGCCGAGATACCGAGCACGATCGGCCGGGCGAGGTTCTCCAGCGACGCGCGCGCCCGCTCCGGGACGCTCCACCACACATCCTCGGTCACCAGGACCAGCCCCACGTCCTCCTGCGCGGCGAGCGACTGCACGGCGGACGCGGCGTCACCGTCGAGGGTGGCGACGACGGTCGCGACGCCCGCGAGCCGGAACCCATCGGCGAGCGCGGGCGCGGTGACCACGACGAACCTCATCTTCTCCGTCATCCTCCGGCCGCCGGCATGTAGCCGGCGGCCCGCTCGCGACTCCAGCGCCCCGAGACGCGGCCGAGGACCGCGCGCAGCCGGATCGCCTGGGCCTCCACCGCCGCGACGTAGCCCGCGACGACGCCGACGCCCAGCGGATCGCGCCGGGCCCGCCGGGCGAGCGTGTCGAGCCGGGCGAGCGTCGACTGGCGCTCGAGCGAGGCGGCGGCCTCGATGCCCTGGGCGGACAGCTCCACGAACACGGCATGTTCCGCCGCGCGCTCGGCCGCGAGGATCTCGCGCACCCGTGCCGCGTCGCCGCTCCCGCCAGCCGCCCGCGCGTGGCGCGCCTCGAGGCATGCCTCGACCAGCCCCGCCTCCACCGCCGCCCAGGCCTCGCCGCGGTCGCAGCGTGCCCCGAGTTGCTCGCCGGCGTGCCGCTCGATGAGCCCCACGCGTCCGAGCAGCCGGACCGACGCGGCGAGGGTCGGAGCTCGTGCGACGCCTGCGAGCTGCGCTCGGTCGAGGACCGCGCCGTCGGGTACCTCGTCCGCGGCGACCTCGGGATCGACGCCCGCGGTCCGGAGCCGCAGCAGCGCGACTGCGCGCTCGCAATCGAGCGGCAGCACGAGCGCCTCGACCAGCGCACGCGCCGGCGGCTCGTACCAGCGGGGCAGGTCGCCGAGACGAGAAGATCGATGGCGTTCGATCGCCGCCAGCACGGCGCGCGCAGGGTCCGGGCCCCCGGCGCCGGCCCCGCGCCGACCGGCTCGGGGCAACGGCACGGCAACGAGCTGCTGCCAGTCCTCGAGGCGGCCGAGGTGCTCGAGCAGCGCCGCCGGGGACTCCAACGCCGCCAGCTGGCGGAGCAGGGCGGGAGTCAGCAGCCGAGCGCGCAGCGCGGCGATCCGGGCGTTGCCGTACTCGTACACGGCCTACGCCTCCACTGGTGGAGCCGCGACGGTGGGTTCTGCGGCTGCCACTGGCGCGCCGGCGGCCCCGAGCCCGAGCGCTGCCACGACCTGCTCGGCCATCGCGGACCTGGCACGGGCGAGCCGCGTCGCGAGGATCCCGTCGATTTCGTGGCGTCCGTCCGCCGAGCGCACGCGCACGCCCGGGCCACGCAGGGTCCCCACCACCGAAGAGGCGGGCGCGAGCACCGGTTCCACCAGGCCGACATCGCACGCGCGCACCTCGACCGTCGCGCCCGGGCCGGCGCGCTCGCACCCCTCCCGCGCCAGCGCCTCGAGCGCGTGTGCCCAGCGCTCCCGGTCGCCTCCGGAGGCGATCTCGTCGAGCCGATGTGCCGCCGCCTCGAAGGCCTCGTCGAGGCGGCGCGCGGTCAATTCCGCCCGGCGATAGACGAAGCGCCGTCGCGCCTCGTTGACCGTCCGCGCCGCTTCCGCGTGCGCCTCGGCTTCGGCGACCTTCACGGCCGCCGCGACACGAGTCGTCACGGATCGCCGCGCTGCCTCCACGAGCGCCGACGCCTCCGTCTCCGCCTCGGCGAGCGATCTCTCGCCCTCCCGGCGGGCCTCGGCCGCGATCGAGCGCAGGACCTCCTCGCGGCCGGTGGTGTCCGTGGACGTGGTCACCGGCTCGTCGCGCGCCGCTCGCATCGCGCGTCAGCCAGCCTGCAGGATCAGCGCGGCGATGACGAACCCCAGGATCACCATCGTCTCGGGGATGGCGACCAGGATGAACACCGACCCGGTCGCCTCGGGCTTCTCCGCGATCGTGCCCGCCCCGGCCGCCCCGATCCGCGATTGCGCCCAGCCCGTGGCAAGGGCTGTCAGTCCGATCGCGATACCGGCAGCCAGAAAACGCAGACCCTCGTCCAACTCACGGCCCTCCTTCAGTCGCCACGCCGTGCCTCCCGGCGGTCCGGGCCGAGGGCGGAGACGAACGGCGCGTACCGCACCTGGCCGACCTCGACGAACTTGCTGAAGAACTCGACGTAATGCAGGCGGAGACCCTGCACCGTGGCGTCGAAGAACCCGAGCGCGAAATTGAGGCCGTGCAGCGCGCCCGCGACCAGCACGCCCAGGACCAGGTTCCCGGCGAGCGCGCCGAGCGTGTTGGCGACGGTGGCGAGCATCGCCGAGGAGAGGCCGATCGCCATCAGGCGGGCGTAGCTGAGCACGTTGCCGACGATTCCTAGGAGCTCGACCGGGGCGATGAACCCGAGGACGCCGACCAGGGCGAGCAGCCCGATCGCGAGCACGGCACCGGCGAGCTGCCCCGCCACTGCGGGGAGGAACCCGGCCAGCGCGCCGAGGATCCCCACGATGCCGGCCAGGCAGACAAGCTGGGCAGACCGTGACGCGACCTCGCGCCGATTGCCCATGCGGAGTCCGTTGGCCGCACCCAGGGCCAGCCCGAGTGCCACGTGCGCGACCCCGACGGCGACGGTCAGCAGCAACAGCTGCCGGACGGCGTCCCGACGGTCGAGCCAGATGGGGGCCGCGCCGAACGCCCGCCCGAGGTCGCCGAACCACTCGCCGAAGAGCACGCCGAACACGATCGTCGACGTCGCGGCAATCGCGGCGACCGGCCAGACGGCGGCCACGAGCGCGGACGCTCGCCACCTTCGACGCGCCGCGAGGAGCAGTACGAGGAGCAGGAGTCCATACCCAGCGTCGCCCACCATCAGCCCGACGAACAGCGGGAACACGAGCGCCAGGAGCGGCGTCGGATCGAGCGAGCCATACCGCGGAACCCCCACGAACGACGCGAGCGGCTCGAACGGGCGGATTGTCCGGCGGTTCTCGAGCGCAACGGGCGCGCGCGCGAGCTCCTCCGGCGTGGGACGGCGCTCGGTCACCGCCGACCCGGGTCCGAGGGCGGCCCGCAGGCCGGCGACCCGGTTGGCGGGGACCCACCCCGAGAAGACGACCAGGTGCTCGCTCGCGCCCGCCGCACGGAACGTCTCCGCCTCCGCGAGTCGATCCCCGACCACGAGCCGGGCAGCCGCTGCGAGCGCACCGTGGCTCCCTCGCAGCTCCGCGAGGTCCACCTCAGCTCGCTCGATCCGCTCGTCCAACCGTGCGCGCTCGATCTCGAGCCGGCTCGCCGCGGCCGCCAGCGGCACGCCCGCCAGCTGGGGAGGGAGGGTGAGTTCGTCGAGGCGTCGTCCGCCGAGCATCGCGTCCACCTCGCCGGCCAGTCGACCGGGGAAGACCAGGATGCCGCCCGCGCGGCTCCTCCGGAGCGGTGTCCTCACGACCGCGCAGCGGCCGGCCGCCAGCTCCCGCAGCTCGTCCTCCACGAGGTCGATGACGTGCCCGTGCCCCTGCTCGACGACGATGGCGACGGAGGCATAGCCGGGCGGGATGGTCAGCGCTCCCCCGGTGCCGACCAGGCCGTCCAGGAGCTGGCCGTACCAGTCGAGCCTGGCGCGGTCGGCAGCGAGGGCCTCCCGCTCGTTCGCCAGTGCCGTCGCTCGAGCGTTGACCGCCTCGAGCGGCGCGATCCGTGCCCCGAGCGTGTGGTCGTCGAGTTCCCAGAGCTCCGCCACGAGCGCGGCCGGGACGTCCGACGCGCCCAGCGACGCGACCAGCTCACTCAGCCAGTCGAACCACCGCCGCCACGGCTCCGCGCTCGGCGCGGTAGTCGAGGGACACGTGCCGAAGACGCCCGTCTCATCGCCTGCGGGGAGGCGGAACGGCACGAGGTGGACGGCGCCGGCCAGGTGGAGCCTTCGAACCGCGACGGCCGCCTGTGCACGCGGAACGACGACGTCGACCAGCCGCATCCGCACGAGCATGGTTCAGGGCCCCGCGGTCTCGCCCAGCACGGCCGCGACGATCTGCTCCACCACCCGCTCGAACCGCTGGCAGGCGTCGGCCTCCTGGCGCCCGTCCTGGTCCTCCATCGCCGCCAGCGCCTTCTCGACCCACGCCACCTCGCGGCTGGCCTCGTCCCGGATCTGCTGCCTGCGGGCCGCAATGGCCGCCGCGATGACATCGGGCGCGGCCGCCTCGATCGCCTGGGCCTCCATCCGCGCCTGCTCGAGGCGTCGATCTGCCTCAGCCCGCGCCGCTCGCCGGTCCTCGGCGGCTGCGAGTTCAGCTCGCTCGAGCAGCACCAGGAACGGAGTCTCCACGCGGGTCCCTCTCGCGCACGAGTGATGCGCGACCATCATAGTGATGCGCGACCATCACCTGACGCGTCCACAACGTCGGCGTTGGATACGGCGTGCGCCAGAGTTGCGCGGCCCCAAGGAGGGAGCCGTTCAGCCCGGTTCGGGGCCGAGAGACGCAGATGCCGGCGGTCGCAAAGCCACGGCGAGGCATTCCGAATGGCACGTCGACCCGTCGCGGCGTCTGGAGCCGGTGGTTCACCGGGAGCGCCTTGCTGCCGATGCGCTCCCCGCCCCAATCCTGTCGTCCGAAGGCGGAATACTGTACCCACGCCTGCGGAGGCGCCGTAGTCTTCGAACGCTGGCGAAGACGCTCGGAGAGGACGCGCGGGATGGAAGACCGCTTCGCTGGACGTGGGACAGAGCTCGACGTCCTGACCTCCGAGTTCGAGCGCGCCCGGGCGACCGAGGCGAGGGTGGTGCTCGTGGAGGGGCTCCCCGGCATCGGCAAGTCCGCCCTGGTCCGTCGATTCCTCGCGGCGGCTCCGAGCGCCCTGGTCCTCCACGCCGACTGCGACGAGGGCGAGACCCAGCTCGCCTCGCTCTCCTGTGTTCCTGGCAAGGACGCCGGCCGAGTACGTGCGGCAAAGCCGCACGACTACGGGCGCGGGCAGCTCCGGACGTAGTCGAGCACGTCGCTGAACCTCGCCGTGGCCAGGCCGACGACCGTGTCCGCCGCGCCGTAGTAGAGGTCCAGCCTGTCGGCGGCGGGATCCACCAGGATCCCGGACGGAAACACGACCTGCGGGACGTCGCCCGACCGCTCATACGCCGCCTGCGGCCCGAAGACCCATTCGTCGCTGCGCCGCAGGACCACCGTCGGATCGTCCAGGTCGAGCAGCGCGAGGCCCATCCGGTAGATCGGGCCGCCGGCCGTCGCGTGGACACCATGGTAGAGGATCAGCCAGCCCTCGGATGTCTCGATCGGTGGCGGCCCGAGGCCGATCTTCCCGGCGTCCCACCACGCCCCATCCCGGGCCTCGAGGAGCAGCCGGTGGTCGGCCCAGTGGCGCAGATCCGGCGAGAACGAGATCCACATGTGGGCTCCGCCACGGACCGGCGAGGGGCGATGGATCATGGCCCAGCGGCCGCCGAAGCGACGAGGGAAGAGGGCGGCGTCCTTGTCCTCGGGCGTCATGACGGGTCCGATCCGGTCCACGTCGCGGAAGTCGGGCGTGGTTGCGAGGGCGACGAGGGGTCCCCGGCTGCTGTACGCCGTATAGGCGATGACCCACGTCCCCTCGTCGGCCAGCCAGGTGAGGCGGGGGTCCTCGCAGCCCCAGACTTCCTCCGGCGCGCGCTCCGGCTCTGACCGGAGAAGCGGCCCCGCATCGAATCGCCAGTCCGACACGCCACCCGAGCTGCGGGCGACATGGAGCTGCGAGATCCCGCGCATGTCCTCCACGCGGACGAGCAGCAGCGTCTCCCCGCCCACCCGGGCGGCGCCCGGGTTGAAGACGGCGTTCGCGGGATACGGCACGTCGGCCGCCGTCAGGATGGGGTTGGCCGGGCTGCGGCGGAACAACGGCTCGCGGCCGCTCACCATGAGGCCCTCGCCGGGATGGGGCCCAGGCGGGAGGGACGGCGGCGATCCGCCCGGGAGGCGGGCGGTGCCGGCACCGGGACTGTGGTGGGCGTCGACGTGGGTGTCGACCGCACCAGACCCCTGAGCGCTCGCGTCCGCTCGGCGGCCATGAGCCACATCAGCGTCGACTCCGCGCCCTGGTTCGCGTTCACGCCGTCGGGGGTCAGGCCGTCGTGACAACCTCCCCGCTCGGGATCCGCCACCAGTGCCCCGACGTCGTTGTCGCCGAGGAACCAGGCGTAGGCACGCTCGGCGGCGTCCCGGTATCGCTCACGACCGGTGGTGCGGTAGGCGGCGTCGGCCGCGAGGAGCAGCGACGTCGTCTCGATCGGCTGCTGATCGAAGCGGGCACGGGCGCCATCGCGCGGCCACCAGCCATGGCATCCCACCGGCGAGATGCGGCCGTCGGGCAGGGTCTGGACGGCCAGCAGCCAGTCCAGGACCCGGAGCCCGGTCCGGGCGGCATCGGCATCGCCCAGGTGCGAGCCGGCGACGATCAGCGCCTGCGCCGGCAGCCCGTTCTCGTAGGTCAGCGAGTCCTCCGGCCAGGGCCACTCGCGGATGAACCCCCGCGCCTCGAAGGACCGCCGCAGGCCGGCGGTGAGCCGGCGGTACGCCGCGGGCAGCGCGCTGCCGATGCCCCCGCCCCGCGTCGCCGCGTCGCAACCCAGCATCGACGAGGCGCGCGCGCGGACGGCGCTCAGCTCCAGCGCAGCCGGGAGAGCCCGGGCGAACATCGTGCGGGCCTCCTGGCGCATCGCGGGCTCCCCGGCTCGCCGGATCGTCTCCCCCAGCGCCCACACCGCGCGCCCGTGGGCATCCTCCGACCCGATCTCGTCGACCCACGATCCATCGGCGCGGCGCAGGTTCCTGGCCCGCCACTGGCCCGCGTCGAGCGCGTCGGACAGGAACTGGAAGGAGCGGTGCGCACTGGACGCGACCGCCTCCCAGCCCAGCACGCGGGCCTGGAGCAGGTCGACCACCAGGGCGCGCGCGACGTCATCGGTGCAGTAGCCGTGGGCCGGATCGGGCACGGTGCCGCGGGCATGCTGCAGGACCCCGAATTCGCCCGTGAGCGCCTCCAGGTGCTCGCGGTGCACGGGGTGCACGAGTGGCACGGCCGCGGTCTCAGGCATCGAGCACCCGCGACGGCAGAGCGCGCAGCATCGCGTGCGGGAGGCGACCGGCGACCCGGTCGGCTCCCGCCAGGCGACCGGATCGGGCGACCCGGTCGAACAGGCTCCGGTAGGCCGCGCCCACCTCGGGCCATACCATGTGACGCCCGAAGCGATGCGCCCTGGTACCCATATGCTCACGGCGCAGTGGGTCGGCGAGCAAGGCCGCCAGCGCGGCGGCAAGCGCCGGCGGGGAGGCCGGCGGCACCAGGATCCCGCGCTCGTCCGCCAGCAGCTCGACGGCGTACTCGTACGGGGTCGAGACAACCGCCTTGCCAGCGCCGACCGCGTAGGACAGCGTGCCCGAGACGATCTGCTCGAGGTTCGGGTACGGCGTGACGAACACGTCGGCGGCCTGCAGCCAGCGTCCGAGCTCCGCCTGGGTCACGAAACGGTCCACGAACCGGACGTGGTCCCCCACGCCCAGCTCGGCCGCACGCGCCACCAGGCCATCCCGGTACGCCTCGCCCTCCCGCCGCAGCAGCTCGGGATGCGTGGCACCCAGGATCACGTACAGGGCGTTCGGGATCGCCTCCACCACCGCCGGCATCGCGGCGATGGCGAGCTCGTAGCCCTTGCCCGGCCCGATCAGCCCGAAGCTCAGGATCACGGCGTGGCCGGCGAGGCCAAGCCCCGGTTTCACCAGTTCCGGGTCCACGCGCGGAAGATCCGGCACGCCGTGCGGGATCACGCTGATCTGCATGGGGCTGACGCCGTACACGCGTGTCAGGAGCGTCGCGGCGGCCTGCGACATGACCACCACGCCCTCCACCGCGGCGCAGAGCCCGGCCAGAATGCGGCGCTGCGAAGACGTGGGCGTCCGCCGGACCGTGTGGAGCGTGGCCATCGCCGGCACCGACAGGGCGCGGACGAAGTCGAGTACGTACTCGCCGTCAGCGCCGCCCCAGATGCCGTACTCGTGCTGGATGGAGACCAGCTCGACGCCGTCCCTGGCCAGGGCCCGGGCCGTCTGCCGGTAGTCGGCCACGACGTCGCGGCGGATGCGGTGCCGGACCTCCATCGGATAGACCGTGGGCGCGCCCGGCGGGTGCAGCGCCACGACGCTCGTGGAGCCCGTCGCCCGCGCGAGGTCGTGGGTGAAGGAGGCTATCCCGCAGTGGCGCGGCGGATAGGTGGCCACGATGGCCGTGTGGAGGGTCAACGGGTCGCTCCTCTCGTGCAGACCTCGAGGAGGACAGAACCCGGGGATCCGGCCTGAGGATTCCCGGGGGCCGGCGGTCGCCGGCGGTCACCCTCGCCGGGCCGTCAGTGACCGAGCCAGGCGAGGACGGCGGCCAGCGCCATCCCGGCCAGGGCGAGCGTGAGCAGGTGCCCGGCTGAGCCACGGGCGGTGGGTGACGCCACCAGCGTCAGGCCACCGAGCGTGTTGGGAAGGGCGCAGTCGCGCAGGACGTTGGGGCGGACTTGCGCCGCCCCAACCGCCGGTGCAGGCACCGCGGGGCTACGCCCGGCGGATCTGCGTGGCTCGGGGTCCCTTGGGGTTGGCCTCGATCTCGAAGGTGACCTTCTCACCGCCGGCCAGCTCGTCGAAGACGAGGGTCGGCGTCAGGCCGTCGCGATGGAAGAAGTACTGCTTGCCGTCGTCGCCGGCGATGAAGCCGAAGCCACGCTCGGCGATCACCCTGGCAATGCTGCCGGTGCTCACTGGACGAAACCCTATCTCTTCCCGAACGAAGTGGCAGACGCACGGCCCGTTCGAGAAGGGGGCGACCACGCGGAGCGCCGCCGACAGTGCCGGGGGCTCACCCACGGTACTCCTTCCCGGGAGATCCGGCAATGCGCGGCGGCGCGCCGGCGCGTCCTGTGAACGGCGCGTCCCGAACCCTTCCCGCCCGGCTTCGAACCCTACCCCGGCTGCTGGATGCCGATGCGGTTGCCCTCGGTGTCCACGACGAAGGCGATCCAGCCGATCATCTCGCCCATGAACTCCTTGGGCTGGAGGACCCGACCGCCTGCCTCCTGTACGCGGGCGAGCATGCCGTCGATGTCGCCGTTCGCCCCCAGGTAGACCGTCGTGCCGGCGGTGGTGGTCGGCGCGATCCCGGTCGAGAGCGCGAGATCCGCGCTGGGCGCCTCGCCCATGATCACCGCGACGTGCCCCTCCATCCCGGGCGGGGAACCGACGGGCACCCCCAGGACGTGCGCGTAGAACGCCGTTGCGCGCTCGAGATCGACGACGGGGATGTCGGCCCAGACGATCACGGACATGGTGGGCTCCTGCGCGGGTGGATGATCGCGCCACCCTGGCCCATGGAGGCCCGCCGCGTCAAGCGGTTCCGGCCGCCCTGTGAACGGCCGCTCGGGACGCCCGACCCGGCGCGCATTCCTCGAGAACGGTTCGGGCCGATGCGGCGTCGCCAGGATGCCGCGCGAGGACCCGCACGATTGGCAGGTCGAGGCCTGCGGCCAGCCGCTCCACCTGGCCGCGCACGCCGCCGGGCCCACCCCACGCGCCGACGGCCGACAGGAACGCGGGATCCCAGTCGGTGCCGGGCACCTCGACGCGCCGCAGCTCGTCCGCGAAGCCCATGCGCTCGAAGTGCCGGCGGTACGCCGGTGGGGCGAAAGCGTAGCGGCGCACAGCGGCGCCGAGCGTCGCGCGGGCGACCCCAGGGTCGGGATCGACCGCGGTCCGGATGTACTCGACCAGCGACGGCACGGGCCGGCCCGCGGTCCCGGCGGCTGCTGCGAGACGCTCGCGAGACCAGGCGACCTGCGCCGCGGTGCACCAGTTCAGCGCCACGCCGTCGGCGAGCTCGCCGGCCACGCGCAACACCAGCGGACCGAGCGCCGCGAGGAAGAGGGGCAGCTCCGGCGGCAGGAGGTCTCGGAGGTCCGCCAGGTAGCGGCGCATCCCGTCCGCCGCATGCTCCATCCGGCCGCTGCCGACCGCGAGAGTGAACCGGCCCTCCGTTCCCTCCCAGGCGCGGCGTGCGTGCTCCGCGTAGAACGCGGGCTCCCGGCCGGAGGCCGGCACCGCGGAGATCCCGACCGGAAGGCCGCTCGCGCGGTGCCAGCGCAGGCAGCGGTCGAAGGCGGCACCATCCGCCCCCGACGGCGTCCAGGCGGCGACGTAGCCGAGCTCGGCGCCCAGGCGTACCAGGTCGAGCTCGTCGCGCTCGGCGAGCCGCTGGTCGGGATCGATGCTGAGGGCGACCCGCATGCCACCTACGGTACCAGCGCCGGCCAGCGCGCGCTGTCGCCCGGATACTCGGCGCGGACCCGGTACCGGCCCGCTTCCAGCGGCCCGACGACCACCGGGTACGAGCCGGTCGCGGACGCCGCGAGCCGCCGGAGCGACAGGGCGATCGTCCCCGCGCCGGTGTCGAGGGCCCGGAGGGTCGCGCTCCCGTTCGTGCCACCCGCACCGACCGTGGCCTTCCAGCAGGCGAAGGTCGCCAACTGGTCGTGGAGAAGGACGTGGGATCCAGCTGCTACCGTGTCGATTCCGCAGCCGCCCGTTCGACGCGCAGAGTAGGGACGGGTCCAGCGGCCAGGCCGGCCGGGGGCCCGCGGCCCCACCCTTCCTGAGAAAGGAGACACGCGATGCGGTTCATGATCCTGGTCCCGGCCGGCCCGGAGTCCGAGGCGGGCCAGCTTCCCCCGACCGAGGTCTTCGAGGCCATGGGGAAGTACAACGAAGAGCTGGTGAAGGCCGGCGTACTGCTCGCCGCCGACGGGCTCCACCCGACCTCGAAGGGCGCCCGCGTCGTCTTCGAGGAGAGCGGCAAGCGCACCGTGATCGACGGCCCGTTCACCGAGTCGAAGGAACTGATCGCCGGCTTCTGGATCTTCCAGGCACGGTCGAAGGACGAGGCGATCGAGTGGGTCAAGCGCGCCCCGTTCGGCGGCGGGGTGGCGATCGAGATCCGCCAGATCTTCGAGTCCGACGAGCTGGGTGAACAGTTCACGCCCGAGCTCCGCGAGCAGGAGCGACGCATCCGTGCGCAGGCTGCGGCCCGGCAGCGGTAGCCGGAGGAAAGCCAGGCAGATGGGAACGACCGCCGCCAGCCGACGGCACGCACTGGAGAGGCTCGCATGAACACCGTCACCTCGAACGACGGCACGACGATCGCATTCGACCGCTCGGGCGGCGGGCCACCCGTCATCCTGGTCGGCGGCGCCCTGAGCGACCGAACCGCCGCCGCCCGACTCGCCGCGCTCCTGGCACCGCGGTTCACCGTGATCAGCTACGACCGCCGGGGGCGCGGCGACAGCGGGGACACGCCTCCCTACGCGGTCGACCGGGAGATCGAGGACCTGGCGGCGCTGATCGACGCGGCAGGCGGGGACGCCTTCGTCTTCGGCCACTCGTCCGGCGCGGCCCTCGCCCTGCACGCGGCCGCGGCGGGCATCGCGATCCCGAGGCTCGCCCTGTACGAGCCGCCGTTCTCGGTCGACGACAGCCGCGTTGCCCTGCCGGCGGACTACGGCTCGCACCTCGACGAGCTCATCGCGTCTGGACGTCGCGGCGACGCGGTGGAGTACTTCATGACCGTGGCCGTGGCGGCGCCGCCCGAGCTGGTCGCCGGGATGCGGCACTCCCCCGGGTGGCCGGCCATGGAAGCGATGGCGCACACGATCGCGTACGACAACGCCGTCATGGGCGACACGATGCGCGGGAGCCCGGCGCCGCTCCGACGGTTCGCCGCCGTCCAGGCGCCGACCCTCGTCATGGATGGTGGCGCCAGCCCGGCCTGGCTGCAGAACGCCGCCCGCGCCCTCGCGAGCGTGCTGCCCGACGCGCAGCACCGGACGCTCGAAGGCCAGACCCATGGCTTCGATCCGGCCGTCCTCGCACCGGTGCTCGTCGAGTTCTTCGGGACGCAGGCCGCCCCGGCGACCGCCGACGCCACGCGTTGACTCATGCCTATGAGTCGCTTAGACTCATGGAATGACAAAGCGCCTGCAGGTCCTGATGGACGACGCGGAAATCGACGAAATCCAGCGGGTCGCGCGCAGTGAGCACCTGACGGTCGCCGAGTGGGTCCGACAGAAGTTGCGGGCAGCCAGGTCGCAGGGCGGCCGGGACGCCCTCCGGAAGCTCGACGCCGTGCGACGCGCAGGCGAGTACTCCTTCCCGACCGCGGATGTCGATCGGATGCTCGCGGAGATCGAGGCGGGATACGGGCGAGGACAGGACGAGCCATGATCCTCGTCGACTCGAACATCCCGATGTACCTCGTTGGGGCGACCCACCCCAACAAGGAGGCTGCCCGGAGGCTGCTGGAGCAGGCGATCGCCGCAGGCGAGCGGCTGGTTACCGACGCCGAGGTGCTCCAGGAGATCCTGCACCGCTACGTCGCGATCGACCGCAGGGACGCCATCGCACCCGCGTTGGACGTCGTGCTCGGGGTCGTGGACGAGGTCCTGCCGATCGATCAGTCGGACGTGCAACGCGCGCGGCGGCTCCTGGAGACGGGCGCGCGTCTCTCCGCCCGCGACGCGATCCACGTCGCCGTCATGCAGCGCCACGACATCGGCCGCGTCATGAGCTTCGACCGGGGACTGGACTACGTGCCGGGGATCGTCCGGGTCACAGACCGGCGCCCGACGCCCACCGCGCGATCGAAGCCATCTGGCGGATCGAATCGGCCCGGGTGATCGCCGACGTCGCGCACCTGGTCCGCGACGTCGCCTCGCCGAGGACGGGCGCGTGGCGGCCTGCTGCCTGTTCCGCGCCGAGGCGAGGCGCGTCAGATCGCGGAAGGATTCCCGATCGCGCGGTCGATCGCGTCCGGCATCGCCCGGCGGATCACCGCGCGGAACATCCCGGCAATGTCACGCGTCGGCGCAGGGACCGCCCGATGTCGCGTGGCACCGCGCGGCTTCCCGCGGTTCCACGACCCGACGAGCGCGATCGCCCGCACGCGGGGCTCACTCGCCGCCCATGCGGCGGCCGTGGACCGGCGACGGCCCGCATGCCGGGCGCACAATCAGGAAGGAGCCCGACGAGACGTCGGGCTCCTTCTCTGTTGAGCGCGGTCGGCTAGTACGAGCGCCGCTGCGTGGTGAAGCAGTCGCTGCAGTAGACCGGCTTCGCTCCACTGGGACGGAACGGCACCTGCGCCTCGCGGCCACAGCTCGAGCACGTGGCGCTGAACATCTCGCGTGGACCGCGATCGTAGCCGCCGCTCGAGTACCCGCCGCCCGAGGACCCACCGGTGCCGCGCGATGCCTTCCGGCTCGCCCGGCACGACGGGCACCGTCGCGGCTCACTGAACTGGCGGTCTGCGTAGAACTGCTGCTCGCTCGCGGTGAACACGAACTCCTGGCGGCAGTCGGCGCAGCTCAGGGTCCTGTCGGACTGTGCGTACAAAGAAACACTCCTTCTCCCGCGGCCTCAGCGAACCTTCTCGCCGAGAACCGAGGAGAGGGAGCGATCGAAGCGGCCGGGTGATCTATGGCGTCTTGGTCGGCGCCGTGGCGCACGGTACCACGTTCCGCGGGACATGTCGAACACACGTTCGAGCCCGTTCGGGAGGACGCGGCGGCCACTCCCCGGCCGACGCCCGGGCGGTAGAGTGCGGCGATGGCCTCCACGCCCCGAGGGCTCGTCCTGCGCCACACACGCCTCCGGCCCGTGCCGGGACTCGAGGAGATCCGCTTGCACCTGGCTGGCGAGGTGCTGCCGCTGTGGCGCGCCCTCCAGGTCGAGACGGGCGATCCGGACGCCTCCCTCCCCTACTGGGCCTTCGCGTGGGCGGGCGGGCTCGCCATCGGCCGGTACCTGCGCGAGCACCCCGAGGCCGTGGCGGGGCGCCGGGTCTTCGACCTGGCGTCCGGATCCGGGCTGTGCGCCATCGCGTCGATGCTTGCCGGCGCTGCCGAGGCGACCGGCGCCGATATCGACCCCTTCGCCGCCGCAGCCATCGAGCTCAACGCGCGCGCCAACGGCCGCCGGGTGACCGTCGTGCGTCGCGATGTCCTGGACGAGGAGCCGCCTGACGTGGACGTCATCCTGGCCGGCGATTGCTGGTACGAGGGAGGGCTGGCCGGTCGCGTGCTGCCGTGGCTGCGCCGCGCCCGGGACCGCGGGATCGACGTCCTGGCCGGCGATCCCGGCCGCCGCTACCTGCCAGCCGACCAGCTCGTCGAGCTCGCCTCGTACGAGGTGCGCACCACGACCGAGCTCGAGGACCTCGAGCGCAAGCAGGGCCGGGTCTACGCCCTGCAGGAGGCGGGGCTGCCTCCTGCCACCGGGCCCGGGAGTCCACCCGGCGCGTCACCCGGGGCCGTCTGACGGCATGCGCGGCCCGTTGACGATCGCCGTTGCCCAGCCGCCCTGCGTGCCCTACGACGTCGCGGCCAACGCGGTCACGCACGCGACGACGATCCGCTCCGCGGGCGCCCGAGTGGTGGTCTTTCCCGAGCTCTCCCTGACGGGCTACGAGCTGGATGCCCCGGCGATCAGCGCCGAGGATCCGCGGCTGGCGCCGATCGTGGAGGCCTGCGCCGAGACCCGGTCGATCGCGCTGGCCGGCGCCCCGGTGCGGGGCCAGTCGGGCCGCTCGCACATCGCGATGCTGGCCATCGACGGGACCGGCGTCGCCGTCGCGTACCGCAAGATGTGGCTGGGGACGGCCGAGGCCGAGCGCTTCACCCCGGGTGACACGCCGGTCGCCTTCGAGGTCGACGGCTGGCGGCTCGGTCTCGCCGTCTGCCGGGACACCGGCATCCCGCGGCACGCCTCCGACACCGCGGCCCTGGGCATGGATGCCTACGTCGCCGGCGTGCTCGAGACCGCCGAGGATGCGGCCGTCCCGGAGGAGCGCGCCCGTCACGTCGCCGCCGACCACCACGTCCCGGTGGCCGTGGCCAGCTTCGCCGGGTCGACCGGCGGCGGTTACGACCGTGCCGCCGGCGGTTCGGGGATCTGGTCGTCGGACGGCGTGGAGATCGCCCGCGTGGGTCCGGAGACTGGCGCCATCGCACGCGCGACGCTCGGCTGAGCGCGAACGCGAGCTCGGGCGCGAACGCGAGCTCGGGCGCGTCCACCTCGCGATCCTGCCGGGACCGTCCGGCACTTGCACGCGCCACGCGACCGCCGCGAGGATGGGCCCGGAAGCGAGGCGGCACATGCGGCGGTACGGCGGGCTCGTCCTCCTCGGCCCGCTGGAGTCCGGAGAGCTCGAGAGGATCGAGACCGAGGGCGTGCCGCCCGGCGCCGGCACGAGTTCGTGGGCCCCCTACCCGGGCGAGCCGCCTGTCGTCGGCGCGCGCCTGAACCTCGCCTCCGGACGCTACGCCTGGGTGGTCCCGGGGAACGCGCCCGGTGTCGACGGGGCGCTGCTCCCGGCGGCGACGAGCACGTTCGACGTGGCCGGCGAACCCTGGCCCCCTCCGCCCGACCGGCCGGCCCCGCCGCTCCAGGCGGTGATCGCGGCCGCGTTCGCCGTGCAGGGCGGTGCCGCGGTGGCGGCCATCCAGCCTCTCCCGCTGCCCGGCGTCGCGCCGACGGCCGGGTCGCTCGCCCGGCTGGTCGCCGCGGGGATGCTCGCGCTGCTGCCGCCCGGCCTGACCTGGCTGGCGATCGAGCTCGTGCGTCACCCGATGTAGGGCTGCGCGGGCACAAGCTGGGGCCGAAGCGGTCGGACAGCCCCGCACATGGGTCTGCAGCGACGAGCGACCTCGACGTGTTGGGTAACCGAGCCAGGACCGGTCAGGCGCCGACCGGTTCGGCCTCCAGCGATGCGCCCAACGCGTCGAGCAGCTCGCGCGTGCCGTGCTCGCGGTCCGCCGCGTTGTCGTAGCCGTCCAGGAAGGCCCCCTGCTCGGTGTAGACGAGGCGGGTCCCCCGCCCCGCCGGGGAGAGCTGCACCGTCGCGACCGAGACCGACGTCCGGATCTCGTCCTGGTACATCTCGTACGTCGAGACGATGCGCTGGTCTGGCACGATGTCGTGGTACCGCGCCTCGTACGCATGGACGGTCGACCCCAACCCCTCGAAGCGACCCGCGATCCGCTCGTGACCGCCGACGCGGAAGTCGAGCTCGTGAGGCGTGGTCACGCCTTCGCCGGGATCGAGGAACCAGCGGGCCCTGGCCAGCGGGTCCGCGAAGGCCCGGAAGACGCGCGCCGGGGCGGCCGAGTACGTGCGCTCGATCGTGAACGTGGCGTGCGTGACGGATCGCGTGGTCATGGGACGCTCCCTTCGCCAGGTGCTTCCGGCTGCTCCGCGAGGTACTCGCCGAGGCGGTCGAGGCGGCGTTCCCAGGCGGCGCGCCGCTCCTCGATCCACTGCTCGGCCTCGCCGAGTGCCGACGGGACGGCATGACACGTACGGACCCGTCCGACCTTCTCGCTGCGGACCAGGCCGCTCGCCTCGAGCACCCGGAGGTGCTGGAGCACGCCCGGGAGCGTGATCGGGAGCGGCTTCGCCAGCTCGCTGACCGATGCCGGTCCGCGGCTCAGCCGTTCCACGATGGCGCGCCGCGTCGGGTCCGCGAGCGCCTGGAACGCAAGATCGAGTGGAGCGGGTTGCAGTGCCATAGTTAAGCAATTGCTACAGTATCAGCCCGAACGCGGCCGGTCAACCCCTTTTCGGTGGCGTTCCCGCCTTAGGGGCGGCTACTGCCGTTCGCGTCGGAGCTGCGCGCGCAGCCGCTCGAGCGCCGTTCGCGCGTAGACCGCGCGACGGTCGGCGACACGGACGACGAGCACGAGGAGTCGCTCGTCCTGCACCCCGCGCTCGTCAACGGTTCACCCTGCCCGCGATGCGCGACGCCGCGGCGCGACTTCACCAGATCGTCTCGACCTCGTACTGCGCGATCGCGGGGTCTGCGGTCAGGATGGCGAGACCCTCGAGCTGCGCTTGGGCGACGAGCAGGCGGTCGAACGGATCGGTGTGGATCTCGGGCAGAGCGCCGGCCCTCAGGGCATGCGACAGCGCGACGTCGAGCACACCCATGCGGTGGCGCCGGAGCCGGTCCGGTACGTACCGCTCGGCGGGCTGGGGCAGCTCGAGCCGGCCGCGCGCGACCTTGATCGCGATCTCCCAGGCCGAGGCGACGCTGAGGAGGATCGTCACGTCCGGATCCTCGATGACTGCCCGGGCGCGGTCCGATATGCGGGATCCGCCGGACGTCCACCACAGGAACGTGTGAGTATCGACCAGCGCCCTCACGGCGCGTCGAACTCCGGGAGCGGTGCGTCGAAGTCCGGGTGGATGACGACACGATCGTTGCCAGGAGTCCGCTTCGAGGCAGGCTGGTCGATCGGGCCCAGGATTGCCACCGGCGTCCCCGCCCGGGCGATCACGATCGTCTCCCCCTGTCGCACCCGTTCGAGGAGCCGGGAGAGGTGGGTCTTGGCGTCGTGCACGTTCACGGTAACCATGCGAGCAGTGTGACTTAGTCCGATGACTTAGTCAACCCACTGCCCTCGAAAGCCGGACCGGTCCGTTGGCCGGCCGGATGGTCAGCGAACCGGCGGAGTCGGGCCCTGTCGGGCAGATGCAACACCCCGGACTCGCCGTCGCCGAATGAGAACGCCCTCGTGGGATGAGATCCGGGTGCGTCATCCGGCCCCGGTGAGCTTCGTGTGCATGTCGCGGATCAGCGCCCCGAGCATGCCCGCGGGGCGGGTCGGGGACGGCAATCGCCGCAGGACCTCGCGGACGGCTGGCGAGGCATGGTCCAGCTGCCACCGAACCTCGTCGGCGACCGCGGTCGGGCCATGGGGCGCGGCGAGGGCGGCGGCCTTCGCGGCGTAGGCTGCTGCGCCGCGCGCGTGGGCCGCCATGTGGGCCGTGCCAGCCGCCTGACCAGCGGCCCGGGCCGCTGCTGCTGCGGCCGGGTCGCCGAGCTCCCGGGCCGCCGCGTGCGCCCGGACCGAGAGGTCGCGGACCTGTCCGATCCGCATGTCGCCACGGGCGAACGATCGGACGCCGTCGATGGCCTCACGAGGGCGTCTGTCTCCCGGAGCCTCCGCCTCGAGCAGCGCCAGCGTCCGCTCGGCGCAGTCGGCGGCCCACGCGGCCAGCACTCGCCGGTCGTCCTCGCTCAGCGTCAAGGCACCAGGCTGGCGTTCCATGCCACGGTTCCTCTCGTCGGCTCTCGGCACGAGAGCATCGTCGGCTGAGCGGCGCGGCTGGTCAACTCGCTTCCCCGCCCGACGGTCACCGCGGCGGGCGGAGCATCCCCCAGAGGTGCGGGGCGTCGATGACGTCGGAGCTCAGGTCCCACTCGGGAGATGGCCACCCCGGAAACCTGACCGATGTTGTCCGGTACCGCGTGCACAATACCGAGCATGAACTCCATCCTCGTCAACCTCTTCCGCCATCACCGCTGGGCGAACGAGCGGATGTTCGAGGTCTGCCTGCCTCTCACTGATGCGCAGCTGGCCACCGAGATCACCGGCACCTACGGCCGGGTCGACCAGACTCTCCTCCACCTCGCCGCCGGCGAGGGCGGCTACCTGCACTGGCTCACCGGCTGGACGCCGCCGGAGGGCTACGGCCTCGGCGAGGGGGTCTCCTTCCCGGGCGTCCTGCTCCTGCTCGAGCGGGTGCGGATGACCGGCGACGCACTGATCGAGGTCGCGCGCGAGCTGCCGGCCGACCGCGTTCTCACCGACGAGGAGGGCCGCGCCATCCCCGCCTGGGTGGTCCTGCTCCAGGCCCCGCACCACGCCACGGAGCATCGGCAGCAGATCGCCACCATGCTCACCCACCTGGGCATCGAGCCGCCCGAGCCGGACCTGTGGGCCTTCAACGAGGCCCGCGAGCGCGGCGAGGTAGAGGCGGAGCCGAGTCCAGGTCACTGAGCGTCGTTGGCGCGCCACATCAAGGCATGACAGGTGGAGGTCAACGAAGTCTCCTGGTCTGTGCGAAAGGATGACGTCACGTGCCCGGCAGATCACTCACGATTGAGCAGGTTCTGACCCTGCTTGCAGAAACGCCGCCGCGCATCGCCGCGCTGACCGCCGGTCTGGCACCAGCTCAATTGCATACCACCCCCAACCACGATGGGTGGTCCGCAAACGATGTGCTTGCCCATCTCCGTGCGTGCGCTGACGTCTGGGGCAACTGCATCGTGGCGATGATCGCCGAGGACACGCCGACGCTGCGGGCTGTCAATCCCCGCACCTGGATCAAGAAGACGGACTATCCCGAACTGGAATTCCGGCCCTCGTTGCGCTCCTTTACCACGCAGCGTGCCGATTTGCTGGCAGTCCTGGAACCGTTGCCGCACGAAGGCTGGTCACGTGCAGCGACAGTGACGGGGGCGGGGAAGGTACTCGAGCGGACCGTGCTGTTCTATGCACAGTGGCTGGCTCGCCATGAACGGCAGCACGTCAAGCAGGTCGAACGCATCGTCAACACGATGCACATGTAGCACTCAGCCCCCGTGCCCAGCGGCAGCGCTCCGTGCCTCGCGCGGGCCACCCGCCGCCTCCCGAGCCGTACGAAGCGCCGCCTCGACCCCGCCGCTCCATGCCTGGCCGTGTCCCGGCAGCACCCAGCGCGCCTCGATCTCCTCCAGCCGGGCCAGCGACTGCAGCGCCCGCTCGCGGTCGATGGTGAACGGCGCAAGGCGCGGTCCACCGGCGCCCGTCAGGACGTCGTGCGTCGTCAGCGCGTCTCCCACGAACAGCGCGTTGACGGCCGGCACGTGGATCGCCACGCTGCCCTGGGTGTGGCCCGGCACGTGGATGACCCGGGGCGCCCCGGGCACGTCAGTGTGGGCCCATTCGCGCCGAAGGTCCGAAGCTCGGTGACCCGCACGGCCCATTGGAACGCGCCGTGCGGCGGCCTCCACGACGTTGACTCTGTAAGCCGCAAGGTTTACAACTGTCAACGTGACTGTTGACAGCCCGTTCTTCGGCGGCTCGGCGGTGCGCCGGGCGATTCTCCAGGAGTTCTTCTCGCGACCGGGAGTCGTGCGCCACGTGAGACAGCTGGCGCGCGAGGTGGGCTACTCGCCGACCATCGTGGGCAAGGAACTCCAGCGGCTGGAACGGGCGGACGTGCTGAGGTCCGAGCGGATCGGCGGAACGCGCCGCTATGAGGTGGATGAAGCATCGCCCATCGCCCCCGAGATCCGCTCGCTCGTGCAGAAGACGATCGGGATCGAAGCGAGGCTCCGGGCGGCGCTCCAGGGCGTGGCCGGTATCGAGGAGGCGTTCCTGTACGGTTCGTATGCCCGGCACGAGGAGCGCGCCACGAGCGATCTCGACGTGTTCGTGATCGGCCACGTCGACCAGGAGCTGTTGTCCGAACGGCTGGCGGACGCCGAGCGGGACCTCGGTCGTGACGTGAACGTCGTCAGCTACGAGCGCGAGGAACTCGACCGGCTTCGATCCGAAGGCGACCGATTCGTCGAGGACGTCCTGGCGGGTCCCCGGGTCTCCCTGGTGCCGCCGCCCGGGCGGAGCCGATGACCGACCGCACCCTGGACGAGCTCGTGAAGGCGGGGCTCCTGGAGGCCAAGCCGCGGATCCTCGTCGAGTCGGTGGCTGGCTCGCACGGTCGGAACGGGACCTTGACCTTGCGGCTCAGGTCCTGGGCGGCATCGACCGCGATCGCGCGATGGCCGTGGCGTACGAGGCCGGCTACCGAGCGTGCGCCGGCCTCCTCGATCTCGCCGGCTACCGGGCGACGAGCCAGCCTGGGCACCACCGCGCCGCGATCGATGGGGCCCTCGCGGTCCTCGGCGAAGACCAGCGGGCGCGGCTCCGCCGACTGGACCGGGCTCGCCGTTTCAGGAACGACGCTCTGTACGGCGACGGCGCGAAGGCTGGACAGGCAGAGTTCGATCAGCTCCTCGAGGACGTGCGGTGGCTGCTCGATCGTCTCAGGGAAGCCCTGAGCTGACCGCCACACTACCCCCGCGTCCTCGCCGAGCACAGGAGCCGACCCGCAGCCATGAACGCCGACGCCTTGCGTGCTGCTCCCGGGCCACGGAGGCCCGCGGCGGGGTCGACACTCCTGCCGCCGGGCATCACGCGGACGGATCGATGATCGACAGGCCCGTGAATGCGCTGCGGTAGATCCCTCGGTCGCGCGTCAGGAGCCTGTCCGCCTGGGCCTCGGCATGGGCTGCTACTGCGAAGTCCGCGATCAGCCGCTCCCGCGCCCCACCGTGCTGCCGATGCCGTCTCCAGGCGGCGCCCGCTGCCGCTGCTGCGGCCGCGCTGGTCGGGCTGAACTCGACGCCGAGACGGGCCAGCGCATCGGCCGCGCCCGCGGGCTCAGGGAACGCAGCCGTCATCTCCGCCCACACGACGTCACAGGCGACCAGGCCGCCTTCTCGCAGGCATCGACGCAGCGCGTCCCTCGACGCCGGGCCGTGAGCGACGTCGGCACCGAACACGTCGAGTAGCACACTGGTGTCGACGGCGGTGATCATGCCGGTCGCGGACCCCGAAGCTGGTCGAGGATCTCGTCGGTCGACGCGCCAAGGGCAAGTACCCCGTAGACCGCGTCGACTGGATCGACCGTGCTCGCCTTCCGCGCGACGAGGCGCCCCTCCTCCTCCTCGAAGTCGAGCACCTCCCCGGCCCGAATCCCCAGCCTGTCGCGCAGCCGCTTCGGGATCGTGACCTGGCCCTTCTCGGACACCACGCTCTTCATACCGCCATGGTATGAATTCCTACTTAGAAGATCAAGAACCTACCCATGCCCCGCTGGCCCGCGGCGCGGCGGATGAGGATCGACGCAAGAACGTCGGTCGCTGGGGCTGAGACAATCCCGCGCGCGGGCGCTGGCAGCCTGCCGTCGACCTGCGACCAGGGGAGACACGATGGGTCGGGTGGTGAACTCGACGACGTGTGAGGTCGGCGCGTGACCGCGCCCCCCGGCGAGGGCGCCCTCCTCGACCGGCGGACACTGAACCGGACCCTGCTGGCCAGGCAGCATCTCCTGCAGCGCTCCGCGACGCCGGCGCCGGACATGATCGAGCACCTCGTGGGTCTGCAGGCGCAGGTGCCGCGCGACCCGTACATCTCGCTGTGGTCGCGCCTGCGCGACTTCGAGCCCGACGCGCTCGAGCGCCTGCTGCTCGATCGACAGGCGGTGCGCATGACACTCATGCGCACGACGCTCCACCTGGTGACGGCGCGCGACGCGGTGTCGCTCCGCGGTGTGCTCCAGGGCGTCTGCGAGCGAGGGTACGAATCGTCCCCGTTCCGGCGACGGCTGGACGGAGTCGATCTCGATGAGCTGTGCGCCGTCGGTGCCTCGCTCGTGGACGAACGACCGCGCAGCATCGCCGAGCTGGGCCTGGCGCTGGCCGATCGGTGGCCCGACCGCGATCGCGAGGCGATGGCGTACGCCGTGCGGTACCGGGTGCCGCTGGTCCAGGTCACGCCACGAGGTCTGCTCCAGCGCTCGTCCGCTCCGCGCGTGACCACGCTCGCCGGCTGGCTCGGGGCGTCGACCGGCGACACTCCCGCCGTCGACCCTTCCCCCGACGAGGCCGTCCTGCGCTACCTGCGGGCGTTCGGGCCGGCCGGCGGCGCCGACATCCGCGCCTGGTCCTGGCTCACGGGTGTCCGCGGGATCATCGAGCGCCTTCGCCCATGTCTGCGCTCGTACCGTGACGAGGCCGGCCGCGAGCTCCTGGACGTCGAGGACGGCGTGTTCGCCGACCGGGACGAGCCGGCGCCAGCCCGCTTCCTCGGCGAGTACGACAACGTCTTCCTCTCCCATGCCGACCGCTCGCGCATCACGGGAGACCTCGCGTGGGGCGCTTCCTTCACGCGGAAGGGCGCGTTCTTCGTCGACGGCTTCCTCGCGGGCGCGTGGCGTCTCGGGCAGGCCGGAGGCGGCGCGCCAGTCGTGGAGCTGGAGGCCCGGCGGCCGCTGACCGTCGCGGCACGCGACGAGGTCCACGCGGAGGCCGTGGGGCTGCTCCGGCTTCTCGCCCCCGGCGCGGCGGATGGCGGCATCGCCTGGCAGGAGCCCTGACCCCTCCTATCCGCGGACACCGCCCCCGTGCGCCGCCGCGACGTCGCCGATGATGGCGGCCAGCTCCCGCGGCCGCGACCACATCGGCCAGTGGCTCGTGGGCAGGTCCACCCAGGTGACGTTGCGCAGCTCCCGGAGGCCGGCCAGCCACGGCCAGTCGTGGTCCCTAGCGTACGCCTGGTATTGCTCCGCCGTGTAGCCGGTGCAGATGATCGTGCTGGGGATGTCGAGGCGGGCGTCGTTGGTCAGCTCGGCGCCCTCGCGCAGGAGCGCGCCCGGCACCGGGACCGCGCGCCGGCGGAACGTCTCGAGCTGATCCTCGCTCAGCCCGTCGAGGTTCTCCTCGGCCGCGAGCTGGTCCCAGTCCAGTGGCCGCTCGACGCCGGCGAAGCCGGGATCCAGGGCACCCTTCCCGGGCGCCGTGTCGACATACACCATGGCGGCGATCCCGTCCGGTATCCGGTCGCTCGCCGCATACCCCGAGAAGCCGCTCGCGCTGTGGACCGCCAGGACGGCCGGCCGGCCCGCCGCCTCGACCGCCGCGCAGATCGCGTCGACGTGGTCAGCCAAGGTGATCGTGGAGCGGTCGGCGTCGGCCGCTTCGAGCCCGGGCAGCGTGATCGCGGTGACCTCGTGACCCTGGCCGCGCAGGATGCCCACCACTTCGTCCCACGCCCAGGCCCCAAGCCAGAACCCGGGAACCAGGATGATCGGTGCATTCGCCATCACTCGCCCCCGTGTGCGATGCCATGGGCGACGTTCCGCGCCCGCCCGATGATGCGCGACGATCATGCCGTGCGGTGACAGGAATCGCCCGTCTTCGCCTCGCGGGCGTCCATTCGCGTCCTACCCGCCTTGCCGCCCCTCGCGCCGGAGCTGGGCACGCAGGCGGTCGAGCGCCCGCTGGGCGTAGGCCTCGCGGCGGTTCGCCACCCGCACGACTAGGACGAGCAGCCGGTCATCGTTCACCGGGTACAGCACGCGGTTGTCCCCGACGCGGATCCGGTACACGCCCTCCGGGATTCCCTCGAGACACCTGGCCCCCATCGGCCGCGGGTCGGAGGCCAGCGCCTCGATCGCCGCGACCACCGACCGCCGAGCGGCCCCCGGCAGCGCCTCGAGCTGGCGGACGGCCAATGGCAGGAACGCGACGGCGTACGCCACGGTTTAGAGTCCGAGGCGCGCGCGGACTTCCTGCAGGGGGATGGGCCGTGCGTTCGCCGGATCTGCCAGGGCCTCTCGCACCGCCGCGAGATCGAGCTCGTCCTCCAGCGCGTCGAGCAGCGTGGCATCCGACGCGGGCACGAGCGCGGCGACCTCCTTGCCATGACGCACGAGCACGATCCGCTCGTGGCCATACGCCACGCGGTTCACGAGCTCGCTCAGCTCCTCGCGCGCCTCCGATACCCTGATGCTCGATCGGACCGGAACGTCATGTTCGTTCATTCTGTACAAAAGGTACGATCGGGCCGGTTCCCCGTCAACGGGTCTCGAGATGCAACGCCGGGCGCGTGTGACTATCGTCACATGCAACGGGCGCTTCGGCACTGTCGGGCGCCGCCCGGCACGGCTGTACTGTCCCGAATCCGCGGAGACCCGGCCAGGGCGGCGCGCCAACGCTCCCGCCTGCGAGGGGGCCCGGTCCGCCGGATTGCAGCCTCGACGGGAGGCCTGCCATGACCCCGATCATCGAGACCGAGCGGCTGACCAGGTACTACGGCCGTCACCGCGGGATCGTGGACCTCGATCTCGCGGTGCAGGAGGGTGAGGTCTTCGGCTTCCTGGGCCCGAACGGCGCGGGGAAGACCACGACGATTCGCCTGCTCCTCGACCTCATCCGCCCCACCGGTGGGCGCGCCCGGGTCTTCGGCATCGAGACGTCGGCCGACCCGGCGTCCATCCACCGGCGGCTGGGGTACCTCCCGGGCGAGTTCGCCCTGTACGACCGGCTCACCGGCGGCCAGACGCTGGAGTACTTCGGGAACCTGCGCGGCGGCGTGGACGCGCGGTACCGCGCCGACCTGGTCGCGCGCTTCGACCTGGACCCCACGCGCCGCTTCCGAGAGTACTCCAAGGGCAACAAGCAGAAGGTGGGCCTGATCGTCGCCCTCCAGCATCGCCCCGAGCTGCTCGTCCTCGACGAGCCCACGGCCGGCCTGGACCCGCTCGTCCAGCAGACGTTCTTCCAGCTCCTCCGCGAGACCGTGGCGGACGGCCGGACCGCGTTCCTCTCGTCGCACATCCTGTCCGAGGTCGAGAAGACGTGCGACCGGGTGGCGATCATCCGCGAGGGACGGCTCGTGGCGGTGGACCGCGTGGATGCGCTGCGGGACCTGGCCCACCACCAGGTGGAGCTGCGGTTCGCGGACGGCGCCCCCGCCGGGGCCTTTGCCGGCCTGCCCGGCGTGAGCGACGTCGTGGCCGAGGATCACACGCTCCGGCTGCGGGTCGCCGGGCCGATCACGCCCATCGTCCGCGCCGCCGCGCAGTACGACCTGGTCGACTTCGTCTCCCGCGAGCCGAGCCTCGAGGAGACGTTCCTCGCGCAGTACGGCCGCGAGGCCGTCGAGGTGACCAACCATGGCCGTTGAGATCCGGCACGTGCCGGCGCACCCGGCCGTGCCCGCACCGCATGTCCCGCTGACCCGGCGCCTCTACGGCCTGGGGAGCGTCTTCGGCAAGACCGTCCGCGACTCGCGCCTGGCGGCCCTCCTCCTCGGCGGCCTCCTGGTCGTCCTGGTCGTCGGGGGTGGGATCGCGATGTCGTCCACGTACGGCACGCCCGAGACGCGCCGGGAGCTGGCGGCGCTGACGAGCAGCCTGCCGCCCGTGCTGCGCGGCCTGTACGGCAATCCCGTGGCCGTGGACACGCTCGGCGGCTTCATCTCCTGGCACTACGGCGCGTACCTCGCGCTCCTCTCGGGGTTGTGGTCCATCCTCGCCCTGTCGTCGACGCTCGCCGGCGAGGCCCGGAAGGGCAGCCTCGACTTCACGCTGGCCGCGCCGGGATCGCGGCGCGGCGTCGCCCTCGAGAAGCTCGCCGGCCACCTGGTCGCGCTGACGCTGGCGATGGTCGCCGTCGCGTTCACCGCCTGGCTGGTGGGCACGGTCGCCGCGACGCTGCCCGGGGACGCGATCGGCCCGGGGGCCGCGATCGCGTTCGCGCTGGGCGTGGGGCTGAAGGCCCTCGCGGCGGGATCGGTCGCGTTCGCCCTCGCGTCGTTCGTCGGGCGCGGGGCGGCCGCCGGCATCGCAGGCGCGGTGATGCTCGGCGGGTACCTGATCACCAGCTACCGGACGGTCGTGCCCGCATTCGACACGCTGGCCATCGCGAGCTGGTTCGGGTGGATGTACGACCACGTGCCACTCGCCGGCCGGTACGAGTGGGCCGGCGTGGGCCTCGCCCTCATCGTCTCGGTCGTTCTGCTCGCCGCCGGCATCGAGGCCTTCGCCCGGCGCGATGTCGCGATCATGGGCGGGCTGCAGATGGCCGGCCCCCCGCGCTTCACGCTGGGGCTCGGGGGCCCCGCCCGCCGCTCGTTCGGCGAGCTGGTCCCGGGCACCCTCGCCTGGGGCATGGGCCTGGGCCTCTACGGGATCGTCATGGCGGCGTCGGCTCGCGTGTTCTCGGAGGAGCTGCAGAAGTCGTCGAGCCTCGCCGACGCGGTGCGGCGCCTGGTGCCGACCGTGGACGTGACGACCACGACGGGCTTCCTGCAGTACGCGTTCGTCGATCTCGGGTTCATTCTCGTCGGTCTCGCGGCCGCGACACTCGTGGGGACGCGGTCGTCCGACGAGACGGCCCGTCGCCTGGAGATGCTCCTGGCGACCCCGCTGAGCCGCGTGTACTGGGCCGTCGCGAGCGCCGTTGCGCTGCTGGCAGCGATCGCGGTGGTCGTCGCGTTCCTCGCCGGTTCGGTCGCCTTCGGCGTCGGCTCGGCCGGCGAGGATCTCGCGCAACCAGTCGCGGGGACGGTCGTGCTCGTGCTGTACGGCGCCGCCCTGGCCGGGATCGGGGTGGCCGTCGGCGGCCTGTTCGGGTCCTCGCTCGCCGCGCCGGCCGTGGCCGCCGTCGCGATCTGGACGCTCCTCGTCGACCTGCTCGCGCCCATGCTCCGGCTGCCGTCCTGGGTGAGCGAGCTCTCGCTCGCCGGCCACCTCGGCCAGCCGATGGTGGGTACATGGGACGCCTACGGGATGGCCGCGTGCGCCGTCCTGGCGGTCGGCGGCGTCGTCATCGGAGCGTGGGGCATGCACCGGAGGGACGTGAGTGGCTGAGGTCGTGGAAGCGGAGGGCGCCGGCGGGGCCGGGACGCGACCGGGAACGCGACCCGGGGCGCGCGCCGAGACACACGCCGGGACGGGGCCCGAACGGCGCCGCTGGCTCCTCCTCGTCTACCGCATCAAGGCCGAGTCGTCCGGCCGGCGCACCTACGTCTGGCGCCGGCTGCGGCAGCTGGGCGCGGTCTACCTCCAGCAGGCGGTCGCCGTGCTGCCCGACCGACCGGAGCTGCGGGAGGGCCTCGACCAGCTCGGCACCCGCATCCGGCAGACCGGCGGCGAGGCGTCGCTGCTTGAGACCACCTCGCCCTCGGAGGCATGGGAGGACGACCTCGTCGCGCGCTTCAACGCGGCCCGCGACGCGGAGTACGAGGAGGTGATCGAGAGCGTCGAGCGCTACGAGGACGAGATCCGGCGGGAGACGCGCAAGAAACGCTTCCGGTTCGCGGAGCTGGAGGAGAGCGAGGCCGACTGGCAGAAGCTGCGCCAGTGGTTCGCCCGGACCACGGCGCGCGACTTCTTCGGCGCGGACGGCCGTCCGGCGGCGGAAGAGGCGCTCGCCCGGGGACGGACGCTCCTCGACGGGTTCCGCCGGGAGGTGTACCGGGCCGAGGGGCTCGGGCCGGGTGGTGAGCCGGCCGGGTGGTGAGGCGGCCCGGTGGTGAGCCGGCCCGGGGCCTTCGGCGCGTCCTCGCACACGGGGCAGAGCCTGACGACCTATACCCTTTCGGGCATATCATCTCGGCATGGCACCGCATCGGCCGTCCGCCCACCGGCTCGCGCCGGCGCGCGCGCTCGTCGCCAGGCGGCGGGCACTCGGTCTCTCCCAGGCCGAGGTCGCGCGCCGGATGGGTACGTCCCAGAAGGTGATCTCCCGGCTCGAGGCGGGGGTCGTCGATCCGAGGGCCTCCACCCTGGAGCGCTGGGCGGTGGCCCTCGACGGCTCGCTCGGTTGGACCTTCGAGCCCGGAGGGCCGTCGGCCGTGCTGGCGGGCTTCGAGGACCTGCCGGGCTACCAGATCCTGTCGCGCGGCCTGGCCGACCTTGCCGCGAATCGCCTCACGCAGGAGGCGCTGGCAGTCGGGGTGGTCGCGCCGCGGTTGCGCGGTGACGGCCTGGCCGTGCCGGCGGCCCCGGTCGGATCGCCCAAGGACAGCCTGTGGGACCTGCTCGAGTCGGAGGTCGGCGCGGACGCCCACGCGCGGTACAACGCGATCATCGGCCGGCTGCTGTCGTTCGCGGCGGCCTACGAGGCACTCCGCGGGAGCCGGCCATGAGCATGCGGCCGCCTGCGGACGCGGGGCGCGTGCGCCGGTTCATGGAGTTCCTGGGTCGTCATGCCACTCGCGACGCCGTCGTCTACATGGCGGGCGGAGCGACGGCGGTCCTCGAAGGCTGGCGGGCCACGACGCGGGACATCGACCTGCGGATCGAGCCGGAGGCGGCTTCGGGTGCCCTCGGGGAGATCATCGTCCGGGCGAAGGATGAGCTGCAGCTCAACGTCGAGTTCGCATCGCCGGTCGATTTCATGCCCGAGCTGCCCGGCTGGCGGGAGCGGTCGCCGTTCGTCGGCCGCCATGGCGCGCTCACGTTCCGGCACGTCGACTTCTACGCCCAGGCACTCGCCAAGGTGCAGCGCGACATCGAGCACGACGCCGACGATGTTGCTGCGATGCTCTCGCGCGGGCTCGTCTCTCGCGGACGCGCGTGGGAGCTGTACGAGGCGATCGTGCCTGCGCTGCCCCGGTTCCCGGTGATCGACGAGCCGTCCTTCCGTGCCCGCATGGAGCGTGCGTTCGGGCCCGCCGGATAGCCGCCGCGCCGTTGAGGCACGCCATGCACGACGCGGCCTGCCGTGTGTGTCGACCGATCGGTCATCATGCCCCTATGAAGGTCGCCGAGGGCGTCCACCGCGTCGACGGCGTGCGCATCTCCAACGCCTACCTCGTGTCGGCTGACGACGGCCTGGTGCTCGTCGACACGGGGATCCCGGGCAACGCAAAGCGCATCCTCGCGTTCATCGAGCGGCTCGGCCACCGGCCCGACGAGCTCCGGGCGATCGTCCTCACGCACTGGCACATCGACCACGTGGGCAGTGTCGCCGAGCTGCAGCGGCTGACGGGCGCGCCCGTCGCCATCCACGAGCTCGACGCCCCCGTGCTGGCGGGACGGGAGCGGCCCGCGAAGGGGCGGCGCGCCATGGCCGTCATCACGTGGCTCTTCCGGCTCCGCCCGGTGACCGCCGACCTCCTGCTCCGCGACGGCGACCGCATCGGCGACCTCGAGGTGGTGCACGTGCCCGGGCACACCGCCGGCAGCATCGCCCTGCGCTGGGCCGACGGCGTGGTCTTCTCCGGCGATGCGCTCCTGGGCGACCGCCACGGCGGCATCCGGCTGCCAGATCCCGGCCTGTCGCTCGACCCGGTCCAGGCACGCACCTCGGCCCAGAAGATCAAGGCGCTGGGCTTCACGCTGCTGCTCCCCGGGCACGGACGGCCGGCAACCCTGACGAGGTAGCACGGCGGCGGTGATCAGCCCCGCCGCGTGGGCTCGGCACCGTTCCCGCGTGGAATGCCGGTGACTGCCCGGCGGTCGCGAGCCAGGACTCCCGGGCCGCTCTCGATAAGAGCCGCGCTCGCGGCGATGGGACGGGGCATGACGCGAGCATCCGTGCAGGGTGTGACAGGTTGGGGGGAACGCGTCGATCTGTCTCGATTGACGAGCGAGTCAAGCCCACGACGGTGTAGCCTCGGTACGAGCCCGGCAGTGGGGGCTACTGGGGTCTGCGGGTGTTACCTACACAACCATTCGGAGCGAGGAAGCCACATGCCGGAGCTGACGTTTGACGAGGTGCTGAGCCGCCTGGCATCCTGCTCAACCCCCCCTACTCTCGTCGATCCATCGGTCGGCATCGCCATCCCTACCGAGCGCTCCGATACCTTCGTCGCTCCGTGTGTCGGCTGTGCCGCAGTCCCGACCGGCAGTCAGGTCCTGCTTGTCTCCGCGCCGGCCGCGGTCGGCAAGACGACTCTCGCTTGGGAACTCGCCGCGGCCGCTCGCGCCCCCCTCTGGGATCTCGCCTCCACCCAGGTCGGGTCCAATACCTTCGTCGGGGGCTTGGTTCGGGCATTCGGCGCGGGTGCGTTGCCCGACGTTCTGAACGGCCTTCGGACAGGCTCGTTCCTACTAGTCGTCGATGCCCTTGATGAGGCTCATCTGCGATCTGGATACCAGAACTTCGAAGCCTTTATTGCCGACCTCGCCGAGGCGATCCGAGGCACGTCGGCCCGCGTCACCGTTGTCATGCTGGCACGCGTCGAGACGTCTGTGCTCACCGAGCTGCTGCTCATTTCGCATGGCGTGTCACTCGCTAGCGCGCGGATCGATTACTTCGATGAAGAGTCTGCGAGACACCTCATCGACAGTCGACTCGTCAACCATTGGCGATCGATGGCTCGAGAGCCGCAGCACCGCCGAAACCCGTTGGTGCTTCGCCAAGCCGTGGATCGGCTGTTCGACTTTGTCGCCAGCTGCTTCGGAGTCGATGCCGAAAGCGCCTGGATGAACGAACAGGTGCGCAGGTTTCTGGGATATGCGCCGGTCCTTCAGGCTATTGCCGACTACCTTGCGGTTGACAATCTGCAGGTTGTACTCAATGAGCTGGCAGATGCAACGACCGGCGTGAACCCGAACCAGGATGCCGCCTGGAACTTCCTCATTCGCGTGGTTGATAGTGTGATTGCCCGAGAGCGGATGAAGGTGCTTCCGCCGGTCCAATCCGCATTGTCTGTGGATGCGGAGGATCTCGGCTGGAGCGATTGGGACTCCCTGTACGCTGCGGACGAACAGATTGACCGCGTGCTCCGACGGTTCTTCCGCATTGGCCTCTTCTCGGATCGGACGCCGATCCTGCCTATCGGGCTGCGCGACGGGTACGAGAAGTGTCTTGAACCGGTAGCAGACCAGCATCCGTTCTTGACAGATTCGCGAGGTTTCGCCAACCTCGTGTTCGAGGAGTACGCCCTCGCGTGGGCCTTGGCTTCAGGCTCCGGGGCTGTGCGCGATCATGCACAGCGGTCCCTGATGAGCGGGGCGCATCTTCCTAATCCTCTGCTCGGGCGCTTCCCGCTGGGTCTGGCGCCAACTGACGAGTCGTCGGCGCCTATCGTCGACGGTGAGCACGTAGGCCTGTTGTTCGATGCCTTCTCGTCAGCCGCGGAGCGGAGCGGCGAGATCGTGCTCTGGCTGGTGACCAGCGACATCGATGGGACTCGAGGTCGCATCCTGAGTGGGTCCGACGAAGGTGAAAGCATACCGTTCCGTATTGGCGACTCTGGCCATCCGGTTCAGTTCTGGCGGAGGCTTGCCCGCGCCGACGTGCTAGTCGATGGCGGCGTCGTGCTCGGACTCCCGGGTCAGCCCTTCGTCCTCGGTCCCGACGTCGACCTCGAGACCGACCTGATCGAGACACCTGCATCGGAATACGTGGTGCTCGGAGAGGAGGACTCCTACGTCTACCTTTCCGCTCAATCGCATGTTGATACCCCCCAGCCGACAAGCTTGAAGGTCTACAGCGACGGGACGTTCGGGGTGAAGTGGGACCCCTTGGTCCACCCGTGGTACGGATACCAACTCCCGACTGACGACTCGCTATCTGCCTCCCCTGCCGTGCTAGATGCGTTCGATGATCTAGTTCGAATAGTCCGACCGTTCCGTAGGCATGGCAGGGATGAACTGGCGCGGAAGAAGGAGTTGATCGACAACGTCGCGGTGGGCCGTTCGACCTCTGAGCGCACTGTGGACGCTCGTCGGCTTCTCGGGTACCTGCTCGAGAATGGAGTGCTGAGGGACTCACGGGAGTCCCGTGGACTGTACATCCTTGAGCTTTCGGCGCTGGGAATGTCATGGGCCGACGTGCGCGAGCATCGCATGACGGAGGCTGCCCGTGGCTTCCTCCAAGGATTCGTCAGCGCGAGCCTGTGACGCGGTGTGTGGCCCGCGACTCTGTCAGCCAACCCGCAGGAACTGGGCGTACCGACGCTCCAGTCGCTAATCATCGAGAACTCGCGCGACGCGTGTCGTGGCAGGGATCCGCCTGTCGCCCCTTGGGGCGTCCGGCCGACCTGGAGGCACGAGCTCGTCGCGACACCGAGAAGAGAGCCACGGAGGCTGGCTCGAACGCGGGAGATCAGATTGAACGGATCAGAAGGCACGCGAGACGACGGACGGTAGTCGCATCCGGTCTGGTTATGTTTGGTGCATCGGTCCTGTGGTCTCCCTACGCGACGTTGACAGCACCTGTGGATGACAGCGTTCGTGACATTCATCGCAGCACTCGTGTTCGTCTACTTCGGACAGGAGTACCTCAGGAAGCTGATGACTCGTGGCATCGACTGATACTGCCGTTCGTTATCACGCTGTCGGCTTGGTAGCCCAGTACATCCGATTGCCATGGCAGTAGCCTGACTGGCCGCGAACTGGAATACACCGAGGACGAGATGTGAGTGGGGCAGCAGGCGGCTGACTTCGTTGTCTATCCCAGGCGAACCAGCGGACTTGCGGGCCCAAGTCCAACTGGGGTCTGGAAGCGATAGGCCTACCCTGCTCGAAGGAACTCCGCGTACCGACGTTCGAGACGGCCTGGAGCGGGGCGATCCGCCGGCCGGCGAGGCACGAAGATGCGCTGCTGGTGGATCTGCTGCAGGCCGACGATGAGCATCGGCCCGTCGTGCTCTGCGAGGATCGCAGGGCGGACCTCGATCACGTAGTCCGGGCGGATGGCGAAGAAGAACCGGTCGAAGGCGGCGTGATGCAGCTTGCACAATGCCACGCCGTTGCTGACCACCGGGTCACCCTCGGGGTCGGTGTCCGGTGTGATGTGAGCGGCGTCGAGAAGCTCCTGATGGCGCAGGCTGCAGAGCGCACAGCGATCCTGGTACGCGCGGATGACGCGCTGCCGGAACGCCACCTGGTGGAGCCGCTGGCGAACGCTCCGCGTGACGTACGCGCGTCGAGCGTTCGATTCGTCCTCGGCAACCCGGGTACCCATCGCTGCTGCTGTGACGGACGCCGACAAGTCATCGACCTGCAGCGTGAACGTCAGAATTCCCGGGTCGTCGGCGACGACGAAGACGGGGTACGCGGCCACGTATGAACCGGGGGCAATCGCGTGGAAGTAGACGACCGGAACACGGCTCTGCATGGCGCGCCGCAGGCCGAGGTTGTCGCGGTGGCTTGGATCCGTGCCGCGGTAGGAGTAGCGGAGCGTCCCAGAGCGGTCGTCGAAGCTGTCAGAGTACGGCCCGCGCACGATCGTCGTGATTGACAGAGGCAGTTCGCAGACGGCGGGCTTCCAGATACCCGATGGCCCGACCAGCGGGACGCGTCGCCCGTCGAGCTGGAACGAGACGAGCGATTCGCGCGACAGCGCCTCCCCGACTGACTCCCGCTGCTCGGTGAGCCAGTCGAACACGGCGCGGCGGATCTGCCAGTCGGCGACGCCGATCACGTGGATGTCTCCAACTTCTCCCCCACCTCCACCAGCCGTGCCAGCGCGTTGGCGAGGCGCATCTGGCGGGGGGTGCGGCACTGGACGCGGATGAGCTCGGGGCTGGCGACGACGAGGGCGAGGCAGCGCGCGCGGGACGAGGCGACGTTGAGGCGGTTCAGGCTGTACAGGAACTCCATGCCGCGGGGGGCCTCGGCGGCGGAGCTGGTGGCCATGGAGTAGATCGAGATGGGCGCCTCCTGGCCCTGGAACTTGTCGACGGTCCCGACGCGGACGCCGCTGACGCGCGACGCGATCTCGCGGACCTGCGCGTTGTACGGGGTGATCACGAGCGCATCGCCGATGGAGAGCGGACGAAGCCGCCCGTGAGTGTCGGTGAAGGTGCCGCCAAGCGCCCGTAGATCCGCGAGTAAGTCGGAGATAAGGGAGGCCTCCTCGGCCGACGCGTTCCGGTTGCCGGCGTGCTCGACCGGTACCCAGCGGATCCCGGTGCCGTCGAGGCGGCCGGGCCCATCCAGGTCCTGCCGCTCGGTCCCCTCCCCCGGCGAGAGCTTGCCGTCGTAGAAGACCTCCGACGTGTAGCCGCAGATGTCGGGGTGGAGGCGCCAGGTGGACTCGAGCAGGAGGCCGAGGTCCTCGGGCATGGTTCTCGCGTCGCCGAGCAGGTGCCCGAGCGCCGACCGCTCGGCCCCGGGCGGGTGGCTCCCCTTGAGCGGCTGGTCGAGCTGCTGGGGGTCGCCCAGGAGCACCAGGCTGTCCGCCGCCGGCGCGACGGCGACCAGGTTCGCGAGCGACACCTGGCCGGCCTCGTCGACGACGAGCAGGTCGAGCGAGCCCGCCATCTCCTCGCGCGCCCAGGCCCAGGCGGTGGCGCCGGCGACGTCGATCTCGCCGTTCACGAGGGCGTCGCGCAGCGCGCCGTTGTCCTTCAGTGGTCGGGCGGCGTCGCAAGTCGGATCCTCGTCGGTGGCGGGCTTCTGGCCGATCCGCACGGCCGACCCGCGCACCTCTGCCGCCTTCGCCACCTTGTCGAGCAGGTTCCCGATGACCTTGTGGCTGTTGGCGGTGACACCGATCCGGCAGCCGTGGTCGACGACGAGGTCCACGATGAGCTCGGCCCCGGCGGTGGTCTTGCCGGAACCGGGCGGCCCCTGGACGGCGAGGTACGAGTGGTCGAGCGCCGGCGCGAGGCGGCGGAGGGCGTCGGTGGCGTGTTCGCCGGGGAGGCGGAGGGCGGCGGTCGCTCCCCGGGATGGTGCCTCGCGGCCACGTTCGCCGGCCGCTTCTCCGGGAAGCGCCACGGGGCCGGCCCCCTCCCCCGGCACGAACCGCGGCGGGCGGCGCAGCAGGATGTCGCGGACCGCGCGGTACGGCCCCTCTGCGTCGATCCCGTTCCCGGCGACCCACTCCCCGACCCGCAGCAGGCTCTCGCGCTGCTCGGGCGTCCCGACGATCTCGCGCGGGACGAGCGAGCGGGGGTGCGGCGCGGTCGCCCGCTTCGGCCCGCGCTTCAGCTCGATCCAGCCCTCGACGTTGTTCACGCCGGCGACGGTCCCCGGCGGTGCGCCCGTCGCGGGATCGAACACGTCGGTGCCGGGCTGGATGTCGTGCTCCTGCTCGGGGAACCGGTAGCGGTAGACGAGCGATCGCTTGTCCGGCCGCGGTTCGCCCTCGAGCCGCAGGCCGCCGAGCGCGTCCCGCTGCTCGATCAGCTCCTCGTCGGTCAGCCGCATCAGCTCGAAGTAGCGCCACCAGGCCGACTTGTCCTCGCGACGGTGCCAGGCGAGCAGCTGGGCCAGCAGCCAGCGCGCGCGGTCCTCGTCCGACATGCCCGCCGGGTCGGCGAGCTGCTCCGGCGGGATGCCAGCGGTCAGCCGCTCCTCCAGCCCTGCCACCCGCGCCAGGTACTCGGACAGCGGCTCCGACGGCTCTTCCGCCCGGGGCGCCGGGCGCGGCAGGTCGGCCGCGGGGACGCCGATCTTCGCGGCCAGCTCGGGCCGGCGCTCCTCCAGCCAGTCGCGCAGCTTCCAGTTCGACACGCAGTCGTCGCGGTTGTAGCCGGCGATGCGGGCCAGGATCTCCGGGCCCTGGGCGGCCTCGTCCTCGCCCAGCTCGAGCCAGGTCTCGAACGCGACGATGCTCGACCCTGCGTCGCGCAGGTCCACCTCGCGCGTCAGCCCGTAGAGCGGCTCGAGCTTCTTGATTGAGTAGCTCTCGACCGACGCGCGGAGCCCCTGGCGGACGGCGCGGAACAGGTCGACGAAGACGCCGTTGCGCAGCAGGTCGTCCACGGCGTCCTCTCGCGTGTGGTACCGCTCGGAGAGGCGGCCCATGGCGGTCGGCTCGTACGCCGCGTAGTGGTAGACGTGCAGGTCGGGGTCGCGCGCGCGGCGGTCGACGACGAGGTCGACGAGGCGCTCGAACGCCTGCTTCTCGGCGGCGGGGGTCACCTGGCCGTCGCGGTCCAGGGCCCAGATGGCGTGGAAGGCGGGCGCCGGCGCCGGGTGGAGGCCGTTCGGGGACCCGGGGTAGGTCCCGTTCGTGGATGGCTGCACGGCCGGGGTCACGGGCACGCCGGTCGTCCGTGCGGGCGCCGGCTGAACGTCTGCCAGGAGGCGCGGCGGGTCGGTGGACGGCAGTCCGGGCCGGTCGCCGGCCGGCAGGCCCTCCGCATCCGCCGCCGGGCTCGTCGGCAGGCCGGGCCAGCGGGGCGCCCCGGGGTCCGCGGGAGGGTGCGGCTCGATGACGCCGAACAGGTAGTCGACCCCGTCCTCGAACGCGAAGGGGTCTCCCTCGATGTCGAAGAACAGGTCGCCGCGGGACGGCGCGGGCAGGGCAAGGAGGCCGCGGTCCGGCTCCAGGGTGTCGTCGTCCAGGCGGCTCGGCGGAAGCAGCTCGTACAGGGCGCGGCCGGCGTCCTCGCCCTCGACCTGGATGCGGGCCTGCTCGCGCACGACGCGGAGGCCCTCCTCGCCGGCGCCGGAGCGGCGCGGGAGGGGCGGGTCGAGGGGAATGGTGGCGGCGGCCAGGGCACGGCGGGTGGCGACGGGCGGCTCGTGCTCACGGAGGACCCGGCGCTGCTTCGCCGTGATGTTCGCGACGAGCGAGAGGTCGTCGTGCCGGCGGCGCCAGGTCGCGCACTCCACCTGCCAGCGGCACACCTCGCAATGCTCGACGGGGTCGGGGCGGGTCGGCGGCGGATACGTGGGCGTGTTGTCGTCCTCGCTCACGAACGCCTCGAAGCGCGCGCGAACCAGGCGGTAGTAGGCCAGGTAGTCGGCGGTGCGGAGGTGGTCGACCGCGTGCGCGCTCCCGCCGAGGGCGACGTGCATCTGCGCGGGACGGAGGCCCTGAAGCCGCTCCAGGCAGTCGGTGTAGAGGCAGAGCTGGAGGATCGCGGACGCCTTCGTGTGCCGCGCGAGCTTGGTGTCCCAGGCCTCGTAGCTCCACGGGCCGAGGTCGCTGGGGGTCTCGACGCGGCGCAGGAAGTCGGCGAGGCCGAGCCAGCGCGCGCCGGCGCCGGACCGCGCAGCGCCGGGCGCAGCCGCGGCGCCCGAAGAGGCCGCCTGGCCGGATGGAGCCCCGGCGCGCGAGGCCGCCTGGAAAAACGTTGCCTGGTAGACGACGTCGACGCCGGAGCGCATGGCGGCCAGGGTCCGGTCAGCCTGGGCGCGGAGCCGGGCGCCGGGGTCCGCGATCGAGTCATCCGGCGCGATCTCGACGATGGTGCGGCCGTCCGCGCGCAACGCCTCCAGGAAGCGATGTTCGTGTTCCAGGCCGCGCTTCGCGATCCGGTCCAGCTCGGGGTCCGCGCGGTCGGGGCGCTGGGTGAGGCCCGCGACGGCGGCGCGCTCGAGGTTCGTCAGGTGCTCGCAGGCGAGGAAGCCGACCAGGTCGGTGGCCGAGTAGACGGGCGCGCGGTCGATCAGCTGCATGCGGGGACGCGAGGCCTACCGGGAACCGGGGTCGCCACGGCCGCGCGGGCGGGGCGTGGCACGCGGCGGGGCCGAAGCGCGCGGCGGGGGCGTGGCACGCGGCGGGGCCAGGGCACGCGGATCGGGCAGGGCACGCGGATCGACGGCCGAGAAGCCGGGGTGCTCGGGGCCGGTCGACTCGAAGGCCGGGCGATCGGGGCCGGAGCCGAAGGGGTCGGCCGGCTCGTGGTCGCCGGCCTGGCACTGCTGGCAGAGGTCGTCCGGCCAGGTCGCGGTCCGATCGCACCCGCAGGCGCACTCGCACTGGGCCTCGTCGTCCAGGACGCCGCTTCCGGCCACGAGCACCATACCCTCGACCGAGTCGAGGTCGAACAGGTCGTCGTCCAGCATCACGCGCGGTCCCCTCCCGGGCCCCTCAACGATCTGAGTCCACACTGTACCGCGCGCTGTGACAGCTAGGCTGGCACGAATTGACGGTTGGTGCCTGCGCGCACCCCTGGCTGCGGCGGGAGGCACGCTCCTGGCCGCACAGGGTAGGCGCCGGGCACGGTGGCCGGGCGCCGGGCAGCGCGCAGTACCGGCCGGGACTGGCCACCACGTGGCCGGATTCCCGCGAGGTGTCGCGTGGGCCGGGTGCGCAGGCTGTCGCCAGCCTTCAGGGTGGCCCTGGGCCCCAATCCCCGCCGGCGCCACGCTCGGCTCGTGCGAGGGGGACCGCGCCGGCCCTGTTCCCGGGGTCGATCCGACGGCCGCGGACCCGCCGGAGGGTGCGGCCAGTCGGCATAGGCGTCGCCCCGCGGGAATCTGGCCAACCGGGCGCCGGCCACAGTGGCTGGGCGCAGGCGTCGTCGGCGCCGCGCCCCTCAGCCCAGGCCGCGAAGCATCGGCCAGAGCGCGGGCCACGACATCGGGAGCGCCCGGCAGACGAGGATCCCGGCACCCTGCTCCCGGTTGTCCAGCCCGACTCCATTGTTCACGACACCGACGGCCTGGCACGGCCCAAGCAGCGAGGTCCTGTGTTGCGGGTCCCACTGCCCGACCAGCACCACCACGGTGCGGTCGGCGGGCGGCGGACCCCAGTGCCAGAAGCCGGTGTGCTCCGAGCAACTCGAGGAAGGCCCGCGCGGCGCAGCTCGAGGGAGCCCCGAGCCGTAGTTGGCGGTCAGGATGACGGCGCGCGACCGGTCCGCGGCCGAGAGCCTCGCCACCGCTCCCTCGACCGCCGAGACGAGCTCGGGCCAGCCGACCTGCTCGGCCGACACGACGGCCGCGGATCCGAACAGGCCCGCCCGGGGTGGTTTCGCGGCCGCGCGTCGCGTGCCGTTGTGTCGCCGCGGCACGCGCACGGGGCGACGTTGTCGAGCGGCGCTACGCGCGATCAAGCCCCAGGTACAGCCGGACTGCCCGCTCGATCCGCGCGGCCATGACCACGGCACGCGCAGCTTCGTCCCACGTCGGATCCTCCGTGCGGGTCTTCGCGAGCCAGCGTCGAGCGAGTGTTCGCTGGCGATCAGGCGGCGGCATAGATCACCCGGCCTTCTGCCAGCGCCGGCTGGATGACCGTTCCCGGCAGGTCGGCCAGGGACGCTATGTCCTCAGGCGTCGCGACCACGACGTCCACGGCGAGCGGAATCCCCGCCAGCGCAGCATGGATCTCAGTCGCAGCGCGGCGCCGGTGCTCGGCATGCGCAATCACGACGAGAAGGTCGACGTCACTGTCCGGCCGCGCCTCACCGCGTGCCTGCGAGCCGAAGAGCACGATCCGCTCTGGGTGGAACCGCCGGACGATGCGTCGCTTGATGACGGGCAGCCAGTGCCTGGCAAGCGGGCTCAGCGGGAGCCGGGCGAATGCCTGCGACCGCCGAGGAGTCGAGCGTGCGCGATAGCCCACCAGCTCCCCCCGGTCCCACAGCCGACCGCGTGCCAGACGTGCGACGGGCGGAGGGAAGTCGGGCCGCCGTGCCCAGTCACGAACGAAGTTGGACGGACGGACAGAGAACAACTCGGCCGCCTCGCGGGTACCAAGCAGACGTGTGTCGGTGCCCGGGGCGGCGGGATCGTCGGGGCGGCTGCTGTTCTGCATGTATCGAATGATAACAACGTGATCAAACCGTCGTGCCGGCATCGCTTCTGCCCCTGGCCCGACCCACGCTCGGGCCAACCGGCACTCGGGGCCGACCGGCACTCGCCCGTTCCGGGCGATGCTCGTAGCCTCGTCGCCAGCTGCGGAGGGACCAGCTGCGGAGGGACCAGCTGCGGAGGGAGAGAGCCGTGACGACGAAACGGCAGATCGACGAGTTCTGGGCGCTGAAGCGCATCGCCGTGGTAGGCGTGTCGCGCGACCCGAAGCACTTCTCGAACATGGTCTGGCAGGAGCTGCGCCAGCGGCGCTACGAGGCCGTGCCCGTGAATCCGGCCACCGACCGGATCGACGGGCTGCCGTGCTACGCGCGGGTGCAGGACGTCGTGCCGCCGGTGGAGGGTGTGCTGATCATGACGCCGCCGCACGTGACGGACCGGGTCGTCCGCGACTGCGCGGAGGCGGGCGTGACGCGCATCTGGATGCATCGCGGGGCGGGCGGAGGCGCCGGCAGTGTCAGCCCCGAGGCGGTCGCGTTCTGCGAGGCCAGCGGAATCGGGGTCGTGGCCGGCTACTGCCCGTACATGTTCCTGCCGGGCACGCCGTTCTTCCACGGGCTCCACGCGTTCGCGAAGAAGATCACGGGCAGCTACCCGAAGTGACCCGCCCGCAGGGTCCCCACGCAAGGCGAACCGCACGGTGACGCGGGCCGCGGTCATCTACCGGAGCCGGACCGGGAAGACCCGCCGGTACGCCGAGGAGATCGGGGCGCACCTCCGGTCCCGCGGCATCGACGTGACGGTCGCCTCGATCGGCGACTGCGTCATGGCAGCCCCTGGAGACGTCGACCTGCTGCTGCTCGGCTGCTGGACGAACGGGCTGTTCGTTGTCATGCAGCACCCGGACCAGCCCTGGGTGGCCTTCGCACGCGACCTGCCGCCGATCCGCGCGCGGGTGGGCCTGTTCACGACCTACCAGCTCGCCACCGGGAGCATGTTCGGGCGCATGAAGGCCGAGCTGCGCGGCCGCACGCCGGAACCGGAGATCGAGCTGAAGTCGCGGGACGGCCGGCTCTCACAGGCGGACCGGGCGACACTGGATCGCTTCGTCGCCGGGTCGTGACGGTGCGCCCGCCCGTTCAGGACCCGATCGACGCCTGCTCGTTCGCGCCAGGCGCGACCACCGGCAGCCCGAGCGCTCGGGCGGCGTCCGCCAGCCGGTCGTCGTAGGTCACGACCGCTTCCAGGTCGGACCCGAGCTCCAGCGCGCTCGCGAGGTGGATCGCGTCCAGACTGCGGAGCGACGGTGGCGGTACGCGCCCGGCGGCCAGCGCGATGCGGCGGTCGCAGGCGATCACGGTCATGCCCGACAGGGTGTCCTCCATTTCTGCGAGCCGATCCGGCGCCCGCCGCTGAACCGCGCGCATCACTTCCACGCTCGCCAGGATGCTGGAGGCCCACGAGGGACGTGCGGCCACGTATGCGCGGATCGCGGTCGTTTCCTTCTCCCGCACCAGCAGCTTGACCAGCGCGGACGAGTCGAGGTAGACGGTCACCAGGGCTCCTCGTCGCGCAACTCGCGCAGGATGTCCGAAAGACTCGGCCCAGGCCCGAGGTCGATCGGCTGACCGAGGTCCGCGATGTTGCCGGTGCCGGGCGTGGCACGGCCTTCCGCGATGAGGCGGTCGAGCACCGACATGGGCTCGGCAGGCGTGGGCCCCAGCCGGGCTACGGGTCGCCCGTGCTCGGTGACCTCGAGCGTCTCCCCGGCCTCGACGCGCCGCAGGTAGACGGACAGGTTCTGCCGGAGCTCACGCACGCCGACGCGCGCCGGTCGATGGGTCTCGCTCATGTAGCACATGGTAGCACATTCGTGCAGATCGCTCGCCGGGGCGGATTCGCTGGGGTTCGAGTCGGCCGTGCGGATGTCGGGCGTGCTCGTCCGAGGCGGCGATGGCTGGAAGATCGTCCAGTGGCACCTTTCGTTCCCGGCCGCGGGGCAGCAGGAGGGCCACTCGTTCTGACGGGTGCGCGTCGCGTCGCCCGGGAGCGGACTACCCGCCCGGCAGCCGGTGCCTCGCCACGAACGCGGCAGCCTGCGCGCGGCGCTGCAGGTTGAGCTTCGCGAGGATCGAGCTCACGTAGTTCTTGACGGTCTTGTCGGAGAGGAAGATCTCCGCCGCGATCTCCTTGTTGGTCTTGCCCTCGGCCACGAGGAGGAGGATCCGGCGCTCCTGGCTGGTCAGGGCGCCCAGCTCGTCCTGGTAGGTGCCCGACGCGATGCGCCGGACGCGGTCGAGGACCTGCTCGGTGATGGCCGGATCGAGGAGCGAGTCGCCTCGCCCGACCGCCTCGATCGCCGCGACCAGGTCGCGCCCGCGGACCTGCTTCAGGAGATAGCCGCTCGCGCCGGCCACGATCGACGCGAAGATGGCCTCCTCGTCGGGGTAGCTCGTGAGCATCACGACGCGGACCTCGGGGTGTTCCGCGCGGATCTCACGAGTGGCCTCGATGCCCGAGCCGTCGGGGAGCCGGATGTCCATGACGATCACGTCGGGTCGGTAGGTGCGGGCCTGCGCGATCGCCTCGGCGGCCGAGGCCGCCTGTGCCACGATCTGGAACCCGGCGTGATGGCCGAGCAGCGACACGATGCCCTGCCGGACCACCTCGTGGTCGTCCACCACCAGGATCCGCAGGGCGGGCGGGACCGGTGCGCGCACCCCGCTCACGGATCGCGGCTTTCCGGCTCGTCGATCTGCGGCAAACATCGACGGTCAGCCGCCGGGCCGAGGCGGCTTCGTACCTTCGACGAAGCGTCCCGGAGGGGTCACGGTCGCGGAGTGGACCCGCAGCCCGAACCGGATCGCCAGCCGCGGCCACTCTGGGTCATCGGGCGACCAGGCGTGCTCCTGGACGCCGTCGGCATCGAAACGGGTCAGCGTGCCATCGGCAGACAGGACGAGCCTGCCGCCACCGGAGAGCGCCAGTTCTCGTCGCCGGTACCGACGGCCGCTATCCACGCAGTGTCCACCAATCCGGGTCGGCCCCACCGGGGAACTTCGTCCCGCGCCACTCGTGGCGGCAATCCAGGCACCAGAGGCCGCCGAAGCGCTCCCCGTCGACGGCGACGTTGGACGACGTGCAGGCGGGGCACTCGCGGCGCTCGGCCATCCAGGCGCCGTACTGGGCCGGGGTGACATCCTCGCGGCGTCGCTCCGTGATCGCGCTGTTCACGAGCGTCTGGGGCAGTCCGCGACGCAGGAGGGGCTTTGCCCTCGCCTGCCGCCTCCGCCGGGAGCCGGGTTCCATGGCGCCACCAGTCACGCCTGACCTCCTGTTGCGGCTGCCCTGAGTCGGATGGCAGGCGCACGGTCCGTTCGAGAAGGGCGATCGACCACGCGGGAGCAGCGCCACATGAGGCGCCGATGGGCCCACGGTACTCCCTCCCGGTCGATTCCGCACCGGGCAGACGGCTCGATTCCGCACCGGGCAGACGGCCGGGGAGGCGGTGCTCGCCGGGCGGCGCGGGCGCGTCTCGCCGCCGCATCTCGGCCGCCGGCCATCGGGGCCGGTCGTCGGGGCCGCCGGCCGTCAGCCCGGCCGATCACCGGGGCCACCGGCCGTCAGCCCGGCCGATCCCCTGCCGGCAGCTTCTCGACGTCGATGGTGCGGACCCGGCGCGTGCCCCCGGCGTCGGTGCGGACGAACACGGACGGGATGGCTGTGCCTGCGAGCGCCTCCACCACCGCGGTCTCGCCCGCGTACAGCCCGGTCCCGTTGATCCGCACGCGGTCGCCGACGGCGAAGTCGCCGCCCCCGACCCGCGCGGCCAGGTCGATCGAGACGACAGTCGGCCGCTGGAACGGGGTGTCGCGGTTCGCCGAGCGCTGGCTCGTGGCGGTGCGGGCGGGCGGGTACGTCTGCTTGCGCTTCCGCATGTCAGCTTCGCCCCCGCGATCGCGACTGCTCCTTCGGGGGTCGGGGCTCGTGGCCCGGCCGCGGCGGCCTCGGGGCCGTTCCCGGCGCCATGTCCGGCTTCCGGGGCTCCGGACCTCGAGCGCGGGCGGCCTTGACGGACTGTGTGAACGACTCGGCCGCGTCCGGCGCGAGGCTCCTGATCCATGCGTCCTGGATCTGGCGCATCCGCTCCGTCTCCGCGGCTCGCCGCTCGCGAACCTGCACCGAGTGCTTCGACATTCGATCCCTCGCTTCGCCCGACGTCCATGGGCCTGGCGTCGGTTGCCGATCGGTCGCGGAGCTCGATGCCCACGCCGCGTGGATCGACCGGGTCGGCCGGGCCAACCGGACCGCCCGCTTGTGTTCGCCACCGGCCGCCACTCGTGCCGGCGGCGCACGCGCGATCGGCCGCGCATGAGCCTCGCCGCACGAGCCTGCGACATGTGCACGGTACCCGGTTCTGACAGATCGCGCGCTGTTCTGACGGATCGCGCCCTGCGGCCGATCGCAGGCGATGACCGGGCGCCGGCGGCGGTCGGCGCCGGAACCTGCGGCCGGTCGGCGCCGGAACCTGCGGCCGATCGGCGCTGGTGTCAGCGGCCGATCGGCGCCCGGGCGCCTGTGTGCGGTCGGCATCGGGCCCGTGTCCGGGCGACCGCCCGCGGCGGGGCGGAGGTCCGCGGCGACACGGCCAGATTCCCGTGAGGTATCGCCTGGGCCATGCGCAGGACGCGTTGCCGCGCCAGGACGGACCTGGCCCGCGAGTTCTTCCCCGCCGCACGCTCGGCTCGTGCGTAAGGCTCCTGGAGGTCGACCGGACGGTGGTCGGGGGCGCTCGCCTGGTGGCCGGCGCGTGGGTGCCCTGGACGCCGCCCTGCGCGACAGTGCAGGGCCCCGCCGTGCTCGCCGCCTCCAGCGCGACCGAGCTGGTGGCCGCCTGCGACGTGGGGATCTGGGGCCCGTCGCCGTCCGGTGGGCAGCAGGGCGAGCACCTGTACGTCTCGCACGACGGGGGTGCGACGTTCGGCGAGACGGGGACGACGGTGCCACTCGACGGCGTCGACGCGATCGCGAGCCCGGGGGCAGGGGCCATCCCGGCGGCAGGGGCCATCCCGGCGGCCGGGAGCACGACGCAGGGGTCCGCGATCGTCGGCTCGTTCGATGGAGGTCGGACGTGCCGGACGGTGCTGCAGATCGGAGAGCCGGTGCTCACCTACCTTGGGTTCACCACGCCGTTGCAGGGGGTAGCGATCACGCGAACCGGCACGGGAACAGGCGGCCAGACGAGCCTCGGCACGCTGCTGGTGACCCGCGACGGCGGACGGACCTGGTCCTCCGCCACGTCGTACCGATGACCACAGGTTCTGACACACGGTAAGGCCCTTCCACTGACGCCGGTGCCTCCGCTCCTCCACGTGGTGGGCGAGCGGCCACGGACCGTCCGCCCGGACCTTCCCGCGCAGCTCCGTGTCGGTCAGCCACGCGCGCAGCTGCAGCAGGGCGCCACCCGCCGGCCCGCATCGGGAAGCCACTTGCGCCCCACCTGCGGGGACGTAGACTGTCGCGTCAGGCCACCGGGTCCTGTTCGGGCAGGACCTGGCAAGCGCCCACAACCAGGCAATCCCCATCGCGAGGTTCCCGTGCCGCGCTACGTCCCGGCGTCATCGATGGAATCACCGCGCTTCACCGGGCCGTCCACCTTCGCGCGCCTGCCCTACGTGACCGCGCTCGAGGAGGTCGACCTGGCGGTGGTCGGGGTGCCGTTCGACACCGGGGTGACCTACCGCGTGGGCGGCCGCTTCGGGCCCAACGCAGTGCGGGCCGCGTCGGTGATGCTGCGGCCCTACAACCCGAACCTCGACGTGTCGCCGTTCGAGGTCCTCTCCTGCGTGGACGCGGGCGACGTGGCCATCGTGCCGGGCTTCACCGAGCGCAGCTACGCGGCCATCGAGCGGCACGTGGCGCCCATCGTGGCGGCCGGGGTAGTGCCCCTGCTCATCGGCGGCGATCACGCCTGCACGCTGCCCCACCTGCGCGCGACGCGCCCGCGCGGCCCGGTGGCCGTCATCGACTTCGACTCGCACACCGACGCCTGGGACAGCTACTTCGAGGAGAGGTACAACCACGGCACCTGGATGCGCCGGGCCGTCGAGGAGGGCCTCGTGGACACGGCCCACTCCATCGAGGTGGGACTGCGCGGCTCGCTGTACGGCCCCGACGACTGGACGAGCCTGTCCGACGAGCTCGGCCTGGCCTACCTGACCACCGAGCAGGTGCTCGGCATGGGCGCCGGCGCGGCGGCCGAGGCGATCCGGGCGCGGGTGGACGGCCGGCCCGCCTTCATCAGCTTCGACATCGACGTGGTCGACCCGGCCTTCGCGCCGGGCACGGGGACCCCCGAGCCGGGCGGCCTGTCCGCGCACGACGCCCTCGCGATCGTGCGGCGGCTCGCTGGCATCGACTTCGTGGGCTTCGACGTGGTTGAGGTGATCCCGGCCTACGACCCGGCCGGCCAGACGGCCTTCCTGGCGGCCAACCTGGCCTACGAGATGCTCTCGCTGGTGGCGCTGCGGCGCCGGGACGGGCGCACCGGCGGATCGAGCGGATCGCGCGGATCGCGCGCCGGTGGCTCAGGCGCCGGGGGATCGGACACCGGGGCGGCACGCCCGTGATCGAGTCGACCGCCGCGGCGTTCCGCTGGCCCAACGGTGTCCGTGCCGCGGCCGCGGTCACGTTCGACGTCGACGCGGAGAGCGCGATCCTGGCGGACGCCCCGGAGGCCGCGTCACGCCTGAGCGTCATGACCCACCAGGCATACGGGCCGCGGACCGGCGCCCCGCGCCTGCTCCGGATCCTGGAGCGGCAGGGGATCCGTGCCACCTTCTTCGTCCCGGGCCACACCGCGGACCGATTCCCGGACGCCGTGCGTGCCATCCGCGACGCCGGGCACGAGATCGGGCACCACGGGTACTGCCACGAGCCGGTCTTCCGGGCGAGCGCCGCCGAGGAGGAAGCGTACCTGCTCCGCGGGCTCGACGCGCTCGACCGGGTCGCAGGCGTGCGGCCGGTGGGGTACCGCGCGCCGTGGTGGGAGACCACGTACCGCACCCCGGGGCTGCTCGCCCGCCACGGCTTCCGCTACGACTCGAGCCTGATGGACGCCGACCGGCCGTACGTGCTGGACGCGACCGGGGCCACCGGCCTGGCCGGGGAGGCCGACGCGACCGCGCACGCCGCCTCGTCCGCGGTCGCCGGCGCGGCACCGGACCAGGCCACGCCCGCGCCGGTCCGTGCCCACCCCTCCTCCACCCTGGTCGAGATCCCCATCCAGTGGGGCCTCGACGACTGGGAGCAGTACGCGTACCTGCCGGGGCTCACCGGCTCCGGCGTGATCGAGAGCCCGGCCAAGGTGCTCGAGATGTGGACCCTGGAGCTCGAGGCGCAGGTGGCCGAGGGCGGGTGCTTCGTCCTCACCATGCATCCGTTCCTGACCGGTCGTGCGTCCCGCGCGGTCGCGCTCGAACGCCTGCTGGAGCGCATGCGCGCGACCGATGGGCTCTGGATCGCCACGCTCGGTGAGATCGCGGCGCACGTCGAGACGCTCGACCTGGCGCCGCTCCGGCACACGCCGCCCCCGCTGGACGCCCGACCACCCGAGGCACGCGCGACTGCGACCTCCTCCGGCACCGACGCCCGCCACGCACTCGAGGATTCCGCATGGACCTGATCATCCGGGGGGGCCGCGCCCATCCCACCGCCGATCGTCATCCCGAACCCGTCGACATCGGGATCGAGGGCGGGTCGATCGTCCGGATCGCCCCGCCGGGTGCCATCCCGGCCGCCCCGGGCACGCCCGAGCTGCGTGCCGACGGCCGGCTCGTCAGCCCGCCGCTGGTCGACCCCCACGTCCACCTCGACGCGGTCCTGACCGTCGGCGAGCCCCGGTACAACGAATCCGGCACGCTCATCGAGGGGATCCTCACCTGGGCCGAGCGCAAGCGAACTCTCACCCACGAGGACGTCAAGCGCCGCGCCCGCGAGGCGATCCTCTGGGAGGTCGCCCAGGGAACCGGCCTCATCCGCTCCCACGTGGACGTCTGCGATCCCAACCTCGTCGCCCTTCGCGCGCTCCTCGAGCTGCGCGACGAGGTGCGGGACATCGTCGAGCTCCAGCTGATCGCGTTCCCGCAGGACGGCATCCTGTCGTTCCCGGACGGCCCCGGGCTGATGCGCGAGGCGATGCGGCTGGGCTGCGACGTGATCGGCGGCATCCCGCACTACGAGTGGACCCGCGAGGACGGCGTGGCCGAGGTCCAGTTCATCTTCGACCTGGCGCGCGAGACCGGAAGGCCCATCGACCTGCACTGCGACGAGACGGACGATCCCGAGTCACGCTTCCTCGAGCACGTCGCCGCGCACACCATCCGCGAGGGCATGGGCGGCCGCGTGGTGGCCGGCCACACCACCGCGATGGGCTCGTACGACGACGCCTACGCGTTCAAGCTGATCCAGCTGCTGCGACGCTCGGGCGTGACGATCGTGGCCAACCCGCTCGACAACATCGTGCTGCAGGGCCGCTTCGACACGTACCCCAAGCGCCGGGGCATGACGCGCGTCAAGGAGCTGGACGTGGCCGGTATCAACGTCACCTGCGGCCACGACTCGATCATGGACCCCTGGTACCCGCTGGGGCGCGGCTCGATGCTGGACGCGCTCTCGATGCTGGTGCACGTGGGCCAGATGACCGGCCGGGGCGAGCTGTTCCGAGCCTACGAGATGATCACGACGAACCCGCTGCGCTCGTCGGGGCGCGGCGACTGGGGCGTGCGGGAGGGAGCTCCGGCCAACCTCGTGGTGTTCGACTGCGAGGACGAGGCGGAGGCGATCCGGCTGCGGCCGGCCGCGCGCTGGGTGATCCGCGGGGGGCGGCTGGTCGCCGAGACCGAGCCCGCGCGGAGCACCGTCCGCCGAACCGGCGCCGATGTGCCGGTCACGTTCGCACGACCAGGAGGAGGTTGAGCCCATGGAGAGGTTGAGCGCCGTGGAGGCGGTTGCGTCCGCGCGCGACACGATGCCCACCCGAGAGGGGGACCTGACCATCGAGGGGCACGGCATCGACCCGATCCCGCTCGCCGGTCGGTACGGGTCGCTGGCCCGCGTCTTCACGGTCTGGTTCTCCCCCAACCTGGTCCCCGCGGCGTTCGCCATCGGCACGCTGGCGGCGGCCAGCTTCATCGGGCTGGGCTGGTGGGCGGGGCTGGCCGCCATCGTGATCGGGAACGTCATCTCGGCGGCGGTCGTGGGCGTCCTCGCCGCGATGGGCCCCCGCAGCGGCATGGCGCAGATCCCGGCCTCCCGGCTGCCGTTCGGCAAGACGATCGTGGTGCCCGGGGTGATCAACTGGCTCAGCACGATCGCGTGGGACGCCATCAACGCCTTCTTCGGCGCCTACGCCATCGACGTCCTGACCGGCGGGGCGATCCCCTTCCCGGTCAGCCTGGCGATCGTCATCGTCTGCCAGGCCGCGCTCTCGATCGTGGGCTACGAGGCGATCCACACCTTCGAGAAGTGGGCCGCGATCGGCCTCTTCGTGCTCTTCGCGGTGGTCACCGTCGCGGCCGCGCCGAAGATGGACTTCGCCCTGGCCGACGGGTCGGGCGCGTCGCTCGGCACGTTTGTGCTGATGACGACGATCGCGGGCAGCTTCAACTTCGCCTGGGCGCTCTACGCGTCCGACTACACTCGCTACCTGCCGGTCAACGCCCCGGCGTCCCGGGTGTTCCTCTGGACGTTCCTCGGCCTGGGGCTCTCCGCGGCATGGCTCGAGGCGCTCGGCCTTGCGGTCGCCAACGCGCTGGGCAACTCGACCGCGGACGCCACGCACCAGATCAACCAGATCGTCGGGGGCGGCGTCATCGGGGCGCTCGCGATGGTCGCGATCTTCGTCGGGACGGTCGCGGTCAACGCGATGAACGACTACACCGGCTCGCTCTCGCTGCTCGCGGCGGGCGTCCGCATCTGGCGCCCCATGTCCGCCGCGGCGGTCGGCGTGCTGAGCTTCGCGGCGACGCTCTACCTGTACTACGGAAACTTCCAGACCACCTTCGAGAACTACCTGCTGCTGATCACGTACTGGATCGGCCCCTGGGCGGCGATCGTGCTGGTCGACTGGCGGCTGCGGGGCGGCCGGTTCGACGTGCGGCGCGTGGCCGACTTCGCGCGGCTGCCGTCGGGGCGGAACGCGCTGGTTGCCCTGGTCCTGGGGTTCGTGGTCTCGATCCCGTTCTTCAACCAGACCCTGTACGTGGGTCCCGCCGCGAACGCGCTGGGCGGCGCCGATGTGACGTACGTCGTCGGGTTCGTGGTGGCGGGCGTGCTCTACTGGGCGCTCGAGCGCTCGGCGGGCCGGACGTCGGTGCCGGAGACGGCGTAGCGGCCGTCCCGACCGGTGGCGGCCATCGGGGCCAGTCCAGCGTGCTGCGCCGGATGGGCCGCGACGCGGAGGCCGCGGCCGCCTACCGCCGCGCGGCCGAGCTGGCCACGACCGCTCCCGAACGGGCGTTCCTCGCCCGACGCCTGGCGGAGACCGCGGGACGAACCCCGGACGACGCCTCGCCGGGGTCCGCCTGACGCGCGAGCGACCCTCCGGGCCGACCCTCCGCGGCCGCCGACCGCTCCGGGCGGTTCCCCCGCCCGTCAGTCCCCCAGGCAGGTGCCCACGCGGCGGGCGGTCGCCACCCAGGAGTGGTCGGGCGGGACCGTCCGGCGCTTGCCGGCGACCTCGTCGAGCGCGACCGGCACGGCCCCGTCGCCCCGGGCCGCCACCATGACCCCGAACGTGCCCTGCTCGATGAGCTCGGCCGCGGCGGTGCCCAGCCGCGTGGCCAGCAGCCGGTCGACGGGCGAGGGCGTTCCGCCGCGCTGCACGTAGCCCAGGATGGTAACCCGCGACTCCAGCCCGGTCAGCTCCTCCAGCTGTCGCGCCAGCCGCAGCGTGGCTCCGGCGTGCGCGGCTTCCAGCGCCGCCAGCTCGGCGTCGGCCGCCTCTCGCTCGTGGGCGCCCGACGCCGCGCTCCGCCGTGCCTCGGCGGCCCGGTAGGCCAGCGTGTCCTCCGCGTTCCGGGCGCCCTCCGCCACGGCGACGATGCTGAAATTGGTGCCGCGCCGGCTTCGGCGGCGTATGGCGTCGGCGATGCTCTCGATCTGGTACGGGATCTCGGGGATCAGGATGACGTCGGCCCCTCCCGCCAGGCCGGCGCCCAGTGCCAGCCAGCCGGCCCGGTGACCCATGAGCTCGGCGACGATGATGCGATGGTGGCTGTGCGCGGTGGAGTGCAGCCGGTCGATGGCCTCGGTGGCCACCTCGAGCGCCGTGGCGTAGCCGACGGTCGCATCGGTCATGGCGACGTCGTTGTCGATCGTCTTGGGCAGGGTGATGACGTTGAGGCCCGCGCGGACGAGGCGCAGGGCGTTGCGCTGCGTCCCGCCGCCGCCCAGGCACGCGATGGCGTCGAGGTGGTTGCGGGCGTAGTGCTTCACGATCGCGTCGGTCACGTCCACGGTCTGGCCGTCGATCGCCATGCGGTGCGGCTTGTCCCGGCTGGTGCCGAGGATCGTGCCGCCCACGGTCAGGATGCCCGCGAGGGTCGTGCCGTTGAGCCGGAGGCGCCGGTCCTCGGCCAGGCCCCGGAACCCATCCCGGAACCCGACTACCTGGATGCCGCGCCCGAGGGCGGCCTTGCCCAGTCCGCGGATGGCGGCGTTGAGCCCGGGGCTGTCGCCTCCGGCGGTCAGGATGCCGACGCGCTTGATCGCGGCCATGCTGCACGCTCCGCTGGCGGAACCGGCGATCGCGGACGCGATCCCCTCGTCGGGGCCGAGGATACGCGGGTGGCGAGGGCGCGGGTCGCCGCGGATCGGCGCCGGATCGGCGGCAGCCACGGGGCGGCAGCGGCCGCGAGCTGCCGCGGGTCGGCGGCAGCCACGGGCCCGGACATGGCGGCACCCGGGCGCGGTGGAGGCAACCCGGGCGCCACGGCATGACAGGCCCGACCCCCGCGCGGACGTCGCCCGCACCGCGGAGGCGTCGTCGGCGATCAGGCCTCGCTGTACAGGTAGAACTCGTAGGGGTGCGGCCGCAGCGCCACCTGCCTGGCCGAGTCGCGCCGGAACGTCAGGTGCGCATCGAGCACGTCGGGCGTGAAGACGTCGCCCCGGAGCAGGTAGTCGTGGTCGTCCTCGAGCGCGTCGAGCGCCTCCTCGAGCGACCCGGGCGTGCCCGCGATCCCGGCGCGCTCCTCTGCCGGCAGCTCGTAGATGTCCTTGTCGACCGGCGCCGGCGGCTCGATCCGGTTGATGATCCCGTCGATTCCGGCCATGAGCTGTGCGGAGAACGAGAGGTACGGGTTACACGTGGGATCCGGCGACCGGAACTCCAGACGACGCGCACCGGGCGTGGTGAAGTAGGTCGGGATGCGGATGCAGGCCGATCGGTTGCGCTGCGAGTAGACGAGGTTGATGGGCGCCTCGTAGCCGGGAACCAGCCGCCGGTACGAGTTGGTCGTGGGGGCCGCGAAGGCGAGGACGGACTTCGCGTGCGCGAGCAATCCGCCGATGTAGTGACGCGCCGTCTCCGAGAGCAGCGCGTACCCGTCGGGGTCGTAGAAGACGTTGGAGTCGCCGTTCCACAGGCTCTGGTGAGTGTGCATGCCCGAGCCGTTGTCGCCGAAGAGCGGCTTGGGCATGAACGTCGCCACGTGTCCGCTCTGTGCCGCCGTGTTCTTGACGACGTACTTGTACTTGAGCACCCGGTCCGCCGTGTCGACCAGCGTCCCGTAGCGGATGTCGATCTCGGCCTGGCCCGGGCCGCCCACCTCGTGGTGGTGCACCTCCACGTCGATCCCCGCCTGGATCAGCTTCAGCACGATCTCCGAGCGCAGGTCCTGGAACTTGTCGAGCGGCGGGACGGGGAAGTACCCCTCCTTCGGTCGCGGGCGGTGCGCCAGGTTCGCGGTCCCATTGCGGCCGGAGTTCCAGATCCCCTCGTCGGAGTCGATCTCGTAGAAGCCGCGGTACCCGGTCTGGTCGAAGGTCAGCGAGCCGAAGATGTAGAACTCGATCTCGGGACCCCAGTACGCCGTCTGCGCGATCCCGGATCGGGCCAGGAACGCTTCCGCCTTGCGGCCGACGTAGCGGGGATCCCGCGAGTACGGCTCGCGCGAGCCCGGCTCCACCACGTCGCACACCAGGGCGAGTGTGGGCACCCGCAGCACCGGGTCGACGAACGCCGTGGTCGGATCGGGCATCAGCAGCATGTCGCTCTCGTGGATCTGCTGGAAGCCGCGGATGCTCGAGCCGTCGAAGCCGATGCCGTCCGAGAACAGGTCCCGGGTCAGCTCCTTCACCGGGATCGAGAAGTGTTGCCACTGCCCTGGCATGTCCGCGAAGCGCAGGTCGACGATCGCCACGCCCGACTCGCGGGCGAGCTGCAGGACGTCGCCCACGCTCTCGGTGCGAGGAGGAAGCCCGGTCGCGGGGAGCTCGAATGCGGTCGCCATGTCGGGACGCTCCTTCGATGTCGGCCATCCGGGGCCTGGGTGCCTGCCGGGCACGGGAGTCCCGGCGGGACGCTGGCTGACGCTGCCGATGTCACGCTAGGCCGGGGCCGGCACGAGTACTGCCGTGGATCCGCCGAGGCAGGGTTGCCGATGGGTTACGGCGCGCGGCCGCACAGTCCCTACTGTGCCGTCCACCCTCCGTCGAGCGGCAGGATCGCTCCGGTCACGAGGGCCGCCGCGCGCGACGCGAGGAACACCACGGCCGCGGCCACGTCTGCCGTGGTGCCCACCCGGCCCAGCGGGATCCGTGCCAGGACGTCGGCGAGGAACGCCGGATCGTCGAGGCGCTCGGCCGTGCCCGGCGTGTAGATCCAGGTGGGGGCGATGGCGTTGACCGTGACGCCGGACGCGGACCACTCGAGCGCGAGCACCTTCGTCAGCATGTGGACGCCGCCCTTGCTCGCCGAGTAGACGGCGTGGCGACGGATGCCGACGATGCCGGCCTGCGAACCGATGTTGACGATCCGCCCGTAGCCCCGCTCGAGCATGTGGCGGGCGACGGCCTGGGACGTGAAGAAGAGCCCACGCAGGTTGACCGCCATCATCTCGTCCCAGTCGGCCTCGGTGACGTCGATCGCGTCGTGGTTCGCGCCGAGCCCGGCGTTGTTGACCAGGATGTCGATGCGTCCCAGCCGGGCAACCGCGACGTCGACGGTCACGCGCGTGCGCTCGACGTCGCGGACGTCGAGCACGAGCGGCTCGATGCGGCCGGGCGCGCCGGTCGCGCCGGTCGGTTCGGCGGCAGCGTCGAACGCGGCGAGGTCCCGAACGCCCGCCAGCACGTGTACACCGCACGCGGCAAGCGTCAGTGCGATGTCGCGGCCGATCCCCCGGCTCGCGCCGGTGACCAGCGCAACCTGGCCTGACAGGTCGAAGTCCGGTGGTTCCATGAGGCTCCTCCACTCGCCGGGTGGGTCACGCTGGCTCCGGTCATCGCGTGCTCCCGGGGATCGCGCCCGCGTCGCCTGGTGCAAGGGTGACACGGTGCCCGGGCGCCCGTCGCTCGCCGCCGCGGACCGCAGCCCTCGCTCTGGCCCCTGCAGGGGCAGTTGCGCATCCGGACCACATCGGTTATACATTCAGCATGACATTGAATGTCTTCGAAGAACGAAGCACAGGCCCGGACGAGGACACGCCGGCAGGCGGCGCCGCCGGTCTGCCCGACCCTGGGACCGGCGATGCGCGCCGACCGGTCAGCGACGAGCTGCTCGACGAGCTGACGGCGTGGCCGCCGCGCGACCGCGTCGGCATGTTCCGCAACTGGCACCGCGGCGCCCTCAGTCTCATCCAGCTGAACGTGGTGGCCGTGCTCGAAGCAGAGGGTCCGCTGCCGATGAGTCGCCTGGCCGACGAGCTGGACGTCTCGGTGGCGAGCGCGACCGGCATCGTGGATCGCATGGAGCGTCGCGGGCTGGTCCAGCGGCGGCACGCCACCGACGACCGGCGCGTGGTGGCCGTCCACCTGACGGAGCAGAGCGGGGCCATCTTCCGCGATATCGCGGCCCGCCGGCGGGAGCACCTCGCCCGCATGCTCGGCGAGCTGACGGAGGAGGAGCTGGCCGGCTTCCTCAAGGGCATCCGCGCGATCCGGACGGCCCGGCAGCGCCTGGGTGGCACGCATGACCCGGGAGCCGCGCCCGAACCGGGAGCCGCGCCCGACCCGGACACGGCGTCCGACCCGGGAGCCGCGCCCGACCCGGACACGGCGTCCGACTGCGGACCTGCAGGCGGCCCACCAGAGCCACGCATCGTGGAGAGCAGGGACCCAGACTGATGACCAGACTCCTGACCAGGTTCCTCCTGCCCTACCGGCAGCAGCTGCTGCTGGTGGTCGCCCTGCTGACCGTCCAGGCGGTCGCCAACCTGTACCTCCCGAACCTCTATGCCGACATCATCGACAACGGCGTGGCCAAGGGCGACACGAACTACATCATGCACACCGGCGGGCTGATGCTCGCGGTGACCCTGCTGCTGGCGGCCTGCGCGATCGTCGCCATCTACTTCGCGTCGCGGACGGCGATGGCCTTCGGGCGGGACGTCCGCGGCGCCGTGTTCCGCAAGGTGCTGGCGTTCTCGCAGGTGGAGACGAACGTCTTCGGGACGCCGTCGCTGATCACCCGCAACACCAACGACGTGCAGCAGGTGCAGATGATGATCGTGATGGCGCTGACCGTCATGATCCTGGCCCCCATCATGGCCGTCGGCGGCGTGATCATGGCCCTTCACGAGGACGTGCCGCTCTCGAGCGTCCTCGTCATCATCGTGCCGCTCATGGCCCTGGTACTGGGCGGCCTGGTGTCGCGGGCGATGCCGCTGTTCCGGGTGATGCAGGTCAAGATCGACCGTATCAACCGGGTCATGCGCGAGTACCTCGACGGCGTGCGCGTGATCCGCGCCTTCGTGCGAACTGAGCACGAGGAGCGCCGCTTCGAGGACGCCAACCGCGACCTGACCGACACCGCCCTGCGCGTCAACCGGCTCTTCGCGCTGATGATCCCCTCGCTCTTCGGGATCATGAACCTCTCGAGCGTGGCCATCATGTGGTTCGGCGGGCTGCGCATCAACAACGGCGAGATGCCGATCGGCAACCTGATGGCCTTCCTCCAGTACGTCATGCAGATCCTCTTCTCGGTGATGATGGCGACGGTCATGTTCGTGATGGTGCCCCGCGCCGCCGCCTCGGCCGAACGGATCGCGCAGGTGCTCGACACGGACATCAGCCTCCACGATCCACCCGAGCCGGCGCCCGTGACGGCCGCCATCGGGCTGGTCGAATTCCGCGGCGTCGAGTTCCTCTACCCGGGCGCGGAAGACGCGGTCCTGCGCGACATCTCGTTCGTCGCCCGGCCCGGCACCACCACGGCCCTCGTGGGCAGCACGGGGAGCGGCAAGTCCACGCTGATCAACCTGCTGCCGCGCTTCTACGACGCGACCGCCGGGAGCGTCCTGATCGACGGGGTAGACGTCCGGGACATCCCCCAGGAGGACCTCTGGCGCCTCATGGGCCTGGTGCCGCAGCGGGCGTTCCTGTTCAGCGGCACCGTGGCGAGCAACCTGCGCTACGGCAACGAGGACGCCGGCGACGAGGAGCTGTGGCGGGCGCTCACCATCGCCCAGGCACGCGACTTCGTGGCCGAGATGCCGGGGCAGCTCGACGCCGCGATCGACCAGGGCGGCACCAACGTGTCGGGCGGCCAGCGCCAGCGCCTGGCCATCGCACGCGCCATCGTCAAGCGACCGCGGATCTACATCTTCGACGAGAGCTTCTCCGCGCTGGACTTCAAGACCGACCTGAACCTGCGCATGGCCCTGCAGCCCGAGACCCGTGGGGCCACCGTCTTCATCGTGTCCCAGCGCGTGGGCACGATCATGCATGCCGACCAGATCGTGGTGCTCGACAGCGGCGCGATCGCCGGCATCGGCACCCACGAGGAGCTGATGGAGACCTGTGAGACGTATCGCGAGATCGTCTACTCGCAGCTGACCCGGGAGGAAGTCGCGTGAGCGGCACCGCGGGGTCCCGCGACGGGGCGGGCGGCACGCCGCGGCCGGGCACGGACGCCGGCAGCGCAGCGCGCGGTCCGCTGGGCCCGGGATTCGGCGGTCCGGGCCGGCGCGGCCCTATGGGCGGAGGCTTCGGGCCCGGCGGTCACGGCATGATGATGCCGGGCGGCAAGCCTGGCGACTTCCGGGGGGCACTGCGACGGCTGGTCGGGGAGCTGCGGCCGGAGCGGCCCTGGATCGTCGCCGTCATCGTGTTCGCGATCGTCGGCGTGGCCTTCCAGGTCTGGGCGCCGAAGATCCTGGCCAACGCGACCGACAAGCTCTTCGAGGGGCTCCTCGGCAAGTACCTGGGGCAGTACTTCCCCGCGGGCACCTCGCAGCAGCAGGTCGAGCAGCTCCTGCGCGCCAGGGGCCAGGGTCAGATGGCGGACATGCTGTCCGGCATGCACGTGTCGGTCGGCGTCGGGGTGGACTTCGGCGCGGTGGGCACCATCCTGGCGGTGGTGGCGGCCATCTACGTCTTCAGCTCGATCTTCCAGTGGGCGACGTTCTACATCATGGCGGGCGTCTCCCAGCGCACGGTCTACCGGCTGCGGCGCCAGGTCGACGAGAAGCTCGGCCGCCTGCCGCTGCGCTACTTCGACAGCCACGCCCACGGTGACACGCTGAGCCGTGTCACCAACGACATCGACAACATCGCCACCACGCTGCAGCAGAGCCTGACGCAGATCCTCACCTCGGTCTTCACGGTCATCGGCGTGCTGGTGATGATGTTCACCATCAGCCCGATGCTGGCGCTGATCTCGCTGCTGGTGCTGCCCGCGGCCGGGGTGACCACGGCGCTGATCGCGCGACGCTCACAGAAGCAGTTCGGGATCCAGTGGGAGCAGACTGGCGCCATCACCGGGCGCGTGGAGGAGACGCACACGGGTCACGCGATCGTCAAGGTCTTCGGACACCGGGACGACGCGATCCGCCGCTTCGACGAGGAGAACGAGCAGCTCTTCCAGGCCAGCTTCCGGGCCCAGTTCATCTCCGGGATCATCCAGCCGACGATGAACTTCGTCAGCAACCTCAACTACGTCGCGATCGCGGTGATCGGCGGCATGCAGGTTGCGTCGGGCAGCATGACGCTGGGCGACGTGCAGGCGTTCATCCAGTACTCGCGCATGTTCACCATGCCGATCACGCAGGTGGCCAGCATCATGAACGTGCTGCAGTCCACGATGGCCTCCGCGGAACGCGTCTTCGAGCTGCTCGACGAGCCCGAGGAAGTGCCCGACGCGGCGCAGCCACACATGCTGCGGGAGGCGGTCGGGCGCGTCGTCTTCGAGAACGTGTCGTTCCGCTACGAGCCGCAGACGCCCCTCATCGATGACCTGAACGTGGCCGTCGAGCCCGGCGAGACGGTCGCCATCGTGGGCCCCACCGGGGCCGGCAAGACGACGCTCGTCAACCTGCTGATGCGCTTCTACGACGTCGACGGCGGCCGCATCACGGTCGAGGGCATGGACGTCCGCGAGATGACCCGGGACAACCTGCGGAGCACGTTCGGCATGGTCCTCCAGGACACGTGGCTGTTCGGCGGGACCATCCGCGAGAACATCGCCTACGGTCGCGAGGACGCGACCGAGGAGCAGATCCAGGAGGCCGCCCGTGCGGCGCATGTCGACCACTTCGTACGCACCCTGGCGCACGGCTACGACACCGTCATCGACGACGGCGCCGCGAACGTCTCGCAGGGCCAGCGGCAGCTCCTGACGATCGCGCGGGCCTTCCTGGCCGACCCGCCGATCCTGATCCTGGATGAGGCCACGAGCTCGGTCGACACGCGTACCGAGGTGCTGGTCCAGCGGGCCATGACCCGGCTGATGCAGGGCCGGACCGCGTTCGTCATCGCGCACCGGCTCTCGACGGTCCGCGATGCGGACGAGATCCTGGTCATGAACCACGGGCGGATCGTGGAGCAGGGCACGCACGAGCAGCTGCTGGCGCGCCAGGGCTTCTACGCGGAGCTGTACAACAGCCAGTTCGTGGAGCCGCTGGCCGAGGCGGTCTGAGCGGCCGCGCCGCCGGTCGGCGTCGGGGCAGCGTTCTGGCCGGGAGGGGCGTTCGCAGGCGCGACGTGCCGGCGGAGAACCCGCCGGAGAGGACGGAACCACGAAGGCATTCGAGACCGCGTACGAGGGCACACCGTCCTGGGACATCGGCCGGCCCCAGGACGCCGTGGTGCGCCTGGCCGAGTCCGGGCTGATCGCCGGTTCGGTGCTCGACGCGGGCTGCGGAACCGGCGAGACGGCGCTCTACCTCGCCGGTCGGGGGCACGAGGTCGTGGGGATCGACTTCGCGGCTGCCGCGATCGCAAAGGCGCGGGCGAAGGCCGCCGCGCGCGGGATCGGGCCGGGCGCGGCCACGTTCCTCGAATGGGACGCGCTGCGGCTTGGCGAGCTCGTAGCCGAGCTCGGTCGGTCATTCGACACAATCCTGGACGTGGGGCTGTTCCACACCCTGCAGCCCGCCGACCGGGCCGCCTACGCGGCGAGCCTGCGGGCCGCCATCGAGCCGGGCGGGCGGTGCTTCGTGCTGTGCTGGAGCGACCGGAACCTGTTCGGGTGCGGGCCCGAGCGCGTGCGGCGGGGCGCGCTGCGGCAGGCGTTCCGGAGGGGCTGGTCGGTGGAGGCCATCGACGGTGAGACGCTCGAGACCCTCCTCCCGTCGGGGCGCGTGCACGCGTGGCTCGCGCGGCTGCGGGCGGCGTGATCGCGCCCCGGCGATTGCGCCCCGGCGATCGCGCCCGGACCGAAGGGCCTGCGCCCCGGCGATTGCGCCCCGGCCGACGGGCCTGCCCGGGTTGTTCGAGGGCTTACCCGCCCGGGCCGGGGGTGCCGGTGCGCGTGGCGGCGCTCCGCCCACGTCGGGGCGGTCGCCGCGTTCAGCCGCGCGGCGTGACGAGCCCCGCCTGCGCCTGGCGTTGCGTGACGGCCGCCAGGGCCGCCGCGAACATGACCCTGACCTGGCGCCACGAGTGGCCGACGGCGCTGTCCAGGACCACGAACTGGTACCCACCGGCGGCCAGCGTTCCCGAGAACGACTCCAGCTGCGGGCCGTAGAAGGCCTCGCCCGGCGTGCCGACCAGGACCAGGAAGAGACGCGTCCGGACGGCGGAAGGCAACCGCCCGGCCAGGATGACCGGCGAATCGTTGGCGATCAGCGTCGCGTTGCCCCCGAACGGCAGATGGGCCAGCCTGGTGTCCGGACTCCAGACACCGGCCACGAAGTACCCGCTGAACGAGACGGCGCTCGCGAACAGGTCGGGGTGGTGGAACAGCAGGGTGGGCGCGCAGTATCCGCCCTGCGAGAAGCCGACCAGCGTGCGCGCGAGGGGCGTGCGCAGGGTGCGAAAGTGGGCGTCGACCCAGGGGACCACCGTCTGTGCCACGTACGTGTCGAAGTGCTCGCGTCCATCCCACGAGTCGGCACACTCGCTCGGCCGGTATGGGCCGCGGGCCTGGTTGATGAACACCATGAGCGTCGGCGGCAGGGTGCCGTCCGCGATCAGCGTGTCGAGAAGCTCGCGGACGTGGATCCCGCTCTCCCAGCCGTCCCCTCCCCACGGCACCTCGTAGAGGACGGGGTAGCGCGCGGGCGACGACGTCCGGTACCCGGCCGGCGTGTAGACCCACACGTTCGCCCACGGCGACGTGCCGCCGATCCACGGCGCCGGGAGGTTGTACTGGGCGAACGTCCCGGTGGGCGCGGGCCTGATCGAGGGGAACGGGAGCGGCGTCCCGGTGGGCGACGGCGGGCCCGACGGAGGGGTGGACGCGGTGGCTGACGCGGACGACGTGCCCGCGGCGATCGTAACGGCGGTGCTCGTGCCCGGGGTGCTCATGCCCGGGGCGCTCGTGCCCAGGGCGCTCGTGCCCGCGCCTGCGGGTCCCATGCCCGCCGGGTTCGTGCCCGGGGTGCCCACAGACGGCACGCCGAGCGACGACGGGCGGCCGGTGCCGCTGACTGCCAGGTGCCGACCCGGTGCGCCGGGCGTGGCCCAGACGACGGCGAGCAGCAGTGCTGCGCTCGCCCCCATGGCGACGACCGCAAGCACGGCAGGTCGCCGGCGGAGATGGCTGATTCGGGAGCCTCGCGTGGGTGGCCCGTCCATCGCCGGGGACGGTACACCCACAGCGCCCGGCAGATCCCGAACCACCGGCCTCCTCCCGCATCGGTCACCCCGATTGTGGTGTCTGCTAGCGTGCAGCCATGACCGAGCCGACGTTCACCTCCCCGGGCAACCCGCCCGCCTCCCCTATCGACCGGGTGCGTCCTCTGGTTCGTGCCCGGCAATACCGCGAGTTCACCGACGAGCCGCTGGACCGGGCCACGCTCGAGGCGATCACCGAGGTCGCACGCTGGTCGGGCAGCAGCAACAACGAGCAGCCGTGGCGGTTCATCGTGATCGGCAGCCGGGAGACCCTGCAGCGGATCGCGGCTGCGGGCCAGCCGCAGACTCGCCCCTTGCTGACCGCGGCCGCCGCCATCGCGATCGCGCTCCCGGTAGACCGTGACCGGGCGATCTCTCGCGCCTTCGACGACGGCCGAGCCGCGGAACGAATGCTCATCGCCACCTCGATGCTCGATCTCGGCGGTGGGATCTCCTGGATCCGCTCCGACGTACGGGACGCGGTCAGTGAGATCCTCGGGCTGCCGGCCGACCGGTTCGTGCGAACGGTCGTCTCCGTCGGTCACCCGACCGAGGCGGCGCGCCGGCCCAAGTCGGCGCCGGGACAGGCGCGACTGCCGCGCGAGCAGGTCGTGTTCGAGGAGCACTGGCGGGGGTCGTAGACGCGCAGGGTGGTGATGGGCTCCTCCGGGGACCGTCTCCGCGACACGCGTGGCCGGCGAGACCACGTCCGGCTGCTCAGTGGTTCGTCCGCGGTCGCTCCCGGCTGGTCGCTCCTTCGGTCCACTGGCCGCTCCTTGGTCCGCTGGCCGTTCGTCGGCCGCGCGTCGGCCGCGCCAGCCTCCCGTCCTCACCCCGTCGCCCGCCGGAGGACGATCGCACACCCACGACCCGCCGCCCGCGCAGGCCCCATCGCCCACCCAGGCCCCGTCGCACACCCACGACCCGTCGCCCGCGCAGGACCTGTCGCCGGTCCGGCACTGCCCCCTGACGCCGCCCTACCGTGCCACCAGGCTCCCATCGCCCGCGCAAGGCTCGTCGCCCCCGCAGGCCCCATCGCCCACCCAGGCCCCGTCGCCCGCGCAAGGCTCGTCGCCCACCCACGACCCGCCGCCCGCGCAAGGCTCGTCGCCCACCCGGGCCCCATCGCCCCCGCAGGCCCCATCGCCCACCCAGGCCCCGTCGCCCGCGCAAGGCTCGTCGCCCACCCGGGCCCCATCGCCGCCGCAGGCCCCATCGCCCACCCACGACCCGTCGTATCGGTAGAAGTGTTGCCTGGCCGCCTCCTGTGCCTTCCGCGGGCTCCGGGTCGCCACGACCACCGCCCCTCGCCCTCCAGGCCGAGACACTCGACCTGGCGTCACGCCGCCGCACGCACAAGCGGAGCCCCACTGTTGCGCCGCGATGACACACCCCTGACGCTGGCCCTTGTCGGATGGGGAAGTTGGCGGTGCAGCCGCGCCAAAGGCCGTCACGCAACACTACTGCCGATACGGTGTCGCGATGGCCTTCCCCACTGTTACCGCCGTGGCCTGTCGTGCCGGAGTCTCGCCACCCGAGCGCGAGGGGCACGTCGATGGGTGGCGGAAAAGGCGCCGTAACCGTTCCGAAAGGCAGGCCGGTCGAGACTCCGCAGATGCCGCCCATGAGGGACCACCTGATGCTGGACCAGCTTGATCTCGCGCCGGGGACCGAGCCGACCGCCCCGAACGCCGCCGCGATCGCAGAGGCACCGCTGGCTGCGGGGCCGAATGCGGCGCCGGAGACGACCCCGGCTGCGGCGCTGGCTGCGGCGACCGCCGACACGCCCGAGGCCACCCCGCCTCCGGCTCCGGCGCCGACGAGCGCGCGGCGGCCGGAACCATCGTGCGTGCATGCCGGGCGGCGAC